>JBJXGS010000299.1:0-8988 GCA_046160545.1 Burkholderiales bacterium
TCCCGGGTTCCGCGCCCGCGACCCTGCCCTCGCACCTCGAGCGGGCGTGTACGTTCAGCCGACGCGCGGCCAGGCCTGCACCGAGCGACCTGAGTACCGCGGACCGCTAATCCGGGCGCCGAGGCGCACGCCGTTACGCCCGTCATTCCGGCGCCTGCCGGAATCCAGTATCTTGCCTCGCCATTGCGACGGCGCCCGACCAGTTGACGTGCCCGACGCTGGCGAGGTATCAACCCTGCCGCGCCGAGGCCGATAGCGTGGCTCGATACCCGACAGGAGGTTGCATGGCTCTGAGCATTGTCATACTCGCCGCCGGCCAGGGCACGCGCATGCGTTCGGCGCTGCCGAAGGTGCTGCACCCGCTGGCCGGCGTGCCGCTGCTGGAGCATGCCTGGCGCGCCGCACGCGCGCTCGGCGATGTACGCATCCAGATTGTCTACGGCCATGGCGGCGCGCTGGTGCGCGAACGCCTGCAGCACCTCGATGCGGGCTGGGTCGAGCAGTGCGAACAGCTGGGCACCGGCCACGCTGTTGCGCAGGCGCTGCCTGGCATTGCCGACGACGACACCGTGCTCATCCTCTACGGCGACGTGCCGCTCATCGGCGTACAGACGCTGCAGGCGCTGGTCGCTGCGGCCGCGCCCACCGGTTTCGCGATCCTGACCGCCGAACCCGGCGACCCGACCGGCTATGGCCGCATCGTCCGCGACGATGCGGGCCGCGTGGCCCGCATCGTCGAGCAGAAGGACGCGAGCCCCGCCGAGCTTGCGTTGCGTGAGATCAACACGGGCATGATGGCGGTCGCCGCGCAGCGGCTGAAGCCCTGGCTGGCGCGCCTGGATCGCGGCAATGCCCAGGGCGAGTACTACCTGACCGACATCGTCGCCATGGCGGCCGCAGCCGGCGTGCCGGTGGCTTCCGCGCAGCCCGACTTCGAGTGGGAGGCCTCGGGCGTCAACAGCAAGGTGCAGCTGGCCGAACTCGAGCGGGTGCACCAGCGCAATGTCGCCACGGGCCTGCTCGAGGCCGGGGTGACACTGGCCGATCCGGCGCGCATCGACGTGCGCGGCATGCTTTCGACCGGACGCGACGTCTTCATCGACGTCGGCTGTGTCTTCGAAGGCGACGTCGTACTCGGCAACGACATTTTCATCGGCCCCAACTGCGTGCTCAAGAACGTGCGCGTACGCGCCGGCACGCGCATCGAGGCGTTTTCGCACCTCGAAGATGCCGAGATCGGCGCGCACTGCCGCGTCGGCCCGTTCGCGCGGCTGCGCCCGGGCGCACAACTCGGCGAGCATGTGCATATCGGCAACTTCGTCGAGGTCAAGAAGTCGGTGTTCGGTGCCGGGTCCAAGGCCAATCACCTGTCCTACGTCGGCGATTCCGAGGTCGGCTCGAAGGTCAATATCGGCGCCGGAACCATCACCTGCAACTACGACGGCGTCAACAAGTCCAAGACCATCATCGGTGACGGTGCCTTCATCGGCTCCGACACGACCTTAGTCGCGCCGATCACCATCGGCCCGGGCGCCTACATCGGCGCCGGCTCGACCATCACGCGCGAGGCACCGGCCGACAAGCTCACCCTCACGCGCGCCAAGCAGACCACCGTCGAGAACTGGAAACCACCGAAGAAGAAGCCGGCGGCGTGAGCCACGGCAGGCACTTCCGGCGGGAGGGAGACCGCGCGTGACCCCGGAACAACAACTGGCCCGCATGGGTCTTGTCATACCGCCGCCGGCTGCACCGGGCGGCAACTATGTGCCCTACGTGATCGCGGGCAATTTGCTGTTCCTGTCCGGCAAGGGTTGGCCTGTGCGGCCTGCCGGCGCGGGCCCGGTGCCCAAGGTCGGTCGTGAAGTCAGCGTCAAGGATGCGTATGCGGATGCGCGCCAGGTCGGCCTGGGGCTGATCGGCGTCATGAAGGAAGCCCTGGGCGAACTCGCGCGCGTCACGCGTGTGGTCAAGGTGCTGGGCATGGTCAACGCGCACCCGGACTTCACCGAACACCCGCAGGTCATCAATGGCTGCTCGGACCTCTTCGTCGAAGTATTCGGCGAACGCGGCCGGCATGCGCGCTCGGCGGTGGGCATGGGCTCGCTGCCGCGCGGCTTTTCGGTCGAGATCGAAGCCATCGTCGAATTCGAGTAAGGAGAAAGACCCCATGTGCGGAATCGTCGGTGCAGTCGCGCAACGCGACATCGTTCCCATCCTCGTCGAGGGCCTGCGGCGCCTCGAGTATCGCGGCTACGACTCGTGCGGCGTGGCGGTCAACGCCGGCGGGCTCAAGCGCGCGCGCAGCGTCTCGCGCGTGGCCGATCTTGACTCGCAGGTCAAGGAGGGCCGCTTCACGGGTCATACGGGAATTGCGCACACGCGCTGGGCCACCCACGGCGCGCCGGTCACCGTCAACGCGCATCCGCATTTTTCCAGGGACGAGATCGGCCTGGTGCATAACGGCATCATCGAAAACCACGACGAGCTGCGCGCCGAACTGAAAGCCAAGGGCTACGTATTCGAAAGCCAGACCGACACCGAGGTGATCGCCCACCTGGTGCACAGCATGTATCAGGGCAAGCTGTTCACGGCGGTACAGGCGGCGGTCAAGCGCCTGACCGGTGCCTATGCGATCGCGGTGTTTGCCGACAAGGAACCGGGCGTGGTGGTGGGCGCGCGCGCCGGCAGCCCGCTGGTGGTGGGGGTCGGGCATGGTGACTCGGCCGGTGAAAACTTCCTCGCCTCCGACGCGCTGGCCTTGGTCGGCACGACCGATCGCATCGCCTTTCTTGAGGAAGGCGACGTGGTCGAAATCCGCACCGGTGGTCACAGCATCGTCGATACCGCAGGCAAGCCGGCGCCGCGCGAAGTGCGCGTCGTGCAGGCGCACTCCAACGCAGTCGAGCTGGGGCCCTACCGGCACTACATGCAAAAGGAGATCTTCGAGCAGCCGCGCGCGGTGGCCGACACGCTCGAAGGTGTCGAAGGCATTGCACCCTCGCTCTTCGGCGCCGAGGCCGAGGCCGTCTTCAAGGCCGTCAACGAAGTGCGCATCCTCGCCTGCGGCACCAGCTACTACTCAGGCGCCACCGCCAAGTACTGGCTCGAATCGATCGCGCAGATACCGACCCAGGTCGAGGTCGCCAGCGAGTACCGCTACCGCGATTCGGTCGCCAATCCGGACGCACTGGTCGTGGTGATCTCGCAGTCCGGCGAGACCGCCGACACCATGGCCGCGCTCAAGCACGCCCAGGGCATGGGGCACCGGCACACGCTGGCCGTGTGCAACGTCGCCACCTCGGCCATGGTGCGCCAGACCAGCCTCAAGTACTTGACGCGCGCCGGGGTCGAGATCGGTGTCGCCTCGACCAAGGCCTTCACCACCCAGCTGACGGCGCTGTTTCTGCTCACCCTGACCCTGGCCAAGCTGCGCGGCCGACTGTCGGCAGACGCGGAGGCCGCGCACCTGAAGGCCCTGCGCCACCTGCCCAATGCGCTCTCGAGCGTGCTGGCACTGGAACCGCAGATCATCGCCTGGTCCGAGCAGTTCACGCGCAAGGAACACGCGCTTTTCCTGGGTCGCGGCCTGCACTACCCGATCGCGCTCGAGGGCGCGCTGAAACTGAAGGAGATCAGCTACATCCACGCCGAGGCCTACCCTGCCGGCGAACTCAAGCACGGCCCGCTGGCGCTGGTGACCGACGAGATGCCGGTAGTCACCATCGCGCCCAACGACGCGCTCCTGGAAAAACTCAAGTCCAACATGCAGGAAGTGCGCGCGCGTGGTGGCCAGCTGTACGTTTTCGCCGACGCCGACAGCCACATCGCGTCCTCCGAGGGCGTGCATGTGATCCGCATGCCCGAGCACTACGGCGCGTTGTCGCCCATCCTGCACGTGGTGCCCTTGCAGATGCTGGCGTACCACACGGCGCTGTCGCGCGGCACCGACGTCGACAAGCCGCGCAACCTGGCCAAGAGCGTCACGGTCGAATAGCCGTGCCTGCGGCCGATTCCACCGGCGCGGCGCCGCCACTGGTATTGCACGTGCTGCACCATCTCGCCACCGGCGGGATGGAAAACGGGTTGGTCAACCTGATCAACCACATGCCGCCTGCGAACTATCGCCACGCGATCGCCTGCGTCGAGGGCTACACCGCGTTTCGCGAGCGCATCCAGCGTCCCGACGTCGAGCTCTTCGCACTCGAGCGTGCACGCGTCGGCGTCTGGAAACTGCGCGGCGGACTCTACTCGCTGTGCCGCCAGCTGCGCCCGGCGATCGTCCATACGCGCAACATGTCGGGCCTCGACGCGGTGCTGCCGGCCATGCTGGCCGGCGTGCGGCACCGCGTGCACGGCGAGCACGGCTGGGACGTGGGCGACCTGCGCGGCGAGCGCTTCAAGCCCATGCTGCTACGACGCCTGCACGCGCCCTTCATATCACGCTACATCACGGTCTCGGCCGACCTGTCCAGCTATTTGCAGACGCGCGTAGGCGTGGCGTCGTCGAAGATCTCGCACATCTGCAACGGCGTGGACACCGAGCGCTTTGCGCCCGGCGTCGACGCGACGCGGCGCGACATACTGCCAGCCGGTTTCTGCGACGATGACAGCATCGTCATCGGCACGGTCGGGCGTATCCAGGCCGTCAAGGACCAGCGCCTGCTGCTCGAGGCTTTTGCCGCGGCGCGCAAGGAAAGTCCCGAGCTGCAACGCCGCCTGCGCCTGGCAGTGGTCGGTGACGGCCCGCTCCTGAACGACTTGCACGCACTGTCCGCAAGCCTGGGCATCACGGAGGTGACCTGGCTGCCCGGCGCGCGCGATGATGTGCCTGCCGTGTTGCGGGCGCTTGACCTCTTCGTGCTGCCGTCGCTCAACGAAGGGATTTCCAACACCATCCTCGAGGCCTTCGCCTCCGGGCTGCCGGTGGTGGCCACCGGGGTCGGCGGCAATCCAGAACTCATCGATGACGGTGTGACCGGCAGGCTTTTCGCACCGGGTGACGTCGGGTTCGTGACCCGCGCCATCACCGAATACGCGCTTGATGCAGGAATGCGCAAGTCCCAGGGGGCGGCGGCCAGGCAGGCGGCGCTTGAGCGCTTCAGCCTCGAGGCCATGGTCAGCCAGTATCAGGCGGTCTACGACCGGCTGCTTGCGCGCCGCCAAGGCCGCTGAGCTGCTACGACGCTCCGGGAGCGACTTCGCGGCGGATCACCACCGGCTTGCCGCCAAAGCGCCGCTTGAACATCCAGTGCGACAACGCCGAATCCAGGTAATCGGCATGGCCCGGAAACCAGTCGGCCAGCGCCTGGGCCAGCCGGCGGCCGTTGGCCAGGTCACCCTGGGCGACCAGTTCGCGCACCTGGGTCATGGAAGCCAGGACAGCGGTGTGCTCGTCGATGTGGCAGTCGCGCGGCGGAAAGTCGGTCTCGCGCATCCAGCGGTTCTCTTCCTCGAAATGGGCGCTCAAATGGGCGGCCAGGGCGTCCAGGCAACGTGCCAGGTCAGCGTCGCTGGCGCCCTGCACCGCGGCCACCAGTTCCACGAACTCTCGGTGCAGGTCGTCCATGGGCGCAAAGCCCAGGGCGAAGTTGTCGGTCCACTTGAGATGGTCTTGCACGATGCGCCGGCCAAGAATCAGTCGTCAAAAGCGCAAGCTTAGCGCGTCACGCCGGGCGCGTCCGCGACCGTCCGAAAAAACCCCACAGCCGCCCGATCAGGCGCGCCAGGTCATCGATCACGGTGAACACCACCGGAATTACCAGGAGCGACAGGAAGGTCGAGGTGATGAGTCCGCCGATGACCGCGATCGCCATCGGGCTCCTGAAAGACGGGTCTGCGATGCCGCTGCCGAACGCGATGGGCAGCATGCCCGCGCCCATGGCGATGGTGGTCATGACGATGGGGCGGGCGCGCTTGTGGCAGGCGTCCAGCAGCGCCTCCAGGCGCGCCATGCCGTTGCGGCGCGCGACGATCGCGTACTCCACCAAAAGAATCGAGTTCTTGGTGGCCACGCCCATCATCATGATTAGGCCGATCAGGGACGGCATGGAGAACGACTTTCCAGTCACAAGCAGGGCGACGAACGCACCCCCGAGAGACAGTGGCAGCGCCACCAGGATCGTCACCGGTTGCAGCACATCCTTGAAGAGCATGACCAGCACGATGAAGATGCAAAGTACACCTGTCGCCATGGCCAGCCCGAAGCTGGCGAAAAGCTCGCCCATCACCTCCGCGTCGCCGATCTCGACCTGGCGTACGCCCGGCGGCAGGTTCTTGATCGACGCCAGTTCCTGCACCGCGGCCGTGATCTCGCCCAAGGGCGTGCCCGCGACCTCGATCTCGAAGTTGATGTTGCGCGAGCGGTCGTAGCGGTCGATCACCGCCGGCCCGCTGCCGATCTCCAGGGTCGCCACCTGACCCAGCATGACCGACCCGATCTCGGGCCGCGTCGAGGGAATCATCAGGCGTTCCAGCACCGCGATGTCGCGGCGCGCGGCGACGTCGAGCTTGACCAGCATCGGCACCTGGCGCTGCGGCAGGTTGAGCTTGGGCAGCGCAACGTCGTAGTCGCCGATGGTGGCGATGCGCAACGCCTCGCCGATGGCCGCGGTGGAAACACCCAGGTCGGCGGCGCGCGCGAAGTCGGGCCTTACCGACAGTTCCGGGCGGATCAGTGCCGCGGTCGAGGCAACGCTGCCGATGCCCTGAATCGTGCGCAGGTCACGCTCGACCGCCAGTGCCGCCGTCGAGAGCGCCTGCGGGTCGTCGCCGGTCAGGACCAGGATGTACTTCTCGCCGGACCCGCCCAGGCCCACCTTGGTGCGCACTCCGGGGATCTCGGACAGGGCCTCGCGCATTTGGCGCTCTGTGACCTGCTTGCGCGTGGTGCGCAGCTTGCGTGCCTCAAGGACCACGGTGAGGGTCGCACGGCGCACCTCGGCGGCGTCCTGCGGCGCAAACGGGTCGCTGCCGGCGGCGCCGCCACCGATGGTGGTGTAGACGCTCTTGACATATTGAATGCGCGAGATCGCCTCGCGCGCCTTCTCGGCAGCCGCGCGGGTCTGTGCCAGCGTGGAGCCGGGTGGCAACTCGATATGCGCCTGGGTCTGCGACAGGTCGTCCGGCGGGATGAAGCCGGTCGGCAAGAGCGGGATCAGCGCCACCGAGCCGGCAAAGAACAGGGCCGACGCGAAGAGGGTGATCCAGCGATGGTTCAGGCACCAGCGCGCCATGCCCATGTAGGCACGCATGAAGCGACCGTCGGCCACCGGCTCCTGCGCCCGCGCCTTCATCATGTAGGCGGCCATCATGGGCGTGAGCATGCGCGCCACCACCAGGGAAGCGAATACCGCCAGCGACGCGGTCCAGCCGAACTGCTTGAAGAACTTGCCGGCGATGCCGCTCATGAATGCCGTCGGCAGGAACACCGCGATCAATGTGAAGGTGGTGGCGATCACCGCCAGACCGATCTCGTCGGCCGCTTCCATCGCCGCCTCGAAGGGCGACTTGCCCATGCGCAGGTGGCGCACGATGTTCTCGACTTCCACGATCGCATCGTCGACGAGAATTCCCACCACCAGCGAGAGCGCCAGGAGCGTCACCACGTTGAGCGAAAAGCCAAACCAGTGCATGCCGATGAAGGCCGGGATCACCGACAGTGGCAGCGCCACCGCGGATACAAAGGTCGCGCGCAGGTCACGCAGAAAAAGCCACACCACCAGGACGGCGAGGATCGCGCCTTCGTAGAGCAGCAGCATCGAGCCGCGGAATTCCTCGTCCACCGGAGTGACGAAATCGAACGCCTCGGTGAGCTTCATCTCCGGGTGTGCGGCCGACAGTTCCCTCAATGCCGCGCGCACGCCGGCACCGACCTCGACCTCGGAGGCGCCGCGGCTGCGCGTGACCTCGAAGCCGACCACCGGCTTGCCGTCCAGAAGTGCCAGGCTGCGCATCTCCGCGACGCCGTCGGTCACCCGCGCGACCTCCTCCAGGCGCACGCGCCGCCCGCCGGGCAGCGCCAGTTCCAGGCGCACCACTTCGGCGGCGCTGGTCAGGTTGCCTAAAGCGCGTACTGCCTGCTCGCCGGTGCCGAAATCCACGCGCCCGCCACCGGCCTCCTGCTGGGTGGCGCGCAGCTGGCGCGACACTTCACCGGCGGAAAGTCCGAACGCGGCCAGGCGCACCGGGTCCAGCGCGATGCCGATTTCGCGCGTGGCGCCACCGACGCGGTTGACCGCGCCGACACCGCGTACCAGCAAGAGGCGCTTGACGATGGTGTCCTCCACAAACCATGACAGCGCCTCGTCGTCGTAGCGCGGATAGGCAACCGTGTAAGCCAGGATCGGCGCGCCCGACAGGTCCAGCTTGGTGACGATCGGGTCGCGCAGGTCGCCGGGCAGGTCGGCGCGTACGCGCGCGACCGCCGAGCGCACGTCGTCGAGCGCCTCCTGGACCGGCTTCTCGAGGCGGAATTCGGCACTGATCGTGACCGTGCCGTCCTGCACCTTGGTATAGATGTGCTTCAGGCCCTGCAGCGTCGCGATCGAGTTCTCGATCTTGCGCGCCACGTCGGTCTCCAGCTGTGCCGGCGCCGCGCCGGGCAGGGTCGCGGTGACGTTGATGGTCGGCACGTCCAGGTCCGGAAAATTCTGCACCTTCATCGTGGTGAACGACAAGAGGCCGGCAAAGGTCAGGATGACAAAGACCATCAACGCCGGAACCGGGTTCCGGATGCACCATGCGGAGACGTTCATCGCGCGACCTTGACCAGGTCACCGTCGGCCAGGAACGCGGCCCCGGCTGCGACGACGCGATCCTCGGGCTTGAGACCGGCAAGCACTTCGATGCGATCATCGACGCGGCGCCCCAATTCGACCTTGATGCGCGCCACGCGCGTGCCGCCCGCATCGGCCGCACCGGCCCGGTACACCCACGCAAAACCGTCGCGCATCACCACCGCGTCCTGCGGCAGGGTCAGGGCACCGGTCG
>JBJXGS010000300.1:0-10631 GCA_046160545.1 Burkholderiales bacterium
CAGCAGACGGCCGCCTACCTGGAGCAGGTCAAGGACTCGGCTGACGCCGGTGCAGAGCTGGCACGGCGCATGGCGCGCGCCGGCGACTGCTCCCGTCTGGCACAGATGCGCGAGCACGCCTTCTACGCCGATGCCACCGCGCAAGTTGCGCGTTCCCGGCACGCTGCCATAGCGGCGCGCGAGCAACTGGCACGCATGCTGGGCGTGGCCGACGCTGCGCTGCTGCGTCTGCCGGAGCGCCTGCCGGACCTGCCAGGCGCGCCGCGCGGCGAGGACGACATTGCCAGCGAAGCGATGCGCGAGCGACTGGACGTGACAGCCGCGCGGCTGGAATCCGAGTCGCTGGCGGCATCGCTGGGCTTGACGCGCATCACCCGCTTTACCAACGTGCTGGAGATCGGCCGCGGGCGGGTCGATGAAGGTACAGAGCCGAGAAAGCGCGGCTGGGAGGTGGGCTTCGAGATTCCGCTGTTCGATTGGGGCGGGGCGCGGGTCGCCGCCGCCGAGGCGCGATACCTGCAGTCGGTTGCGCGCATTCGCGACACCGCGGTGACGGCGCAAAGCGAAGTGCGCGAGGCCTATGCCGCGTATCGCACCCAGCATGATCTGGCGCGCCATTACCGCGAAGAAATCGTGCCTTTGCGCAAGAAGATCTCCGAGGAGATGCTGTGGCGCTACAACGGCATGCTGAAGTCGGTCTTTGAGCTGCTGGCCGACGCGCGTGAGCAGGTAATGGCGGTCAATAGCACCATCGAGGCGCAGCGCGACTTCTGGCTGGCCGAGGCGGACCTGCGCACTGCCCTTGTCGGCAAGCCGACCACGCTGGGCCTGGCCGCACCGCTCATGCCCAAAGCTGCTGGCGGCGGCGGGGGGCACTGACATGAAAAAGAACAAGGACTACGCAATGCAATCCGCTCCCCCCGCACGGCGGCGTTTCCTCACCCGCGGTGCCGGACTGGGCGCGACCCTGTTGGGCGCTGCTGCCGTTTCGCGCGTCGCGCAGGCCACCGTGCCGGAGGCACCGCAGGCCGCGGGCGCCGCGACCGTCATCAGCAAGCCGCCGGCCAGCGGGCGCCCCTACAACCCGGTGGTCACGCTCAATGGCTGGACCCTGCCGCCGCGCATGAACCAGGGCTGGAAGGAGTTCCACCTGGTTGCCGAGCCGGTGGTGCGCGAGATCGCGCCGGGCATGAAGGCGCACCTGTGGGGCTACAACGGCCAGAGCCCGGGGCCGACCATCGAGGTGGTCGAGGGCGACCAGGTGCGATTGTTCGTCACCAACCGGCTGCCGGAGCACACCACCATCCACTGGCACGGCCAGCGCCTGCCCAATGGCATGGACGGCGTGGGGGGGCTGAACCAGCCGCAGATCAAGCCCGGCGAGACCTACGTATATGAATTCGTCGCGCGCCGCGCCGGTACCTTCATGTACCACCCGCACGCTGACGAGATGACGCAAATGGCCATGGGCATGATGGGCTTTTGGGTCACCCATCCCAAGGACCCCAGGTTCATGCCGGTGGATCGCGACTTCTGCTTCCTGCTCAACGCCTACGACATCGACCCCGGGTCGGCCACGCCCAGGATCAACACCATGCTCGACTTCAACCTGTGGACCTGGAATTCGCGCGCCTTTCCCGGCATCGACAACCTGGTGTGCCGCACGGGTGATCGGGTGCGCGTGCGCATGGGCAACCTGACCATGACCAACCACCCGATCCACATCCACGGGCACGAGTTCGTGGTGACCGGCACCGACGGCGGATTCACCCCGCCCTCGGCGCGCTGGCCGGAGGTGACCACCGATGTCGCGGTCGGACAGATGCGCGCCGTCGAGTTCGAAGCCACCGAGCCCGGTGACTGGGCCATGCACTGCCACAAGAGCCACCACACCATGAACCCGATGGGCCACGATGTGCCGACCATGATCGGCGTCGACCATCGCGGGCTGGTGCAGCGCATCCAAAACCTCGTGCCCGAGTACATGGTCATGGGTGAGCGCGGCATGGCCGACATGGGCGAAATGGAAATGCAATTGCCGAACAACACCCTGCCGATGATGACCGGTCAGGGCCAGTTCGGCCCCATCGAGATGGGCGGCATGTTCACTTGCCTCAAGGTGCGCGAGAACCAGGCGCGCGGCGACTACAAGGACCCCGGGCCGTACAAGTATCCGGAGCGCACCGTGGCCTACAAGTGGGAGGGCAAGTCGCTCAACGCCGAACGTGCCCCGACCTCGCGCATGACCGAGATCGACCCTGCAAGTGGGAAGGCAGTCGGCGGCGAGATGACCGTGCGGGTGCGCAAGCCGGGTGCCCATGGAGGGGGGCATGGACACTAAGGGCGCCTTGGCTGCTCCGGTCGCTTCCGCCAGATTCGACGCGGACGGTGGCCAGGAGGGTTTATTGGCCAATGTTCGAGCCAACCTGGCGCCGGCGCCAAACCCGGCTCTTGCGGTCGCTCGCTACCGCACACTGGCTCGCGGCTATGACGCGACCTGTACCCGCATTCTGGGAATCAGGGCGAGCGCGGTGGCAGCTTTGCGATTGCGCGGCGGCGAGCACGTCGCCGATGTCGCTTGCGGCACCGGGGCGACGCTCATCGCGCTTGCCGAGGCGGTGGGACCCCGCGGACGCGTGTGCGGCATCGATATCTCACCCGAAATGGTGGCCATCGCGCGCCGCAGAGTCGCGGACGCCGGCTTGTCGCATCGCGTTTCGGTGTTCGAGGGTGGCGCGGATAAGTTGCGCGATCTGGCGCCGATCGACGCGTTCCTTTTGTGCTACACCCATGACCTCCTTCAGTCCGCCGAGTCCGTGGCGGCCATGCATGCGGCTGCCCGTCCCGGGGCTCGGATCGTGGTCGCCGGGATGCGATGGCTGCCATGGTGGTGGGGCTTCGCGCCGAACCTGGTGACCGCTTTTCGGGCCCGGCGCTACCTGACCACCTACCGCGGCCTGAGACGCCCTTGGCGATACCTGCGCGATCGCGTCCCTGATTTCCGCATCATCGCCACCGATCATCTCGGTACGAGCTATCTCGGCCAAGGTGCGTTTGCATCACATTCGAACTCGATCCCCGACCTAAAGGAGACAACGCCATGAATCGATTCGTCCGTTGGGCACCTGCAGTTTTCCTCGCGATCGTGCCATTCACTGTCGGCGCGCATGGCAATGCGGAGCACGCCGCCAAGCCAGCCAAGCGCGCCATTTCCAAGGACGAGCACCCGTTCGGCCGCGAAGGCGATCCGCGCAAGGCGCGCCGCACGGTCAAAGTGGATATGGCCGACAGCATGCGCTTCACCCCGGCCGAGATCACGCTGCGCCAGGGCGAGACCATCAAGTTCATCGTCCGCAACAGCGGCAAGGTCATGCACGAGATGGTCATCGGCACTGAGGAGGAGTTGAAGAAGCACGCCGAGATGATGAAAAAGCATCCGGAAATGGAACATGAGGAACCCTACATGGCGCACGTCAAGCCCGGCGCAAAGGAGGAGATCACCTGGACCTTCACCAAGCCCGGCACCTTCATGTACGGCTGCCTGATCCCGGGTCACTTCGAGGCCGGCATGAAAGGCACCATCAAGGTGGTGGGCAAATGATCCCGGGACGGCGCCGGTTACTGGCGGCGCTGGCCGCCGCCGCGGTGCTGCCGCGCACCGGCGCGGCGCACGCCGCCGGGACGGCCGAGGTGTGGAAGTCACCCACCTGCGGCTGCTGCACGAAGTGGGTGAAGCACCTCGAAGCGCACGGCTTCCGCGTGCGCGTGCACGATGTCGGCAACAACGCCGCGCGCGCGCGCCTGCGCATCCCCAAGGAGCTGGGTTCCTGCCACACCGCGCTGATCGCCGGCTATGCGATCGAAGGGCACGTTCCGGCCGCCGACATCCTGCGGCTGATAAAAGAAAGACCCGCCGCCATCGGGCTGGCGGTCCCGGGCATGCCGCTGGGATCGCCAGGCATGGAAATGGAAGACGGCAGGCGCGACCGCTACAACGTGCTGCTGGTCAACCGCAACGGGTCCACTCGCGTTTTTTCAACCCATGTTTGAACTTTTTCAAAGGAGCAACATCATGAAACGCATCATCTCGATTCTCGCCTCACTCCTGCTCGCCTCCGGCGCCGTGCTCGCCTCCGGTGACCACAAGGGCCACGCTGGGCATGGCGACAAGAAGGCTGCGGCGCCGTCCGCCGCCGCGATGGCAGACGGCGAAGTGCGCAAGATCGACAAGGAGCGCGGCCGCATCACGCTCAAGCACGGCGAGATCAAGAGCCTCGACATGGCGCCGATGACCATGGTGTTCCGCGTCAAGGACCCGGCAATGCTCGACCAGGTGAAGGAAGGCGACAAGATCGGCTTCACGGCCGAGAAGGTCGGCGGCCAGTTCACGGTGATGTCGATCGAGGCCCGCAAGTAAGACCGTGCTGACGGCGTGGCCGCGCCGACGCGGTCGCGACATCCGTCGCGCGCCAGCATGCGTATGAACTGCCATGATCACTGCATCGTGATCCTGTCGGGTCCTTCAAATTTCACGTGACAAGGAGTCAGCATGGCAGACCATCTCAAGACGCTTTTTGCAGCAACGGGGCGCGCGCTTCTTGATCAGCCTGATCAGTCGAAGGCGACCTTCGCGGTGAAGAGTGGCGGACAGGGCAGCCTGCATCGGCGCGTCGAAGTGCGGGGCTTTGTCGTGGATATCGATGAACCTGCAGCGCTCGGCGGCACCGACAAGGCACCAAATCCGGTCGAATACACCCTCGCCGCGCTGGCCGCCTGCCAGGAGATCACGTATCACGTGCATGCGGCCGCGATGGGCATCCCGCTGAACGAGGTGGCGGTGCAGCTGGAAGGGAAGCTTGATCTGCGGGGTTTCTTCGCGGTTCCTCCACACCCCCGTCCTGGCTTCACCGAAATTGTTGGTTCGGTGCATATCGACAGTCCGGCCGGCGAGGATCAGATCAAGCGTCTCAAGGAGGCGGTCGATGCACACTGTCCTGTGCTCGATATGCTGCGCAATGCCACGCCGGTCACGATTACGCTCGCGTAGGGTACGAGCTGCCGCCAAGGCTGCCTTGCCGCGCGGCGATCTTCATTGTTTCGACGCTGACCGCGGGTCGCGGTTATTGATCGCCGAGACAGGTGCCACGTCAGGCAGTCCACCATTGACCGTTCTCGTCATGCGGCAGACTGGGTTTCGTCGACACAGAAATCGTCCGGGTATGAGGCGTGGCGGGTTTCGGATCTCAACGAGGAACCCAACGTGAAAGCGCTCATTCACTTTTGCTCCACCTTGCCGATGGCAATTCCTGCAGCCTGCGCGCGCTCATGCGATTGCGAATGGCTTTGCCCTTTAGCCGAAGCATGGGCGTGCGGCGCGGCAGCGCTACTGCTTGGTGCCACCGTTCATGCCTTGCTGTCTCTCAGCTGGGAATTGCACCTTCTTTCGCGTTAGGCATGTCGCTCCCCTGACCCGTTCAAAGGAATTGACCATGACCAGCGAGCCAGGCGAATCAGCGGCAATGGCGACACCGTCGTTTTCCAGGGCTGTCGCTGCTCGGCTCGGCAGTCACGCCCGAGGCGTCGCCCATGCATTCAGATGACGCCGCACTCTTGGTTGTGGCCATGCTGGCTATGGGATTGGCGCTTTCGTTCGTCGTCGCCGACCGCGCGTCGCCGACCAGCCGCGCAATGGCTGCAGCCCTGGCGTCGATCGGCGCGGCAGTCGCGCTCAACGTACTCGTGGCGGCGCCGATGCACGCCCGGCACGACATACCCGCCTGGGACGGCGTGTTCGCCATCCCCGAGGCGCTCGCCGTGGTCTTTGCTCTCGAGTGGCTGCATCGGGTTTTGCGAACCATCCCCGACGAACGCCTCGAAGAAGAAAGATGGCTGAGACTGGCGCAGTGCCTCGCCGTGTTCTATGGCGTCGCCTCCCTGGCGCTACCCGACCTGCGTGCGCATCAATTCGTCAACATCCTGCGTCATGATTCTGCAGACATTCATGTGCCAGAGTATCCAGCGTTCTTCCTCTTCGCCGGACCGCTTGCGGGCGCGCTGCTGCTCGCGGGCTTCGCCGGGCTGCGCGCCTATCGCCGACATCCGGATCGCGCGGAAGCCAATCGCGCCATAGCTTTCTTGGCCGGCGCGCCCTTTCTTGGCGCGGCCTTGATTCTTCCGGTACATGTGGCCCCCTTCGCCGCCGCGGCAGGCCTGATCGTTTTCAGTATCGGCGCGGTCCGGTTTCACGTCGCCCAGGGCAGACGCGCCGAATTCATGGCGCGCTTTCTGGCGCCGCAAGTCGCGGAGATGGTGACACGCCAAGGCCTGGAAAACGCGACCCGCGTTCGCACCCTCGAGATCTCGGTGGTTTGCTGCGACTTGCGCGGATTCACCGCCTTCACCGTGGCGACCCATCCGCTGCAGGTCATCGAAATCCTTCGCAAATACTACGACGCCGTCGGCGCCGCGGCAGCGGCACACGCAGGCACCATCAAGGACCAGGCAGGCGACGGCGTCCTGATTCTGGTCGGCGCCCCGATGCCCCTCGCTGACCACCGCGCCCGCGCGTTGGACCTGGCACGCGACATTCGGCGGCGTGGCCTGGAGTTGACACGACGCCAGTCGAACGACGGCCTGCGACTTGGCATCGGCGTGGGGGTGGCCACCGGTACGGTTACCGTGGGAGTGATTGGCGCGGGATCGCGCCTCGAATACACCGCCGTCGGCCCGCCAGTCAACCTGGCGGCTCGCCTATGCGCCGAGGCCGCTCATGGCGAGGTTCTGGCGCACGAAAAAACGGTTGCCGGCCTCGACGAGCAGGTCACAGGCAGCCTGCAGCGCCAGGTCCGGGCGTTGCGCCTGAAGGGCTATGCGGAACCCGAGACTTGTCATGCCCTGGCCGATGAATGATCCGAAAGAGTGCCGCTGCGGCCTTGGCTTCGGTCGTTGCTGCCGTGCATCACGGCGATGGCAAGGCATCGACATGTCGGCGCCCGAGCCAGAACGCGGCGCAAGGCACTACCACCCATTGCAGCACCGGCGTCAGCCCGACATCGAGGATGGGCAGCACCGGCATGGTGTCGGCATAGGTCCAACTGCCACGCGCGGTCGTGTTGAGCCATTCGCTGAATACCGTGTAGCCGACACCCGACGCGACGGCAAGGAACGCCACGCGCCCGAATGCAGACATCGGCCAACGCGCATCCCCGGCGACCAGCAGCGCGTCGAGCAGGCCGCGACGGCGAACGCCTTTTCAGGCCAGGTGCAGGTGAACCACAGCGTGTTGACGTATCGCAAGGATTTTCGAGCCCCGGGCCCCTTTCTGAATCCCGCTCGGTGCCGTGACCGTAGCATACGAAGCGATAAGACTCGTGTCGATCGGTTGCCATGCCTTGCTGGAGAAGTTGGGGCGCATGACTGCGACCGGGGTCCTGAGACGAGTCGTCTCATCTTCACCCGGCACGTGCCATCGTGCCGGGCGCTGAATGGACTGCAATTTCGAGGTTGTCACGAATGCATATCCAGCGCATGATCGAAGCCGATTCCGGGAACGCCTGGTCGTTGCTCGGGTTGGGCGTCGTCGCGGTCGCGATATTGGTCGTATGGCTCTGGCTTGGCGCGCGGCGGAAGCGGCGCCTGAACGAGCGGCGCACCGGCAAGAACTCAGGCAGCGCGGGAAAGCAGACCCGCATCGGAAGTCGAAATGGCTAGAACGGTACTCGCATGATGCAAGACGGCGTGCCGGCAATCGGCGGAGTGGCTTGATGCAGGTCAAGCTATCGCCTGATCGCAAGGGTAGGATTTCCTGACCATGAACGGCAATAGCACATGCAAGATTGAGGAGGAGTCGTTCGCCTCCTGGCGGGCGCGCTCGCGACCGCGCGCTACCGTGCTGTTGCTCGCATGGTTCGTGACATGGATTGCTTTCGCCTTGACGCCGAATCTGGCAGTTCACGCGCAGGGGAAGATCACCTCGGCGGCGCCTGCCGTGGTTATCGTGATGGCGCAATATTCGACCGAGATGCCCGACGCGCAATGTGTCGACGGCTCCGTGTTCGACGGTATAGCCGACCTATTCGAGGTCGCAGGCAGCCTGCCTGTGGTTTTCAGTCCATACCGGCCGCGCCCGATTCCCTTGGTCGCGAATGGTCTTGACGCAGCCGGCGGCGTGCGTCCGACCTCTCTCGCAGCCCGAGCGCTGGCCCTCCCTCTGCAGGGCCACATGACGCGCCTGCGCATTTAGCCGTCAGGCTGCCTCGCGTTGCCCTGGCCCATTTTGCGGTCGGCGCGAGGCCAACTTCGCAGGGTTGTCGAAGTCTCCGCGGCTTCGCCGCCAACCCGAGAGCGCCGCGATCCACCCGTTACGCTGCTTGGTGAGCTGTCCAGTCCAACAAGTCCCCGCGGCGAAGTCCGCAACCTCGACACGCCATCTGGAGAAAAGCAATGAATCACGATCACCAAGAATCCCCACCCGCCTTCTGGAGATCCCCGACGGGCATCGCGCTTTGCGTCATCGCGGCGGTCGCGGGCTTTTTCCTGCTCGCCGAGCACCGCGCGCACCTGGCCGGGATTCTCCCCTATGCGCTGCTGGCCCTGTGCCCGCTGATGCATCTGTTCATGCATCGCGGGCATGGACATGACGACCGCGGGCATCCCCGGCAACCCCCGCGCGCGCCGCAAGACAAGGAGTCGGCGCCATGACACACGACAGCGGCTCGTCTTATGGCCTGTGGACACTGGTGATCCTCAATTCGGCGGTGTTCGTCCTTTTCGCCTTCAGCTTCTTCAAGCCGCAGACCGCGCGCGACTGGCGCACCTTCGGCGCATTCGCGGCTTTCGTCGTGGCGCTGTTCGTCGAGATGTACGGCTTTCCGCTGACCCTGTACCTGCTCGCCGGCTGGCTGCAGACGCGCTATCCGGGGCTTGACCTGCTGGCGCACAACTCCGGCCACCTGTGGTCGACGCTGCTGGGCGAGACGGGCGACCCGCATTTCGGCGCCCTGCATATTCTCAGCAGCGTCCTGATCTTCGTCGGTTTCTACCTGCTCGCGAAGTCCTGGCACGTGCTGTATCACGCCCAGCGCCGCCATGCCCTCGCCACGGCCGGCCCCTACGCGCGCGTCCGCCATCCGCAATATGTCGCATTCGTGCTGGTGATGACGGGTTTCCTGCTGCAGTGGCCGACGCTCCTGACCGTGGCGATGTTCCCGATTCTCCTGGTGATGTATGCACGCCTGGCGATCAACGAAGAACGCGAAATGCACCAGCAGTTCGGCGGCGCCTTTGATGAATATGCCGCGCGCACGCCGCGCTTCGTTCCTGCGTCAGGCGTCACGCGCCGTATCGCATGAATGTCGACACCGCCCGCGCGGAAACCAGAAAGGAGGTGCATCACCCCGACCCGACCGCCAACCGATGCTCGCCAGCGCGATTCTCGCGACGAGCACCTACCCGCAATTCGACAACCCTAGCCGAGGAAAAAATGTCCACAAGCCAATACCTTGCAACACTGATCGCCAGCGCGATCCTGGCCACCGCCGCTCATGCGTCCGAGGAGAAGAAGCCGGCCTCGGCACCGGCCGCAGCGAGCGCGTCGGCGCCGTCTGCAGACAAACCGAAGGCGAAGCGCCACAACCATGCGGCCGAACGCGGTGTAGCCACGTCAAGCGAACCCGCCGAGTCGAAGCCGCCGAAGAAGCCGCTGCACAACCACGCGAAGGAGCACAAGCATCAATAAGCCGACCTCGGGGAGCAGCCATCTGCGGCGCTCCCCGGGCGACCCCGTTGTGCTTTCAACCTCGGCATCTCCACACGACACGATGGACCGGAATCACCACCACCATCCTTCGCCGGGCGGTCCGGAAACCGGTAAACAGGCGGAGGCAGCACGGCGCGACGCTCCGGCCGGCGCGCCGGCGGGCACCATCTATACCTGCCCCATGCACCCGGAAATCCGGCAGCCACAGCCGGGCAACTGCCCGAAGTGCGGCATGACGCTGGAGCCGCTGATGCCCTCTCTGGACGAAGGCGAGGATCCGGAACTCCTCGCTTTCCAGCGTCGCTTCTGGTGGACTCTGCCGCTCACCGTGGCGGTCACATTCCTGGCCATGTTCGGGCACCGGCTCTTCCCGCAGCTGCTGCCGCATCAGAGCTGGGTCGAACTGGCGCTGGCCGGCCCGGTGGTGCTGTGGGCGGGACTGCCATTTTTCGTGCGCGGCGCCCGCTCCGTCGTTCTGCGTAGCCCGAACATGTGGACGCTGATCGGCCTGGGCACGGGTGCGGCCTTTGCCTACAGCTTGGTGGCGACCGTCGCGCCAGGGGTGTTTCCACCCTCGTTCATCGCGATGGGGCGTGTGGCCGTCTATTACGAAGCCGCAGCAGTGATCATTTCGTTAACCCTGCTGGGCCAGGTGCTGGAACTGAAGGCACGTTCGCAGACCTCAGCCGCCATCAAGTCCCTGCTCGGCCTCTCGCCCAGGACGGCCCGGCGGATCAATGCGGACGGCGCCGAAGAGGACGTTCCTCTCTCGCACGTGCACGTCGGCGACGCCTTGCGCGTCAGGCCCGGTGAGAAGGTGCCGGTCGACGGCGTCGTGCTCGACGGCGCCAGCGCGGTAGACGAGTCGAGGGGG
>JBJXGS010000301.1:0-3311 GCA_046160545.1 Burkholderiales bacterium
TGCTCTGGCGGCGAACGCCGCAACCGTGGTGGACGACAAGCCATGCGTGACCTGTGGCCGCATGATTGCGTGGCGCAAGAAGTGGGCGCGGGACTGGGATCAGGTGCGCTACTGCAGCGCTGCCTGCCGACGGGGCCTCGATGCCACCGACACGGCGCTGCAGCAGGCGATCGCCGACCTGCTGGCGGCGCGGCCGGCGGGAGCCTCGATCTGCCCGTCCGAGGCGGCCCGGGCGGTGGCCGTCGATTGGCGACCATGGATGGAGCGGGCTCGGCAGGCGGCCCGGCGGCTGGTGGCGGCGGGGGCGGTCGTGATCACCCAGGGCGGCCGGGTGGTGGAGCCGTCGACCGCGGTTGGGCCGATCCGCATCCGGCGGCGGTAGCCCGCGGCAGCCGCGCCAGCTGGCGGTAACCTCCGGTCCGACCGCAGTCTCCGTTCGCGGCCAGGAAGTGAGCGCCGGCGCCGGCACGCCAGTGGCGCAAACGGCGCTCAGCGACCATGCGCGCTCTCGCCTGCCTGGTTGTCGTAGCACCCGCCGTGCTCGCCAGCGGCGGTTGCACCCTGGCCAAACCGATTGTGGGGGCCGTGACCGGCCCGGTGGTGGTCCTCGCCAGCGTCAACGGTTGCGGCTGCAGCGATTGGCAGGGTTTCGTCTGCCTGCTGACGGTCGGCGCCGCGGTCGGTGCGGCCTGTGGTGTCGTCACCGGCATCATCAGCGACGTGCAGGCACTCTCCGGTGCCGCCAGCGACCCCTATCGCAATTGGTGGAACCCTCTTGCCACCAACACCGACGACTGACCCTACGTGATGAGGGTTTGGCTCTTCGCACTGCGCGGCCGGCAGGGTTTCATGCCCCGCACCAAGGTGGTCCGTCGCCTGCGAGCACTCCGATGCGGCGGACGACGCGTGCAAGCCACCGGTGGATACGTCGAGGACGGCCCAACGCCGCGAGCGGCGTCGAGGGCCGCGGAACATGGCCGCAGATGTCTGCATCACATCACTAGCCCGGACGATTCACCAAAGATCGGCTGCGAACCCGCCGTCTCGTTTGCTAGCTGCGTTGCACGGCAGAACCTGTCCTCAGCGTGGCAGCACCACGCTTCTGGGAGAACCTGCCGCGCGCCTTGCCAGCAAACGACACTGCGGGCTCTCGCTCGCTCCTTAGCCTGGATTTTCACACCGGGGTAGGCGCTAACAAACTGACGCGCGCGCCGCGCCGAGAGGGATCAAGCGATCGTGACCTTGAGGGACCGGCCGCCCCACCACGGGATGACCGTTGCCTTGCCGATCATGCCGGCATCGATCAGGATCGGGTTGTGGGCGCGACGGGGCAGACGGACAGTTACTTGCCGACCATCGACGGAGACGCGCGCAGTGGTGTCAAGAAACCGGCGAAAGACCTGTCGTGCATGGGCGCGCTCGTAACCGCGCAAGTCCTTGGCAAATCGACGGTACACGCCAGAGGCGATGACGGTGAGCAGCACGTCGAAGTCGACGTTGAGCGCGACAGCCGAAGAGAGCGCATCCAGATGGAAGAAATCGATGCTGTCGGCCAGGCCGTTCTCGATGAGCATCCGTCGCGCGTAGCGAGTGATCACGACCTTGGCGGTCGAGGTCAAGTCGTTGGTGATCAAGATCGTCGGCTCATCGTGGCCGAGGTCCTTGATCAGCAGCTGTCGCAGCGTGCGCGGATAGTCGCGCAGCGTGACGCGTTGATCGATGACCTTTGGCGTCTTGAACTTGCGCTGCGGCACATCGAGTTCGACGACTTTCCAGGCAGAACCGGGCTGCGTGACGACTTCGCGCATGAGCGCCGGGGAACGCGTGCGCAGGGTCAAGAAGGTGATTCCCAGGTTGTCGAGTTTCGCGAGATTCGCGTGCGTCGTGAGTTTTGAGTCGAAGACCAGATGGCGTGGGCGCTCGCCAGTGCGCTGCTTCCAGAAGTCGACGAACCGCAAGACTTCGTCGGCTTGCTCGCCCTTGCGGATGTCAGCGTTGGAGTAGCAGAACACCTGGCCCTCAGCGTCCTGAGCGAAGAACGCCAACACGGCCTTGCGACTTTGACTTCGGCGCGGGACGTAGTGCTTGTCGACGAAGGAGTCCTCCCCGAAGTAGGCGATGGAGTGGAAGTCGAGGTTGAAGGACTGACCGTCGATCAGCTTCTCGGCGTGGATCTGATCGACCCAGGCCCCCAAGAGCTTGGCGATGGCTTTGCGGCCGAGCCGAGTCGAGTACTGCGACATGAAAGTCGACTTGGGGATGGCGTTGAGTCCGACCGCCATGGCGACGCCGGGATCGAAGACCAGGTCCATGACGTGGCTACGTCGCGACTTGCCCAGGAGCTTGAGGAGCACCGCGGCGCGAACGGCGTGCGCTGCGGGGATCATCTTGGTGCCTGGGAAACCGCACTGTCGCACCAGCTTGTCCAGATCAAGCCGGGCCAGGAGCGGTAGGAGCAGGAACAAGCCGCCCACGTGTGTCGTGAAGTCTCCGTCCGCCAAGCCAAACTGCCGTACGTCGGCGATTGCGTCGGCCATGGGCTTGGCACGCACAGGACGTTCGTCATCGGCTCGCCGCGGCAACCGCGCGAAGCCCTCATCGCGAAGCAGTTCCTGAATCGCGGTGACGCTCAACCGGTCCTTGCCGGTGCGAGTCAACTCGTCGTGGATGTCGTAGACGGAGAGGTTCTTCTTGCGCAGGGCAACGATGCGCTCCCGCACGGCGTCCTTCTTGGGTTGCGACTGCGGACCGTGAGCGATGGCCTGGAAGAACACGTTGCTGTCGCGGCCCAACTGCTTGCGGAATCTGTGGCACAGAATTCGAAAGGACCCTGGCTGGTAGCCAAAGCGTCGCGCGGCGTCGGCAGACTTCAGTTCCTCGACGAAGAAGGCACGCAGAGCTTCGTACTGGCGTTGTCGAGGGTGAGCAGGCTCGAGGAAGAACTGCCTCACCATGGTTAGCACATTCGGTGCCTTGCTCATGGCTTTGCAGTATCGCACATGCACCGAGTCACGGCAACGACGAACTTGTCAAAGACCAATGGGATGCCAGAGAACCATGCTTGAGACGCTCCCATTGGCACTTCCAAGGCGATCCGACCAGCTTGCCAGCGGTCACATCATCGCCACCAGCACCGTGATTCGCTCATCGCAACTAGCTTTTTAAGACTACTATACTGCTAACCCAGGCTCGCACTACGGCCGCGCCGGACGCACGCGAATCGACGGAATAGGCGCCAAGGCAGGCCATCGGCGCCGGCAGGGTTGGCCTCAGCCGTTACCGCGACCCCATGCTGCGAAAATCCAGGTTAG
>JBJXGS010000302.1:0-15263 GCA_046160545.1 Burkholderiales bacterium
CCACCGATCGGTAAACTTGCCCCATGCGCAGCCCGCCCGCCCTGGCTACCAAGCTCGTCGTCATCGGCGCGGCGTTCCTGTTCATGGCCCTGGCCTCGATCGGCCTGACCCTGTGGGTCACCTGGCAGCTCGAGGGCGGCGCTGCGGCGATCAACGAAGCCGGCCGCCTGCGCATGCAGACCTGGCGCCTGGCCATGACCCTCGATGCCGGTGATCTGCCGGCCGCCAAGCTACTGGCCGACGATTTCGACCGCAGCCTGGAACTGCTCAGGGTCGGCGACCCGTCGCGACCGCTGTTCGTCGCCTGGGAAGCGCCGGCGCGCGCCCAGTTCGACACGGTGTCAGGACGCTGGCGCGAACTGCGCGCGCGCTGGCTGCCCGGGGGCGGCGACCGCGCACGCATGCTGGCCGACGCCGGCGCATTCGTCACCGAGATCGATCGCCTGGTGTCGTCGGTCGAGCGCCAGCTCTCCTACTGGACCGCAATACTCAACCTGGTGCAACTGGCTATGATGGCGCTTGCCATCGGCAGCGCGGTGGTGCTGCTCTACTGCGGACACCTGCTGGTGCTTGACCCTTTGACGCGGCTCAAGGCTGGCCTGCGACGCGTCGAAGAAGGCGACCTGTCGACGCGCGTCGAGGTGGCTTCGCGCGACGAGTTCGGCGACCTTTCGGCCGGATTCAACCGCATGGCCGGCAACCTGCAGGCGGCCTACCAGAACCTCGAACAGAAAGTTCGCGACAAGACCGGGCACCTCGAGATCGAGCGCGCGCGCCTGGCGGCGCTCTACGACGTCAGCGCCTTTCTGGCCAGGGCGGCCAGCCTGGACGAACTGGCCAAAGGCTTCGCGCGCCGCGTGCGCGAGATCGCGCATGCCGACGCAGCGGCGGTGCGCTGGTCGGACGAGGCCAACCAGCACTACCTGCTGATGGCCGGTGACTGCCTGCCGGAGGCGATGTCCCGGGACGAGCATTGCCTGCTGACCGGCTCGTGCCATTGCGGCCAGCCGCGCGCTACCGCTCGTGCACGCGTGATCCCGATCCGCGCAGCCGAACCGGCGCCTTTCGACAACTGCGCGCGCGCCGGCTTCGAGACCCTGGTCACGGTGCCGGTGATGCTGCAGGGGCGGATCCTGGGCGAGATCGACCTGTTCTACCGCAAGGAGGTCACCCTCACCGACGATGAGCGCGGCCTGCTCGACGCGCTGGCCAGCCACATGGCGAGCGCCATGGAAGGCCGGCGCGCCAGCGCCCTCGAGCGCGAGGCGGCGGTGGCCGACGAGCGCGGGTTGCTCGCGCGCGAACTGCATGATTCGATCGCGCAGTCGCTGGCGTTCTTCAAGATCCAGGCGCAGTTGCTGCGCGAGGCGCTTGCTGCGGGCGACCAGGTGCGCGCGCAGGCGACCCTGGGCGAACTCGACACGGGCCTGCGCGAGTCCACCGGCGACGTGCGCGAACTCCTGATGCACTTTCGCACGCGCACCAACTCCGAGGACATCGAGCCGGCGCTCAGGCACACGCTCAAGAAGTTCGAGCACCAGACCGGGCTGGCCACGCACCTGGCCATCGAGGGCCACGGCCTGCCGCTCGACGCCGACGTGCAGGTGCAGGTGCTCCATGTGGTGCAGGAGGCATTGTCGAACGTGCGCAAGCACGCCGGCGCCACCCAGGTGTGGGTCGAGGTGCAGAGGACGCCGCACTGGCGCTTCGAGGTGCGCGACGACGGCCGCGGCTTCGCGGACGCCGGCGAAGCCTTCGACGAGACCCATGTCGGCCTGCGCATCATGAAGGAACGCGCGCGGCGCATCGGCGCCGACGTCGAGATCGATTCGGTGCCGGGCGCGGGCACCTGCGTCTCGCTCATACTGCCGCAACAGGACAGCGCGGTGCGCGCCGCTGCGGCGGCCAGCGCCTGATGACCATTCGCATCCTGGTGGTCGATGACCACACCCTGTTCCGGCGCGGCCTGATCGCGCTCCTCGCGGGAGACGCGCGTTTCGCCGTCGTCGGCGAGGCCAGCGATGCCGGCGAGGCGCAGCGCGCCGCCCAGCGCCTGCAGCCGGACCTGATCCTGCTCGACAATCACCTGCCGGGCGTGCTCGGCGTCGATGCCATCGCCGGACTGCGCGAGGCCGCGCCCGCCGCGCAGGTGCTCATGCTGACCGTGAGCGAGGATGCGCGTGACATGGCCGCGGCACTGCGCGCCGGCGCGCGCGGCTACCTGCTGAAGACCGTCGACAGCGAGATGCTCGCGCAGTCGCTGCTGCGCGCGGTCGCCGGCGAATCGGTGGTGAGCCCGGAGATGACCGGCAAGCTGGTCGCCGCCTTCCAGGCCGCCAGCCAGTCGCCAGTCCCCGCCGTCGCCGCGGCCGATCCGATCGAGACCTTGTCACCACGCGAGCGCGAGATTCTCGCGCTCATCGCCCGCGGCGCCAGCAACAAGGAAATCGCGCGTGCGCTGGAAGTCGCCGAGACCACTGTCAAGATCCACGTCCAGCACATCCTGCGCAAGCTGGGCCTGGCCTCGCGTGTGCAGGCCGCCGTGTATGCCACGGAGCGCGTGAACCGGGTTTGATCCAGGTCAAGCGCCGCCGCCGCCGGCGCCCCGCGTAGTTCTTCCGGAGGATGGCGCGCGCGCGCCCATCCTCCTTGCGTCTGCCGTCGCCTAGGCCGTCGGAGGAATTGGCGGGCCACGCACGGCACGCGATAGTCGCTCCTAAGAAAAAGTCCTTCGAGGAGCGGCTTCATGGCACAGCAACATCCTGCAGTCGACGCGGCCACACGCAAGCGCCAGGGCATCTCGGTGCTGGTGGTGAGCACCCTGGCCTTCACGGTGTGCTTCATGGTGTGGATGATGTTCGGGGTGATCGGCATCCCGCTCAAGAAGTCGCTCAACCTTAGCTCCACCGAATTTGGCCTCCTCACGGCAACGCCGGTCCTGACCGGCTCGCTGATCCGCGTGCCGCTGGGCATCTGGACCGACAAGTACGGCGGGCGCATCGTCATGACGATCCTGATGGCCGTGACCGTGCCGGCGATCTGGCTCATGGGCTACGCGACGCAGTTCTGGCACTTCCTGGTCATCGGCCTGTTCGTCGGCTTAGCCGGCGGCTCCTTCTCGGTCGGCACGCCCTATGTCGCGCGCTGGTTCCCCAAGCACCAGCAGGGCTTCGCGATGGGTGTCTACGGCGCCGGCAACTCGGGCGCGGCGGTCAACAAGTTCATCGCGCCTGCGCTGGTGGTGGCCTTCGGCTGGACCATGGTGCCGCAGGTGTACGCGGCGATCATGCTGGGCACGGTGCTGCTGTTCTGGGCCTTTTCCCACAGCGACCCCGCGCATCTGGTGCCGTCGAACACCCGCTTTGTCGACCAGTTGAAGGCGCTCAAGGACCCCAGGGTCATCAAGTACTGCCAGTACTACAGCATCGTCTTCGGCGGCTACGTCGCGCTCTCCTTGTGGATGGTGCAGTACTACGTCGGCGAATACGGCATCGAGATCCGCGTCGCCGCGCTGCTCGCCGCCTGCTTCTCGCTGCCCGGCGGCGTGCTGCGCGCCATCGGCGGCTGGCTGTCCGACAAGTACGGCGCCCATGAGATCACCTGGTGGGTGATGTGGGTGAGCTGGATCTGCCTGTTCATCCTGTCCTACCCGCAGACCGATTTCACCATCCTCACCGCCAACGGCCCGAAGTCCTTCCATATCGGCCTGAACGTGTACGCCTTCACCGCGCTCATGTTCATCCTCGGCATCGCCTGGGCGTTCGGCAAGGCCTCGGTGTTCAAGTACATCAGCGACGATTATCCGGAGAACATCGGCACCATCAGCGGCATCGTCGGACTGGCCGGCGGCCTGGGCGGCTTCGTGCTGCCGATCATGTTCGGCGCGCTCATGGACCTGACCGGGATCCGTTCCTCGGCCTTCATGCTGATGTACGGCGTGGTCTGGGTGTCGCTGATCTGGATGTACTGGACCGAAGTGCGCAAGACCCCGGTCATGGGCGAGGGCGCGCCTGCCTCGCCGTTCGCGCGCAGCGCCGCACATTGAACCCACGAGGAGCAGCGTAATGAATACCACCACCGGCTCGATCGCGCAGCCGTCCGCACGCGGCGCCGACATCGCCGACTGGCGCCCCGAGGACCAGGCGTTCTGGGAGTCCACTGGCAAGCGCATCGCCTACCGCAACCTCGCGCTCTCGGTGCCGGCACTGCTGTGCGGATTCGCGGTGTGGGGCATGTGGGGCATCATCAGCGTGCAGATGCTGAACCTGGGCTTCCCGTTCAGCCAGGCTGAGCTCTTCACGCTCACCGCCATCGCCGGCATCGCTGGCGCGACGATGCGCATTCCGGCGTCGTTCCTGGTGCGGCTGGCCGGCGGGCGCAACACCATCTTCCTGACCACAGCGATGCTGCTGGCACCGGCCATCGGCACCGGCATCGCGCTGCAACACCCGGAGTGGCCACTGTGGGTGTTCCAGCTGATGGCGCTCTGGTCGGGCGTCGGCGGCGGCAATTTCGCCAGCTCGATGTCGAACATCAGCACATTTTTCCCCAAGCGGCTGCAGGGCACGGCGCTGGGCATCAACGCCGGCATCGGCAATTTCGGTGTCACCACGATGCAGGTCGTGATCCCGCTGGTGATGACGGTCGGCCTGTTCGGGGCGCTGGGCGGCGACTCGATGGTGCTCAAGAAGGACAGCGGCTGGATCCTGGGCAAGATCGCCGCCGGAACGCCGACCTGGATCCAGAACGCCGGCTTTGCCTGGGTCCTGTCCCTGGTACCGCTTTCGATCCTGTGTTGGTTCGGCATGAACAACCTGAAGACGGTGTCGCCCGCCACCGGCAATCCGCTGGTCGCCTTCGCCAAGATCACCTATCTGTACACGCTGGCGTTCGTGCCTGCGATGCTGGGCCTTTACCTGTACCTGCCCAAGCCCACCGGGCTGGGACTTATCAGCATGTGGGTGGCCATCCCGCTGGACGTCATCGCGGCCCTCCTGATCATGCGCCTGGCCGCCTTCGGTGAGATGAAGGAGGGGATCGCCAAGCAATTCGCCATATTCCGCGACAAGCACACCTGGGCAATGACGGCGCTTTACATCGTCACATTCGGTTCGTTCATCGGCTTCTCGATGGCCTTGCCGCTGTCGATCACGGTGATCTTCGGCATCAGCCACGTGCCCGACGCGAACGGCGTGCTGCAGCACACGCTGAAGAATCCGAACGCGCCTTCGGCCTTCACCTACGCCTGGATCGGTCCGTTCGTGGGGGCGGCGATCCGGCCGATAGGCGGCTGGATTTCCGACAAGGTCGGCGGTTCCATCGTCACCCAGGTGATCTCGGCGGTGATGGTGGCCGCGTCGGTGGCCGTCGGTTACGTGATGATGCAGGCCTACGCGTCGGCCACGCCGGAGCAGTATTTTCCGGCGTTCCTGGGCCTGTTCATCCTGCTGTTCGCGGCCAGCGGCATCGGCAACGGCTCAACCTTTCGCACCATCGGCGTGATTTTCGACCGCCAGCAGGCCGGCCCGGTGCTCGGCTGGACCTCGGCGATCGCGGCCTACGGTGCCTTCGTCGCACCGATCGTGATCGGCGACCAGATCAAGGCCGGCACCCCGCAGTTCGCCATGTACGGATTCGCGGCGTTCTACGCGGTCTGCCTGGTGCTCAACTGGTGGTTCTACCTGCGCGCCGGCGCGTACGTGAAGAACCCGTGAGCATGAGCGCTGTTCCGATCCGCACGGTGGACGCCATGCGCCTGACCACCCGCTGGAATCCCGAAGACAGGGCCTTCTGGGCTACCTCGGGTCGCAGGGTGGCCACGCGCAACCTGTGGCTGTCGATCGCCGCCCTGACGCTGTCCTTCGCGGTCTGGATGCTCTGGTCGGTGGCGGTGGTGCACCTGCCGGCGGCCGGCTTTCGATTCTCGACCAACCAGCTGTTCTGGCTGGCTGCGCTGCCGGCCCTGTCCGGCGCGACCCTGCGCATCTTCTACGCGTTCGCGGTGCCGATCTTCGGCGGCCGGCTGTGGTCGACGCTGTCGACGGCAAGCCTCATCGTGCCGGCGGCCGGCCTGGGCTTCGCGGTCCAGGATCCGGCCACCCCCTACGAGGTGATGGTGGTACTGGCACTGCTGTGCGGGCTGGGCGGCGGCAATTTCGCCTCCAGCATGGCGCATGTGAGCTTCCTCTTCCCGCGCGCGCAAAAGGGGTTTGCGCTGGGCATGAACGCCGGGCTGGGCAATCTCGGCGTGCCGCTCGCCCACGCGCTGGTGCCACTGGCGATCACGGCCGGCCTGTTCGGCATCGTCGGTGGCGCACCGCAGAGCGCCGGTGGCAATCCGATGTGGCTGCAGAACGCCGGCTTCATCTGGGTGCCGCTGATCGCGGCAGCCGCGCTGGCCAACTGGCTCGGCATGGACGACCTGGCCGACGTGCGCAGCACCTTCGCCGACCAGGCAGTGATCTTCCGGCGCAAGCACAACTGGCTCGTCTCCTGGCTCTACCTCGGCACCTTCGGCAGCTTCATCGGCCACGCGGCGGCGTTTCCGCTGCTCCTGAAAAGCCAGTTCCCAGACGTCGACGCCCTGGCCTATGCCTGGCTGGGTCCGCTGGTGGGCGCGCTTGCCCGTCCGCTCGGCGGGGCGCTCGCCGACCGTCTGGGTGGCGCGCGCGTCACCTTCTGGAGCTTCGTCGCCATGAGCGCGGGCGCCGCCGCGGCGCTCGCCTTTCTGCCGCAGTACGGCGCAGGCGGCAGTTTCAGCGGCCTGGTTGCAACTTTTCTGTTGTTGTTCGCCGCTGCCGGCATCGGCAACGGCTCGACGTTCTGCATGATTCCGGTCATCTTCGCGACCGAGCGCGCGCGCGAGGCGTCCGGACGCGGCCCCGCCGCCCAGGAGCAGGCGGTGCGCGACGGCAATCGCGAAGCCGCTGCTGCGCTCGGATTTGCCTCCGCAGTCAGCGCCTACGGCGGCTTTTTCATTCCGAAACTTGTCGGCACCTCGATTGCGCTCACCGGCAGCGCCGAGGCCGCGCTCGCCACCTTCATCGCCTTCTACTTCACCTGCATCGCGATCACCTGGTGGCACTACAGCCGCCGGCTCGCACCCATGCCCTGCTAGAGACTCGGAGAAATCGCATGAGCCATTTCCTGGACCGCCTGACGCACTTTTCCAACCCGCGCGAGAGTTTTTCCGGCGGGCACGGCGTGACCACCGGCGAGGACCGCACCTGGGAGGACGCCTACCGCAACCGCTGGGCGGCCGACAAGATCGTGCGCTCGACCCATGGCGTGAACTGCACCGGTTCGTGCTCGTGGAAGATCTACGTCAAGGGCGGCATCGTCACCTGGGAGACGCAGCAGACCGACTACCCGCGCACCCGCTTCGACATGCCCAACCACGAGCCGCGCGGCTGCGCGCGCGGCGCCAGCTACAGCTGGTACCTGTACAGCGCCAATCGCGTCAAGTATCCGATGGTGCGCGGCCGCCTGCTCAAGCACTGGCGCGCGGCGCGCACCGGCATGGGGCCGGTCGAGGCCTGGGCGTCGATCATGGGCGACGCCGACAAGCGCCGCGACTACCAGAAGGTGCGCGGCCTGGGGGGCTTCGTGCGCTCGTCCTGGGACGAGGTCAACGAGATCATGGCCGCGGCCAACATCCATACCGCCAAGGCATGGGGGCCCGATCGCGTGATCGGCTTCTCGCCGATCCCGGCGATGTCGATGGTCTCCTACGCCGCCGGCTCGCGCTACCTGTCCCTGATCGGCGGTGTGTGCATGAGCTTCTACGACTGGTATTGCGACCTGCCGCCGGCCAGCCCGCAGATCTGGGGCGAGCAGACCGACGTGCCGGAGAGTGCCGACTGGTACAACAGCACCTTCATCATCGCCTGGGGCTCCAACGTCCCGCAGACGCGCACCCCGGACGCGCACTTCTTCACCGAGGTGCGCTACAAGGGCGCCAAGACCGTGGCGGTGACGCCCGATTACTCCGAAGTCGCCAAGCTGGCCGACCTGTGGATGCACCCCAAGCAGGGCACCGACGCGGCAGTGGCGATGGCGATGGGCCATGTGGTGCTGAAGGAGTTCTATTTCGACCGCCGCAGCGCCTACTTCGACGACTACGTGCGCCGCTACACCGACCTGCCGATGCTGGTCACGTTGAAGGAGCAGGCGCTGCCCGGCGGCGGCACCGCGCTGGTGCCGGACCGCTACCTGCGCGCCAGCGACTTCCCCGACCGCCTCGACCAGGCCAACAACCCGGAGTGGAAGACCGTGGCACTCGACGACGCCGGGCGCATCGTCCTGCCCAACGGCTCGGTAGGGTTCCGCTGGGGCCCGGAAGGCCGCGCCGACGCCGGGCGCTGGAACCTGGAGCACAAGGACGCGCGTAGCGCCGCCGAGGTGCGCCTGCGCCTTTCCCTGATCGAGGACACGCCAACCCAGCACGACGTCGTCGATGTCGCGCTGCCCTATTACGGCGGCATCGAGGCGCCGCACTTCCCGGCCAATCCGCAGGAAGGCCACATCACGCGCGCGCGCGTTCCCGCGATGCGGGTCGCGCTGGGCGGGGCGCAGGTCATGGTCGCGACGGTCTTCGACCTGCAGGCCGCGCAGTTCGGCATCGATCGCGGGCTCGGCAGCGGCGCGGCCGATTACGACGCCAATGCCCCCTACACGCCGGCCTGGCAGGAGTCGATCACCGGTGTGCCGCGCGAGCAGGTGATCACCGTGGCGCGCCAGTTCGCCGACAACGCCGACAAGACCCAGGGCAAGTCGATGGTGATCATCGGCGCCGCGATGAACCACTGGTACCACGCTGACATGAACTACCGCGGCGTGATCAACCTTCTGATGCTGTGCGGCTGCATCGGCAAGAGCGGCGGCGGCTGGGCCCACTATGTGGGCCAGGAAAAGCTGCGCCCGCAGACCGGCTGGACCGCGCTTGCCTTCGCGCTCGACTGGATCCGCCCGCCGCGCCAGCAGAACAGCACCAGCTTCTTCTACGCGCATACCGACCAGTGGCGCTACGAGAAGCTCGGCATGGACGAGGTGCTCTCGCCCTTGGCCGACAAGGCCAAGTACGGCGGCAGCATGATCGACTACAACGTGCGCGCCGAGCGCATGGGCTGGCTGCCCTCCGCGCCGCAGCTGGAGACCAATCCGCTCAAGGTGGCGCGCGACGCCCAGGCAGCCGGCATGGACGCGAAGGATTATGTGGTGAAGTCGCTCAAGGACGGCAGCCTCAAGATGAGCTGCGGCGATCCCGACCATCCGAACAACTGGCCGCGCAACCTGTTCGTGTGGCGCTCCAACCTGCTGGGTTCCTCGGGCAAGGGCCATGAGTACTTCCTGAAGCACCTGCTCGGCACCAGCAACGGAGTGCAGGGCAAGGACCTCGGCCGCGACGGCAAGAAGCCCACCGAGGTGGTCTGGCATGACCAGGCGCCGGAAGGCAAGCTCGACCTGCTGGTGACGATCGACTTCCGCATGAGCACCACCTGCCTGTACTCCGATATCGTGCTGCCGACCGCCACCTGGTACGAGAAGAACGACCTCAACACCAGCGACATGCACCCCTTCATCCATCCGCTGACCACCGCGGTGGACCCGGCCTGGCAGTCGAAGAGCGACTGGGACATCTACAAGGGCATCGCCAGGAAATACAGTGAGCTTTGCGTGGGTCACCTCGGCGTCGAGAAGGAGGTGGTGCTGACACCGCTGATGCACGACAGCCCGGCCGAACTGGGGCAGCCCTTCGAGGTGCGCGACTGGAAGCGCGGCGAGTGCGACCTGATTCCAGGCAAGACCGCGCCGCAGATCACGATCGTCGAGCGCGATTACCCGAACGTCTACAAGCGCTTCACCGCTCTCGGGCCCCTGATGGCCAAGGTCGGCAATGGCGGCAAGGGCATCGCCTGGAATACCCAGACCGAGGTCAAGCAACTCGGTGAACTCAACGGTGTCGTCCGCGACGAGGGCGTAACCCGCGGCATGCCGAAGATCGAGACCGACATCGACGCCTCCGAGGTGATCCTGCAGCTGGCGCCGGAGACCAACGGCCACGTCGCGGTCAAGGCCTGGGAGGCGCTCGGTCGCGCCACCGGGCGCGACCATCGCCACCTGGCGCTGCACCGCGAGGACGAGAAGATCCGCTTTCGCGACGTGGTGGCGCAGCCGCGCAAGATCATCTCCTCGCCGACCTGGAGTGGCATCGAGAGCGAAACGGTGAGCTACAACGCCGGCTACACCAACGTCCACGAGCTGATCCCGTGGCGCACGCTGACCGGACGCCAGCAGTTCTACCAGGACCATCCGTGGATGCTGGCCTTCGGCGAGGGGATGTCCTCTTACCGCCCGCCGGTGGACCTGAAGACCACCGCGGCGATGCACAACATCCGCCCGAACGGCAACCAGGAGATCCTGCTCAACTTCATCACGCCGCATCAGAAGTGGGGCATCCACTCCACCTACACCGACAACCTGATGATGCTGACGCTCTCGCGTGGCGGGCCGATCGTCTGGCTTTCCGAGGACGACGCGAAGAAGGCCGGCATCGTCGACAACGACTGGGTCGAGCTGTTCAACGTCAACGGCGCGATCGCCGCCCGCGCGGTGGTCAGCCAGCGCGTCAACCCCGGCATGATCATGATGTACCACGCACAGGAGAAGATCGTGAACACCCCGGGCAGCCAGATCACCGGGGTGCGCGGCGGCATCCACAACTCTGTCACGCGCATCGTCATGAAGCCCACGCACATGATCGGCGGCTACGCCCAGCAGAGCTACGGCTTCAACTACTACGGCACCATCGGCACCAATCGCGACGAGTTCGTGGTGGTGCGCAAGATGGATCACATCGACTGGCTCGACACCCCGGTAGGCGCCGAGCGCATCGCCCTGGTGCAGGCGCAAGGAGAGAACGCATGAAAGTCCGCGCACAGATCGGCATGGTCTTAAACCTGGACAAGTGCATCGGCTGCCATACCTGCTCGGTGACCTGCAAAAACGTCTGGACCAGCCGCCCCGGCATGGAATACGCCTGGTTCAACAATGTCGAGACCAAGCCCGGCATCGGCTACCCCAAGGAGTGGGAGAACCAGGACAAGTGGAACGGCGGCTGGGTGCGCCGCCCGGACGGGCAAATCGAGCCGCGCCAGGGCGGGCGCTGGAAGCTCCTGATGAAGATATTCGCCAATCCCAACCTGCCGGAGATCGACGACTACTACGAGCCGTTCACCTTCGACTACGACCACCTGCAGAGCGCGCCGGAGATGAAGGCGAGCCCGACCGCAAGGCCGAGAAGCCTCATCACCGGCATGCAGATGGACAAGATCGTCTGGGGCCCGAACTGGGAGGAGATCCTGGGCGGCGAATTCTCCAAGCGCAGCGCCGACCGCAACTTCGACGACATCCAGAAGGAGATGTACGGCGAATTCGAGAACACCTTCATGATGTACCTGCCGCGCCTGTGCGAGCACTGCCTGAACCCGGCGTGCGCGGCAAGCTGCCCGTCGGGCTCGATCTACAAGCGCGAGGAGGACGGCATCGTCCTGATCGACCAGGACAAGTGCCGCGGCTGGCGCATGTGCGTTTCCGGCTGTCCGTACAAGAAGATCTACTACAACTGGAAGAGCGGCAAGGCCGAGAAGTGCATCTTCTGCTACCCGCGCATCGAGGCCGGGCAGCCGACGGTGTGCTCGGAGACCTGCGTCGGGCGCATCCGCTACCTGGGCGTGGTGCTCTATGACGCCGATCGTATCGAGGAGGCTGCCAGCACCGAGCGCGACCGCGATCTCTACCAGGCGCAGCTCGACATCTTCCTCGACCCCAACGATCCACGCGTGATCGAGCAGGCGCGCCACGACGGCATTACGGACGCGTGGCTGGAGGCGGCGCGCTCAAGCCCGGTCTACAAGATGGCGATCGACTGGAAGGTCGCCCTGCCGCTGCACCCGGAGTACCGCACCCTGCCGATGGTCTGGTACGTGCCGCCGCTCTCGCCGATCAGCGCAGCGGCCAACGCCGGGCACATGGGTATGAACGGCGAGATTCCGGATGTCAATTCACTGCGCATCCCGGTGCAATACCTTGCCAACCTGCTGACCGCCGGCGACACCGCGCCGGTGGTGCGCGCGCTCGAGCGCATGCTGGCCATGCGCGCCTACCAGCGCGACCGCCATGTCGAGGGGCGCACCAACCTGAAGGTGCTCGAGCAGGCCGGCATCGACGAGGCGACCGTGGCCGACATGTACCACGTCATGGCGATCGCCAACTACGAGGACCGCTTCGTGATCCCGTCGACCCATCGCGAATACGCCGAGAACGCCTTCAACGTGCGCGGCGGCTGCGGCTTCTCGTTCGGCAACGGTTGTTCCGAGGGGGTCGGCGAGACCAGCCTGTTTGGCAGCGAAAAGCGTCGCACCATCCCGATCAAGGCGGAGATCTGACCATGCTGCGATTCGACAAGACGCGCCCGTGCGCGACCACGCTTAAGGTGCTGGCCCGGCTCCTGGACTACCCCGATGCCGAGCTGCGCGCGCACCTGCCGGTAATGCGCGCGACGCTGGCCGCCGAAGGCGCGCTGCCCGCGGCGCGATTGCAGGAGCTCGACCTGCTCATGAACGGCATCGCGCGGCGCGACGACCTCGACGCCGAGGCCGACTACGTGCAATTGTTCGATTCCGGCCGCAGCGCCTCCTTGTACCTTTTCGAGCACGTGCACGGCGACTCGCGCGACCGCGGCCCGGCGATGATCGACCTGGCGAAGACCTATGAAGAGGCCGGCCTCTACCTGGCGCAGGGCGTGATGCCGGATCATCTGCCGGTGGCGCTGGAATACGCCTCGACCCAGCCGCCGCGCGAGGCACGCGCCTTCGTGGCCGAGATGGCGCACATCCTGTCGGCGATTTTCGCCGGACTCGAGCGCCGCGGCAGCCGCTATGCGAGCGCCGTCGGCGCGCTCCTCGACCTGGCCGGCGAGAAGGCGCGCGCTGTCGAGCTGCCGGCCGAGGAACCACTTGACGAGGCCTGGGAAGAGCCCGCCGCCTTCGACGGCTGCTCGGTCAAGGGCCAGGCCCGGCCCGGCCAGGAACAGCCGGTCCGTTTCGTACGCCATGCAACCACCTGAGGGAGCGCGACCATGAACGCCCTGTTGCACAACTTCACCTTCAATGTCTACCCGTACATCTGCCTGTCGGTGTTCCTGATGGGCAGCCTGGCCCGTTTCGACCGCGACCAGTACACCTGGAAGAGCGACTCGTCGCAGATGCTGCGCGCCGGCCTCTTGCGCTGGGGCAGCAACATGTTCCACGTTGGCATCCTGTTCCTGTTCTTCGGCCACGCGATCGGGCTCCTCACCCCGCACTGGGTCTACGAGCCGTTCATCAGCCCGGCGCAAAAACAGCTGCTGGCGATCGTCGCCGGGGGCGTCGCCGGTGCGGTCTGCTTCATCGGCCTCACCATGCTGCTCTACCGGCGCATATTCGATGCGCGCATCCGGCTCACCAGCCGCCGCACCGATTTGGCGATCCTGGTCATCCTGTGGGTGCAACTGGTGCTGGGACTGATCACGCTGCCGTTCTCGCTCGCCCACAGCGACGGCTCGGTCATGCTGGTGCTCTCGGACTGGGCGCAGCGCATCCTCACCTTCCGGCCGGACGCCTCCGGCCTGGTGGCGCTGGACTGGCCGTACAAGGTGCACCTGGTGCTGGGAATGACGATCTTCCTCCTGTTCCCGTTCAGCCGCCTGGTGCACGTATGGAGCGGCTTCGCCAGCGTGTCCTACCTGTTCCGGCCCTACCAGATCGTGCGCTCGCGCCGACTCAATCTGCCGCCCGGCCACGACATGCCGCGCCGCGTGCTTTAAACCAACGGGAGCCCTGACCATGCATGCCTCTACAACGCCGATTGCCGTCGCCTGCGTCAACGGCATCGCCCTCCATGCCGAGGGCGTAGCCCTCGATGACGCGCAGTTGCGTCAGCGCGCCTGCACCGAGCTGCTGCGCCAGGAGGCGCAGCGCTGCGGCCTGCTCGACCTCGCTGATGCACCCACCGTCGACGGCGTGGTGAGCGCCGCGGCCGATTCTGCGATCGAGACCCTGCTCGACGCCCACGTGCGTGTCGCCGAGCCGGACGAGGACGCCTGCCGGCGCCACTTCGCCGCCCACCAGGCCATCTATCGCCAGGGCGACCGCGCGCTGGTCTCGCACCTGCTGTTCGCGGTGACGCCGGGCGTCGACGTGGTGGCGCTGCGCCGGCGCGCCGAAGCAGCGCTGGTTGAACTGCGCTGTGGCGACGAGGCGGCGTTCGCCGCGGCGGCGCGCACACTCTCCAACTGTCCTTCGGGTGCCGATGGCGGCGTGCTCGGCTGGCTGACCCGTGCCGATTGCGCGCCCGAGTTCGCGCACGCGGTGTTCGACGGTGTCGAAGTCGGGGTGTTCTCCCGTCTGGTCGCGACACGCTTCGGCTTCCACGTGGTCGCAGTGCGGCAACGGGAGTCCGGCCGTGTGCCTGCCTTTGAGGCCGTGCGCGGCGCGGTGGACCAGGCGCTGCGTGCGCAGGCCTACGCTACCGCGGTGCGCCAGTATCTTCAGGTGCTCGCGGGCAACGCCCGCCTGCAGGGCATCTCGCTGGACGCCGCAACGACGCCACTCACGCAGTAGTTTCAACCATGCCGGACGAGCTGCTCGAGCGCCTGCGCCGCTTCCACGACCACGCGTTTCCGCAGTACCGCACGCGTTTTCGCCAGCTCGTCGACGAGGGCCAGCACCCGACGACGCTCTTCATCGGCTGCTCGGATTCACGCGTGGTGCCCTACCTGATCACCGGCGCGGGGCCCGGGGATCTGTTCCTGGTGCGCAACGTCGGCGCCTTCGTGCCGCCCTACGAAAGTAGCGAAGGTCACCATGGCACATCGGCGGCGATCGAGTTCGCGGTGCTCAATCTCAAGGTGCAACACATTGTCGTGTGCGGCCACAGCCACTGCGGGGCGATTCGCGCCCTCTACGAGGACCTGCCTCCGGCCGCGAAGCACCTCGGGCACTGGCTCGACCTGGGCCGCGAGGCGACGCTACCGGTGCAGCCAGGCCCGGAGGCGTTGCGCCGCACCGAACAGCGCGCGGTGGTGCTGCAGTTGGAGCGCCTGATGGACTACCCGATGGTGCGCGCCGAGGTCGAGGCGCGGCGCCTGTCGCTGCATGGCTGGCACTACGTGATCGAGGATGGCGAAGTACACGTTTTTGATCTGGCTTCGGGCGGCTTCGTGC
>JBJXGS010000303.1:0-4369 GCA_046160545.1 Burkholderiales bacterium
GCCCGGGGAGCCGATCCCGGTCAGCAAACGCCCAGGCGACAGGCTGATCGGCGCCACCATCAATGGCGGCGGTGCGCTGACGATGCGCGCCGAGAAGGTGGGCGCGGCGACGGTGCTCGCGCAGATCGTGCAGATGGTGGCGCAGGCGCAGCGCTCCCGGGCGCCGATGCAGCGCGTAGCGGACGTGGTTGCGGGCTACTTTGTCGTTGCTGTCGTAGGCATCGCCTTGCTCACTTTCCTGGGATGGGGCGTGTTCGGCCCCGAACCGCGCTGGGTCCATGGGCTGATCAATGCCGTGGCGGTGCTGATCATCGCCTGCCCGTGCGCGCTGGGTCTGGCGACGCCGATGTCCATCTTGGTCGCGACCGGGCGCGGCGCCACCCGCGGCGTGCTGTTCCGCGATGCCGCCGCCATCGAGCGCATGCGCCAGATCGACACCCTGATCGTCGACAAGACCGGAACCCTGACCGAGGGGCGTCCGACGTTCGACCGGGTCGTCGTCTCCGCCGGATTCACCGAGGACGAAGTGCTGCGTCTGGCTGCCAGCCTGGACCAGGGCAGCGAACATCCCCTCGCCGCCGCCATCGTCGCGGCGGCGCGGGCCAAAGGGTTGGCCCTGGCCGGGCCGGATGCGTTCGAATCCGGCTCCGGGATCGGCGTGCGCGGCTCTGTGGCCGGCAAGGCGCTCGCGCTCGGCAACACCGCACTGATGAATCAGTTCGGCATCGACGCCGCCCCGCTCAAGGCGCAGGCCGAGGAGCTTCGCCTCGCCGGTGCCAGTGTCATTTATCTGTCCGTCGACGGTGCGCTCGCCGGCTTGCTGGCGGTGTCGGACCCGGTCAAGCCTAGTTCGGCGGAGGCGCTGGCGACATTGCGGGCTGCCGGATTGCGCGTGATCATGGCCAGCGGAGATGGCGCCACCACTGCCAAGGCCGTCGGCGATGCGCTGGGCATCGACGAAGTGTACGGCGAGGTCAAGCCGGCCGACAAGCTTGTGCTGGTGGAGCGGCTGCAAAAGGAGGGCCGCGTCGTCGCGATGGCGGGTGATGGAATCAACGACGCACCGGCGCTGGCGCGCGCCGATGTCGGCATCGCCATGGGCACCGGGACCGACGTGGCGATGAACAGCGCGCAGGTGACGCTGGTCAAAGGCGACCTGCGCGGCATCGCCACCGCGCGCGCCCTTTCGGTGGCGACCGTGGCCAACATGAGACAGAACCTCGCCTTCGCCTTCGTCTACAACGCGCTCGGCATACCGATTGCCGCAGGACTGCTGTATCCCCTGACCGGCTGGCTGCTCTCGCCGATGATTGCAGCGCTGGCGATGAGCCTGAGTTCGGCCTCCGTGATTTTCAACGCGCTGCGCCTGCACAAGCTGGAACTGATTGCCCAAAGCCATCCCGAATGATGCTCAAAGGTTTCACGGGCGAGACCCCCGCTTACAGCTTGCCGGTGCACGTTGACTGATCTTGCGCGAATCCTGCGGCTGGGCCCGAAAAAACGGCACGAAACAAAGTCTCGTTACGCGGCACAAACGCCATCACCGCGCACGCGACGCATCCTCCACGATTTCCGCTTCCATGAGCGATCGAATCAACGGACAGTTGACTCTCCGTTTCGTCGCGGAGCACTGGGCTACCAACTCCCCAAGGGCGTTTTCGAGCACTTGAAGCGATCGAATTCTTTCTCTTGTTTCTACCAACTTCGCCTCACCGATCTTCCGCGCGGCAGCGCAGGATTGACCATCTTCAAGGGTGAGCAACGCCTTCACATCGGCAAGCGAGAAACCCAGCCTTTGTGATCGCTTGATGAACCGTAGTCTCTGAAGATCGGCGTTTGAATACCGCGCAATGCTCCCACTTGCTCGTTCCGGCAATTCCAGGAGTCCACGGCGTTGGTAGTAGCGCACCGTCTCTACGTTCACCCCCCCGGCTGCCGCCATCTGACCAATCGTCAACTGCTTCATGGCGCTTGACTCCGTACTCAGGTACGCACGTAGAGTACGTGAATTTGACTGCTCACGCTTCATGACTATGCGTTATTGGACGGCTTCTACCTCTCTCCTGGCCGGCGCCTTCGCGGCACTGGGTGCCTCGGCGTGCTGCGCTGGCCCCCTGCTCTTGGTCGTACTTGGCATCGGCGGCGCGTGGACCACTCACCTAGCGGCGCTCGAGGTCTATCAACCCTACTTTGCAGTAGCAACCCTTGCATGCTTTGGCTACGCCTACTACCGGCTGTATCACAAGACCGCAGACTGCGCACCGGGAGATACATGCGCAGTTCCTACGGTGCGCTTCAGACAGCGCTTAGTCTTTTGGCTTGTTGCCGCGGCCGCCCTTGCCTTGATCGGCCTTCCCATATATGCCCCCCTCTTCTACTGAGAGAAATTGCCATGATCCACCGCCTGCTCCTCCTGCCCGCCCTGCTTGTTTCTTTTCCGGTTTCAGCGGGGCCAGACCGCGTCGCCACACTGCAGGTTTCGAGAATGGACTGTGCGGCCTGCCCCATCACCGTTCGCACGGCTTTGGAGAAAGTTCCGGGCGTTGGGTCTGCCAAAGTCAATTTCAAAGCCAAGCAAGCCATCGTTTCGTTCGACCCCGCACGCACCTCACCGGAATCATTGACGCAAGCGACCGCGTCCGCAGGTTTCCCGTCTACTGTGCTTCAACTCCAGAGACCATGAGCACTGTCGAACTCGAGTCGACCATCACCTGCCCAGAATGCGGGCACGTCGCGAAGGAGTCGATGCCAACAGACGCTTGTCATTGGTTCTACGAGTGCGTTCAATGTAGGACTGTCCTTCGCCCGAAAGCGGGTGACTGCTGTGTTTTCTGCTCTTTTGGCACGGTCAAGTGTCCGCCAGTCCAGGTCACGGGCAGCGGGTGCTGCGGGAAGTAAGAATCGGGGCCACGGCACCGAGTGCCGCCCTACCCTTCGCCAATGACCTCATACTTCCTCCATCGGTTCGCCCTGTCGGTCGGCCGCTATAATAAATAGCCACACTCGATTGTTCCGGTCGTAGAATCGCCACATGATCCGCAACCGTCTCCTGAAGCAGGTCGCGATCGCGGCGATCTACCTCATGTCATTCGCGCAGGCAGCCACCGCCATGATGGGCTGCGCCACGCTTGCGCAAGATCCGGTGCGCGGGGTCGCTGTCATGCCTTCCGGAGAACCCTGCGACTTGCTAGGCGACGCGCCGGCCGCGATGGCAATCAAGCATGTCGGCGGCGAGGACGGTTCGGTCGCGGCCGATTTGCCGTTTCCTCCCGCGCCGGAGGCAGCGCTCCTGATACTGCCGGCGCCGCCATCGCACGCCACCGTCCCACCTGACGCGACGCTCGACCGGCCTCTCTGGCCGCCCGCCGCCATTCTCTTCGCGCGCCTGCGCAACTAGCCCGCCGCCGTATCGACCTTGTCGTGCGTCCTTCGTGATGCGCGAGATTTGTCGTTGTCGAAACGGAGGCGGGAATGAAATCAATCCTGGTTGGGGCATCGGGCCACCTGTTTATCTGGGCCGCGTGTCTGGGCTTTGCAGGCGCCGCAGCGGCGCAGGGTGTGACAGTGGACGAAGCGATGCGCCGCGCGCTGGAGGGTGCGCCGGCGCTGCGTGCCCATGACGATGCGGGCCGCGCTTTCGAAGCGGCCGCCGAGGCGGCCGGCGCGTTGCCCGATCTCAAGCTGCGCCTGGGGCTGGACAACCTCCCCATCGAGGGCGCGGGATCGTACTCGGTGCGCCGCGACTTCATGACCATGCGGCGCATCGGCGTGTCGCGCGAGATGGTGCGCAGCGACAAGCTGGAATTGCGTGCCGCGCGCGCGCGCGTCGATGCCGAGCGCGAGCGCCACATGGCCGCCGAGCGGCGCCGCGTCATCCGGCGCGCGGTGGCACAAGCGTATGTGGAGGCCGACTACGCCGCGCGCGCGCTTGCCGCAGTCGCGGACTTGAGCGGCGAGGCCAGGCTGCAGGTGGAGGTCTTGATCGGCCGGGTGCGCGCCGGCCAGGCACGGCCGATGGAGGCGGTGGCCTCCCAGGTGCAGGTGCGCGCGCTCGAGGATCGCCGCGCCGAGATCGAGCTCAGGCAGGCGCGCGCGCGCGCCGTCCTGGCGCGCTGGAGCGGGCTGGCTGCGGCCGAGCCGCTGGCCGGTTTTTCGCTGGAGCGCGCCGGCGCCGACGTGCAAACCCTGGCGCGCGTGCCGGTCGAGGATCATCCGCGCCTGGCGGTGGCGGCCGCGGCGGAGATAGCCGCCGACAACGAGCTGGCCCAGGCGCGCGCCGCCGGCCGCGGCGACTGGAGCTGGGAAGTCGCCTACCAGGCGCGCGGGCCGGTGTTTACCGACATGGTTTCGTTCGGCGTGGCCATCGACT
>JBJXGS010000304.1:0-9140 GCA_046160545.1 Burkholderiales bacterium
TGGTGGTGCAGGACATCTTCATGACCGAGACGGCCTATCTGGCCGACGTTATCCTGCCAGCTTCGGCATGGCCGGAGAAGACCGGTACGGTCACCAATACCGATCGCATGGTGCAACTGGGCCGGCGTGCCATCGATCCACCGGGCGAGGCGCGCCAGGACATGTGGATCATCCAGGAGATCGCGCGGCGCGTTGGCTTGGCGTGGAACTATCCCGGCGCGGAGAGCGGCGTCGCCGCAGTGTTCGCCGAACTTCGCCTGGCCATGCCGTCCATCGCGGGCATCACCTGGGAGCGTCTGGAAGAAGAATCCTCGCTTACCTATCCCCTTGAAAAAGAGGGTGATCCAGGGACCCCGGTAGTGTTTACCGAATCCTTTCCCACACCGACCGGTCGCGCCCGACTGGTGCCGGCCGACTTGATCCCGGCCGCGGAACGCCCGGACGCCGATTACCCCTTTGTTCTCATTACGGGGCGCCAACTGGAACACTGGCATACCGGTGCGATGACGCGGCGCGCCTCGGTGCTGGACCAGATCGAGCCCTTCGCGGTCGCGTTCGTGAATCCGCTGGACCTCGCGGAATTCGGGGTGGCTCCCGGCGGGGTGCTGACGGTCGCGTCGCGGCGCGGCACGGTGTCGCTCGGTGCGCGTCTGGACGAAGGTGTGCCGCGCGGCGCGGTATTCATCCCGTTCTGCTATTACGAGGCAGCGGCCAACCTGCTCACCAACCCGGTGCTCGACCCCTTCGGCAAGATCCCCGAGTTCAAGTACTGCGCGGTCCGCGTGACCAAGGGCGGCAAGCTAGCGGCGCTGTCGAGTTTTGGCGGCGGCAAGGCGCGTTTGGCGATGTCCTGATAGCTGGCGCAACTTGACTTCCATCAAGGTTGTCCGGCGGGGGGCGCACTAAATTCGCGCGCACTCGCGGCGCACCGGCATGGTTTGCGCGCGCAACCAGGTCCCAGGAGAGAAATATGCCGAAGTCGGATATTGAGATCGCACAAGCCGCGACCATGCGGCGCATCAGCGAAGTTGCGCGTGAGCGCCTGGGGATCGCGGACGAGCACCTGATTCCCTACGGGCACTTCAAGGCCAAGCTGTCGCTGGACTACATCGATACGCTCAAGAGCCGACCCAACGGCAAGCTGATCCTGGTCACTGCCATCAACCCGACGCCGGCCGGCGAAGGCAAGACCACCACCACGGTCGGGCTGGGCGATGCGCTCAACCACCTGGGCAAGAAGGCGATCATCGCGCTGCGCGAGCCTTCGCTGGGCCCGGTGTTTGGTGTCAAGGGCGGGGCCGCCGGCGGCGGTTACGCGCAGGTCGTGCCGATGGAGGACATCAACCTTCACTTCACCGGTGACTTCTCTGCCATTGCGCTGGCCAACAACCTTTTGGCCGCCGCGCTCGACAATCACATCAGCCACGGCAACGAGCTGGGCATCGACATCCGCCGCATCCAGTGGAAGCGCGTGGTCGACATGAACGACCGGGCGCTGCGCGACGTGGTCGTGGGTCTGGGCGGCACCGCCAACGGCTTTCCACGCGAGGATGGCTTCGACATCGTCGTCGCATCCGAAGTCATGGCGATCTTTTGCCTGGCCACTTCGCTCAAGGACCTCAAGGAACGACTCGGCAACATCGTGGTCGCCTACACGCGCGACCAGAAGCCGGTGCGTGCGCGCGACCTCAAGGTGCACGGCGCGATGACGGTCCTGCTCAAGGATGCGCTGGCGCCCAATCTGGTGCAAACCCTGGAGAACAATCCGGCCTTCATCCATGGCGGCCCGTTCGCCAACATCGCGCACGGTTGCAACTCGGTGATCGCCACCCAGACCGCCCTGAAGCTCGCCGATTACGTCGTCACCGAAGCCGGCTTCGGTGCCGACCTCGGAGCCGAGAAGTTCGTCGACATCAAGTGTCGCAAGACGGGCTTGAGGCCATCCGCTGTGGTGGTGGTGGCGACGGTGCGCGCGCTCAAGTACCACGGCGGCGCCGACCCCAAGGCACTCAACACCGAGAACCTCGATGCCCTGGCCAAGGGCATCGCCAATCTGGAGCGCCACGTGCACAACGTGACCACCCACTACGGCATGCCTTGCGTGGTCTCGGTCAACCACTTTCTCTACGACACCGCCGCCGAGCACAAGCTCCTGGCCGACAAGCTCAGCGCTCTGGGCGCGCCGGTAATCCTGGCGCGCCATTGGGCTGAAGGTGGCAAGGGTGCTGCCGAGGTGGCGAAGAAGGTCATCGAGATGTGCGAGCAGAAGAACAACTTCTCGTTCGTCTACGAGGACGCCGATCCGCTGTGGGACAAGATGAAAAAGATCGCCACCAAGATCTATGGCGCCACTGATATCAGCGCCGATTCCAAGGTGCGTACCCAGATCAAGAAACTGCAGGACGATGGCTACGGCCACTATCCGGTGTGCGTGGCCAAGACGCAGATGTCGTTTTCGACCGACGCTCAATTGCGCGGCGCGCCTTCGGGCCACGTGGTCAATGTCCGCGAAGTGCGCCTGGCTGCCGGGGCAGAGTTCGTGGTCATGGTGTGCGGCGACATCATGACCATGCCGGGGCTGCCCAAGGTGCCCTCAGCGGAAGTCATCGACTTGGACGAAAATGGCAAGGTTGTCGGGTTGTTCTAGCGCCTGCGTTACGTGCGTCCGGGATACCCCCAAGTGCCAATCGTCGCGTACCGTGTAATTTTGGCAAGCCTTTCCGGGCAGGCTGTACGCTCCGCAATGTGATGTCGGAACGCTCCCCGCTCAGTTTCAGTACCCCATAGGAGACATGCCATGAAAACCTTCGTCAAGCTTGTTGCGGCCGCATTGATCGGCTTCGTTGCCTCGGTCGCGAGCGCCCAGCAGTCGTGGGAACCGACCAAGTCGGTCGAATTCATCGTTCCTGCGGGTACGGGCGGCGGCGCCGACCAGATGGCGCGCGTCATGCAGTCAATCACCGCCAAGCACAACCTCATGAAGCAACCCTTGGTGGTGGTCAACAAGAGCGGCGGCGCCGGTGCCGAGGGCTTCCTCGACATCAAGAATGCCAAGGGCGACCCGCACAAGATCGTCATCACGCTGTCCAACCTCTTCACCACCCCGCTGGCGACCGGCGTACCTTTCAACTGGAAGGACCTGACGCCGGTATCCATGATGGCGCTGGACCAGTTCGTGCTTTGGGTCAATGCCGATACACCGTACAAGACCGCCAAGGAATTCATCGACGCGGTGCGCGCTGCCGGCCCCAACAAGTTCAAGATGGGCGGCACCGGGTCGCGCCAGGAAGACCAGATCATCACGGTGGCGATGGAAAAGCAGACCAAGACCAAGTTCACCTACATCCCGTTCAAGGGTGGCGGTGACGTCGCGGTGCAACTGGTCGGCAAGCACGTCGACGCTTCGGTCAACAACCCCATCGAGGCGGTGGCGCAGTGGCGCGGCGGCAAGCTGCGACCCCTGTGCGTGTTCGACGACGAGCGCATGCCCTATCGCCAGAAGGTCACCGAGACCATGGCCTGGTCCGATATCCCGCCGTGCAAGTCCGCCGGCATCGATGTCGATTACCTGATGCTGCGCGGCATTTTCATGGCGCCCGGCGTGACCGATGCGCAGCGCTTCTTCTATGTCGATCTGATGAAGAAAATCCGTGCTACTCCGGAGTGGCGGGATCTGATGGAGCGGGGCGCGTTCAATACCACCGCGTTGATCGGTGACGACTACCGCACTTGGGTCGCCAAGGAGGAACAACGTCACCTGCAACTCATGCGCGAGGCAGGCTTCCTCGCCAAGTAAGGTCGGCAGGGGGAAATCGCGGGACGGAGCGATGCGCGCATCGCTCCACCGAACCCGCAACAGTCAAAGGGGAGAATGATGGAGCAGGACAAGGGGACGGACGCCGCGGCGTCCGTGCGCACGCTCGAGATTGCAGTCGCACTGGGTATTCTGGTGCTCAGCGCTGTGGTCATCTGGGACAGCCTGCGACTGGGTATGCGCTGGGCCGAAGACGGTCCGCAGGCCGGGTATTTCCCTTTCTACATCGGCCTCATCATGGCACTGGCAAGCGTTGCGAACCTGGTGAGCACATTCCGGAACGCATCCCACGCGCAGACTGCTTTTGTGACCCGCGGACAGTTGAAACTGGTGCTGGCGGTACTCGTTCCGTTGGCGATCTACGCGGCGCTGGTCAAGCCACTGGGCATTTACGTCGCCTCGATTGTGTTCATCGCCTGGTTCATGTGGAAGCTGGGCAAGTACTCCTGGACATTGATCGTCCCGGTCGCCTTTGGCACCATGATCGGGTTTTTCCTCATGTTCGAGATCTGGTTCAAGGTGCCCCTGCCGAAGGGGCCGCTGGAAGCCCTCATCGGTTTCGCCTGATCCGGCACTTTTTCACAGAGTTTCAGCCACCGACCGCCACGCCGCTGCGCCATGGAAGAAATCAATTCGCTGATGCACGGCTTTGCCGTGGCGATGACCCCCATGAACCTCGCGCTGATGTTCGTCGGCGTGATCCTGGGTGTGGTGATCGGCGTGCTGCCAGGACTGGGAGGCGCCAACGGCATCGCGATCCTGCTGCCGCTGACCTTCACGATGCCGCCGACCTCGGCGATCATCATGCTCTCGTGCATCTACTGGGGCGCGCTTTTCGGCGGCGCGATCACCTCGATCCTGTTCAACATTCCCGGCGAGCCGTGGTCGGTGGCCACCACCTTCGACGGCTTCCCGCTGGCGCAGAACGGCCATGCCGGGCGTGCCCTGACCGCGGCGTTCACCTCATCGTTCGTCGGCGCTCTGGTGGCGGTGGTGCTGATTACCTTCCTCTCGCCGCTGGTGGCCAGGTTCGCGCTCAAATTCGGCCCGCCGGAGTTCTTCTCGGTCTACCTGCTCACCTTCTGCGCATTTGTTGGCATGAGCAAGGGCAACCCGATGAAGACCGTGGTTGCCATGATGCTGGGGTTCGCGCTGGCCGCTGTGGGCCAGGATACGGTGACCGGCGCCCTGCGCCTGACCTTCGGGTTCACCGAGATGCTCAAGGGATTCGATTTCCTGATCGCGGTGATCGGACTGTTCGGGATCTCGGAGATCCTGCAGACACTTGAAGAAGGACTTGAGTTCAAAGGCAAGCAGGCGCGTCTCAATGCCCGTGTGGTGCTTGATACATGGAAGGAATTGCCGCGCTACTGGATGACCTCGGTACGCTCCTCCGCCGTGGGCTGCTTCATGGGCATCGTCCCGGGTGGAGCGACGCCTGCCTCGTTCATGGCTTACGGCATCGCACAGCGGGTCTCGCCCAACGGCGCCGATTTCGGCAGCGACAAGAATCCGCAAATCGAAGGTGTGGTCGCGCCGGAGACCGCCGCGCATGCCGCGGGCACCAGCGCGCTCCTGCCCATGCTGACCTTGGGCGTGCCGGGTTCGCCGACAGCTGCTGTGTTGCTGGGCGGGCTCCTCATCTGGGGTTTACAGCCTGGACCGCTCCTGTTCGTCGAGCAAAAGGACTTCGTCTGGGGGCTGATCGCCAGCATGTACCTGGGCAACATTGTCGGGCTGATCGTGGTGCTGACCTGTGTGCCACTTTTCGCGGCGATCCTGCGCGTACCGTTCGCGATCATCGCGCCGGTGATTCTGGTGATTTGCGCGATCGGCGCCTTCACCGTGCACACCTCGATCTTCGATATCTACCTGATGGTGATCTTCGGGGTGATTGGCTACATCTTCAAGAAGCTCGACTATCCCCTGGCACCTCTGGTGCTGGCGATTGTCCTCGGTGATCGCGCCGAAGAGTCGTTCCGCCAGGCAATGCTCCTGTCGCAGGGCGAGGTATCGATCTTCTTCGCCAACGGCCTGGTGGGTTCGATCACCACGCTGGCGCTGGCGCTCCTGGCCTGGCCTTTCATCTCGGGGCTCATCGCGCGCGGCAAGCGCTGAGACGGCGGGGCGGCGCGGCGCCCCTTGCTGAGCTACGCGGCGCCACCTCAGGCAGCCGTTCGGCCCGGCTTGACCCGGCTCAGCGTTTCCGGAGTGATGTTCAGATAGGCCGCCAATTCCTTTTTCGGAATGCGATTGGCAAGCGCGGCATGCTTGCGGGCGAAGCGCGCCAGGCGCCCAGGCGCATCGAGCAGGTGCAAGGTGATGGTGTGCGCCATGACTTCGGACATGAGGCGCATGATCTCGTATTCGAAAACTTTCTTGACTTCGGGATGGTGGTCGAGGAATTCGACCCAGGCCTCCATCGGCAGTCGCGCCACGCGGCAGGCGGTCAGCGCGACGATGCTGTAGGGCGTCGGCGTCTCGAGGCGCCAAGCGGCGTAGCTGGTATCCATGTCGGTTTCGGCGGCCAGGCGCAGGATCATTTCCTTGCCTTCCTGATTGCCGACCACCCGTTTGAGGATGCCCTCGAGGATGAAAAACTGCTCCATCTGGTCTGAACCCTGCGTGACCAGCATTGCGCCCTTCGCGTAGTCGCTGATTTCCAGACGCGGCTCGAGTTCGTCCCAGGCGCGCTGATCCATGCGCGACAGGATCAAATTGTTGCGCAGTTGGACGCGGATTGCGGCGCGCTGCGCGTGTGTGGCGATGCTGGTCATGGCGGGCGAGCCGCCCTGGCGGTGGTCAGGAAAAGGCGCAGTGGGGGCGGGCCGCGATTATATCCCCGCCTGCCTGGCCCCCACGACTGGCGCCTATTTGACATCAGTCAATGCCGCTTCTGCCGGGGCCTTCGTATATTCGCATCCTCGGCCCCCTCGCAGTACGAGGCACGCGCGGCCGATCGACAACGATACGCAACCGGAGGCATCCATGGGCAACATGAGCGAAGTTGGCAACAGCGCCGCCACCGAGTCAGCCGCAGCCACGACCGACGGTTTTCACCTGGTCATCGACGCGCTCAAGTTGAACGGCATCGACACCATCTTCGGCCTTCCGGGCATTCCGATTACAGACCTGACGCGCATGGCGCAGGGCGAGGGAATGCGGGTGATCTCGTTTCGCCACGAGCAGAATGCCGGCAACGCCGCCGCGATCGCCGGCTTCATGACGCAAAAGCCGGGCATCTGCCTGACGGTCTCGGCGCCCGGCTTCCTGAACGGCCTGACTGCGCTGGCCAACGCCACCACCAACTGCTTTCCGATGATCCTCATCAGCGGCTCGTCCGAGCGCGAGATCGTCGACCTGCAGCAGGGCGACTACGAGGAAATGGACCAGTTGGCCATCGCCAAGCCGCTGGCCAAGGCAGCCTTTCGGGTGTTGCACGCCGAGGACATCGGGGTCGGCGTTGCGCGCGCAATCCGCGCAGCAGTATCCGGTCGTCCGGGGGGCGTGTACCTGGACCTGCCGGCCAAACTTTTCGCGCAAAGCATGGATGCCGCAGCCGGCAAGCGCAGCCTAATCAAGGTGGTCGATCCCGCACCGCGGCAAATTCCTGCGCCCGACGCAGTAGCGCGCGCGCTTGATCTGCTCAAGGGCGCCAGCAAGCCACTGATCCTGCTCGGCAAGGGCGCTGCCTATGCACGGGCCGACGCCGACATCCGCGCCTTGATCGAGAGCACCGGGATTCCGTACCTGCCGATGTCCATGGCCAAGGGCCTCTTGCCCGACACTCACGAGCAATCCGCCGCGGCGGCGCGTTCCTATGTGCTGCCCGAGGCCGACGTGGTGCTCATCATCGGCGCGCGCCTTAACTGGCTGCTCTCGCACGGCAAGGGCAAGACCTGGGGCGGTGCCGACCACAAGGCCTGGGGCGGGCAGAAGTTCATCCAGGTCGATATCTCGCCGACCGAGGCCGACAGCAACGTGCCCATCGACGCACCGGTCATCGGTGACATCGGTTCCTGTGTCGCTGCCTTGCTGGCCGGCATCGGGGCGAACTGGCCGCGCCCGCCGGCGGCGTGGCTTGCAGCAATTGAGGAGCGCAAGAACAAGAATGTCGCCAAGCTGGCCGAGACGCTGGCCAAGAACCCGGTGCCGATGAATTTCCACAGTGCGCTCAACGTGGTGCGCGACATCGTGCGCGCCAATCCGGACGCCTGCCTGGTCAATGAAGGCGCCAACGCTCTCGACTTCACGCGCTCGATCGTCGACATGATGAAGCCGCGCAAGCGGCTGGACGTCGGCACCTGGGGCGTCATGGGGATCGGCATGGGTTTCGCCGTGGCTGCAGCAGTCGTCAGCGGCGAGCAGGTCATCGCCATCGAAGGCGACAGTGCCTTTGGATTCTCCGGCATGGAAGTCGAGACCATCTGCCGCTACAACCTGCCGGTGTGCGTGGTGGTCATGAACAACAACGGCGTCTATCGCGGCACCGATGTGAACCAGAGTGGCGGTGCGGACGTCGCGCCGACCGTGTTCGTCAAGGGCGCGCGTTACGACAAGCTCATGGAGGCTTTTGGCGGGGTCGGAGTGCATGTGACCACGCCAGTCGAACTGCGCGCCGCAATGGAAGAGGCGATCCGCAGTCGCAAGCCGACCCTTATCAACGCGGTGATCGACGAGACCGCCGGTACCGAGAGCGGGCGCATCACCAGCCTCAACCCGTCGGCTGCCAAGAAAAAGTAAGCGCGCGCACTAGAATTCATCCCTTCGATTTTTCGAAAGCCAGTCCCATGGAAGCCCTGAAAGACGTTCGCATCCTCGACATGACCCACGTGCAGGCCGGCCCGACCTGCTCGCAGTTGCTGGCCTGGATGGGGGCGGATGTGATCAAGTTCGAGCCGCCGCAAGGCGATGCGACGCGTGGACAGTTGCGTGACGTGCCTGGCGCCGACAGCCTGTACTTCACGATGCTCAACTGCAACAAGCGCTCGATCACGGTCAACATGAAATCGCCCGAAGGCAAGACCGTCTTCGTCGACCTGATCAGGAAGTGCGACATCATGATGGAGAACTTCGGCCCCGGCGTGCTCGATCGCCTGGGATTCACCTGGGAGAAGATCCGCGAGATCAATCCCAAGATCGTCATGGGCTCGATCAAGGGCTTCGGCTCCTCGGGGCCTTACGCCGAATTCAAGGCCTATGAAAACGTCGCCCAGGCCATGGGCGGTGCCATGAGCACCACCGGCGTGCCCGACGGCCCGCCGTTTGTCACCGGCGCGCAGATTGGCGACTCCGGTACCGGTCTGCACCTGGCCATCGGGCTTCT
>JBJXGS010000305.1:0-8804 GCA_046160545.1 Burkholderiales bacterium
GTCTGTGCGCCAGGTGACCGACGCATGCGCTGCCCCGCGCCTAGTGTTGGTGCGGCGAAGCTTTGGCGGCGAACGCCCTGCGGCCGGCCGCTCGTCATGCACCATGGAAAGCCACGCGATGACTACCGAGAAGTTCCAGTACCGCCTCATGCCCCGCCCGCTCGTCTGGGCGACGGTGGTTGCAATCATCCTCTTCTGTGCCACCGGTGTCGCCGCCATGCTCGGCTGGCTGCCGGCGTCCTGGGGTACACCGGGTTCCCTGATGGACCCTGCCAGGGCGCCGGAAGTCTCCACCCAGCCCGGCAAGCGCCCCGCGACAAGGCCGGCTGCAGCTCCTGTGGCCGGCAAGGCGGCGCCGGCTCCCGAAGCCGCGGCCAAGACGCACGCCAAGTGCGCCACATGCGGCGTTGTCGAATCGATCCGCGAAATCGACGTCAAGGGCGAGGGCAGCGGCCTGGGTGCAGCCGGCGGGGCGGTGGTCGGCGGCCTCATCGGCAGCCAGGTGGGCGACGGACGCGGCAAGCAGGCCGCAACCGTGATCGGCGCCGTCGGCGGGGTCATCGCCGGCAACGAAGTCGAGAAGCGCCTGAGGTCGACGACACGCATCGAGGTCGTCGTCCGCCTCGACGACGGCACGCAGCGGGTCGTACGCGACGGCAGCCTCGGGTCCTGGCGGACCGGCGACCACGTCCGCATCGTCGACGGTGCGATGCAGTCAAACTGAGCATGATGTCCTGAACTCACCCCGGGTCGCCGGGCCCCTGCGGAGCCTGGCCTTGCGGCTGCGCTCCCTCTGGCAGAGGCCGTCCGGCCCCGGCGCGGCAGGCAACGACGAACTGCCGCTGCGTGCCGAACTTTTCAGCAGCGGGCAGATGCGCGAGCATGGCCGCGCCATGGCGGCCGCGCACGTGCTGGCCCGCGGGCGGGCGTCGAACCGCCTGTTGGCGCGGCTGGCCGACAATGAGCGTGTTCTGCTTGTCGCCTTCAGCCTGCTCGGCGGCGCGCTCAGCAGGAGCCGCGGCATCGCGCCGGCCGGCGAATGGCTGCTGGACAACTTTCATCTGATCGAAGCGCAGGTGCGCACGGCACGCCGGCACCTGCCCGGCAGCTACAGCCGCGGTCTGCCGAGTCTGGCCGACGGGCCCTCGGCCGGCCTGCCACGGGTCTACGACATCGCGCTGCAGGCCATTGCCCACGGCGACGGTCGCGTCGACCCGGAGAGTCTGGGCGGATTCGTCGCCGCCTACCAGGGTGTCAGCGCGCTGACGCTGGGCGAACTGTGGGCGATTCCCATCATGCTGCGCTTGGCGCTCCTGGAGAATCTGCGCCGCGTCGCCTCCCGGCTCGCGGATGATCGCGTCGGCCGCGATCTGGCCGACGAATGGGCCGACCGCATGGTCTCGGCCGTCGCCACGGACCCCAAGAGCCTGATCCTGGTCGTCGCCGACATGGCGCGTTCCGGGCTGCCGCCGACCGGTTCCTTCGTCGCGGAACTGGCGCGCCGCCTGCAGGGGCAGGGCCGCGCGCTGGCCCTGCCCCTGACCTGGATCGAGCAGTGGCTGGCTGACTCGGGCCTGACGATCGCGCAATCGGTTTCGACCGAGAATCAGCAGCAGGCCGCCGACCAGGTGTCGATGAGCAACAGCATCGGCAGCCTGCGCTTTCTCGAGGCGACCGACTGGCGCGAGTTCGTCGAGACCTTGAGCGTGGTCGAGCAGACGTTGCGCGAAGACCCGGGCGGGGTGTACGGCAGGATGGACTTCGCGACCCGCGACGATTACCGGCACGAGGTCGAGCGCATCGCCAAGGCCGGCGCCTTGTCCGAAGGCCGGGTGGCCAGGCTGGCCGTCGATCTCGCACAGGCGCAGCAGGCAGCCGGCAGCGAGGACCCGCGGCGCAGGCATGTCGGCTTTCATCTGCTTGGCGCAGGGCTGCCCGGGCTCGAGCATGCGGCCGGCGTGCTTCATCCCGTGTCGGGGCGCATCGCGCGCGCCTGCCGGCGCGGCGCATTGCCGCTCTACCTGGGCGCAATCGCATTGATTTCAGCCGCTTGCACAACCGGCTTTGTCGCGCTCGCGTTCGCAAATGGCGCGCGCGCCTGGCCGCTCACGGCCCTGGGCCTGCTGGCGCTGCTCTGCGCGAGCCAGCTCGCGCTGTCGCTGGTCAACCTGGCCGTCGGGCTCATGGTGGCGCCGCGGCGCGTGCCGCGCATGGATTTCTCGCTCGGCATTCCGCCGGAGTCGCGCACCCTGGTCGCCATTCCTAGCATGCTTTCCGGCGCCGAGGCAGTCGCGCGCCTGATCGACGCCCTCGAAGTGCGTTACCTGGCCAATCGCGACGCGCACCTGCATTTCTGCCTCCTCACCGATTTGACCGACGCGCCCGCCGAGTCCATGCCGGCCGATGCACCGCTCGTGGAGATCGCGCGCGCAGGCATCGAACGTCTCAACGCGCGCTACCCCGGCGCCCGGGGCGATGTCTTTCACCTGTTCCACCGCGCCCGCCGCTGGAACGCGCGCGACGCCGTCTGGATGGGTCACGAGCGCAAGCGCGGCAAGCTGGCCGCCCTCAATGCGCTGCTGCGCTCGGGCCCGGGCGAGCGCTTCGCGCTGGTGGTCGGCGATACCGGGGCGCTGACCAACGTGCGCTATGTCATCACCCTCGACACCGATACGCAATTGCCGCGCGAGTCCGCACGGGTTCTGGTCGCCGCGATGGCGCACCCCCTGAACCGGCCGCGCCACGATCCGGTCAGCGGCTGCGTCGTCGAGGGATACGGCATCCTGCAGCCGCGCGTCGCATCCAGCCTCACCGGCGCGAACCGATCGCGCTACGCCGGCCTCATCGGCGGCGAGGCGGGCATCGATCCCTACACCCGCGCGGTCTCGGACACCTATCAGGACCTGTTCGGCGAAGGTTCCTTCATCGGCAAGGGCATCTACGATGTCGACGCCTTCGAGCGGGCGCTGGGCGGACGCTTTCCCGACAACCGCATCCTGAGCCACGACCTGATCGAGGGCGCGCATGCGCGCTCGGGTTTCATCTCCGATGTCCTGCTCTTCGAGGACGAGCCGGACTCCTATGCCGCGGACGCCACGCGGCGAGCGCGCTGGATCCGCGGGGACTGGCAACTGTTGCGCTGGCTCGCGCCCGGCGTTCCGGACGCGGCGGGTCGGCGGGTCGACAACCCGCTCTCGGCGCTGTCGCGCTGGAAGCTCTTCGACAACCTGCGGCGCAGCCTGGTGCCGGCCGGCCTGACCCTGCTCCTGCTGATCGGCTGGGGCATGCCCGGGCTCGCGCTCATGTGCACGACGGCGGTGCTGGGTGTGCTGGCGCTTCCCGCGGCGCTGGGACTCCTGCCCTCCCTGCTGCGCCGGTCCCGCGACACCTCGCTTTCCGATCGACTGGCGGACTGGGCCGGCGAGGCGGGACGTGCCGCGCAGCGGGTCGGGTTCTCGCTCGCCTGCCTGCCCCAGGAAGCCTGGACCCATGCCGTGGCGATCGTGCGCACCTTGTGGCGCCTGACGCTCACGCGCACCGGACTGCTCGAGTGGACCGCTTCGGCGCAGGCCGGACCGGACCGGTCAGCTGGGCAGGGCAACCTGGCGGGCGCCATTCTGGCGATGCGCAGCACCTTGCTGGTGGCCGCCGCGGCCATGGTCGTGCTGGCTGTGCTGCGTCCTGCGGCGCTGGTTGTCGCCGCGCCGCTCCTGGCCCTGTGGTTCGCGGCGCCGCTGATGGTCTGGTGGACGGCGCGACCGCGCGCCCCGCGCATGGCGCGACTGGAAGGCGGCGACATCGCCTTCCTGCGCCGCGCCGCGCGCCGCACCTGGGCCTATTTCGACAACTTCGTCGGCCCCGAGGACAACTGGCTGCCGCCGGACAACAACCAGGAGCAGTCAGCGGTCGGAGTGGCGCACCGGACCTCGCCGACCAACATGGGCCTGGGCCTCTTGGCCAACCTGGCGGCGTTCGACTTCGGCTACCTGCCCGCTGGGTGTGCGATCGAACGCATCGCGCGGGCGTTCGATGCGATGGCGGCGCTCGAGCGCTACCGCGGCCACTTCTTCAACTGGTACGACACCCGCTCCCTGAAGCCGCTCGCGCCGGCCTACGTCTCGACCGTCGACAGCGGCAATCTCGCCGGACACCTGCTCACGCTGCGCGCCGGCCTGGCCGAACTGGCCGAGCGGCCGATCGTCGAGCCGCGCTGCTTCAAGGGCCTGGCCGACACGCTGGAGGTCCTAGCCGCCGCCGTCGTCGGCCCCGCGCCCCTGGAGATCGCCGCGCTGCGCGGCACACTGGCCGGGGCGATCGCCGCGAACCCGAGCGCGCCGGGCCCGCTGCGGACATGGCTTGACCGCGTGGCCGCCTCCGCGGCGACCTTGCCGGATGCGCTCGCCGGCGCGGGCGAAGCCCTCGCGCGAAGCTGGGCGGAAGCGCTCGCGCGCGACTGCGCGGTCCTGCGCAGCGAGATGGACAGGTTCGCGTCCGGCGCGACGCAGAGCGCCCCGACGCTGCGCGAACTGGCCGCCATGGAAGACGGCAGCGGGGCGCCGGATTCGCCGCCCGCGCGTGCGCGCGAGCGGCTGGCAACACTCGACCGACTGCTGCGCCAGGCGGGCGCCTTTGCGACCATGGACTACGGCTTTCTCTACGACCCGGGCCGGCACCTGCTCTCGATCGGCTACGACGTCGGCGCACGAAGGCGCGATGCGGGCTCCTACGATCTGCTGGCCTCCGAGGCGCGCTTGGGCGTATTCGTCGCCATCGCCCTGGACCAGTTGCCGCAAGAGAGCTGGTTCGCGCTCGGGCGAACGCTCACCCGCGCCGGCAACGATGCGGTGCTGATGTCCTGGAGCGGCTCGATGTTCGAGTACCTGATGCCGCTCCTGGTGATGCCCTCGTACCAGGGTTCGCTGCTGGCGGCCACCTGCGAGGCCGCGGTGCGCGCGCAGATCGACTACGGCCTGCGTCGCGCGATTCCCTGGGGGGTTTCGGAGTCGGGCTACAACGCCGTCGATGCGCAGCGCAACTACCAGTACCGCGCCTTCGGCGTTCCCGGCCTGGGGCTCAAGCGAGGCCTGGGTGAGGACCTCGTGGTCGCGCCCTACGCGTCGGTGCTTGCCCTGATGATCGCGCCGCAGGACGCCGCAATCAACCTGCGCCGCCTGACCGACCTGGGGCTTTCGAGCCGCTACGGCTTTCACGAGGCCATCGACTACACCCCCGCACGCGTGCCGCGCGGACAGGCCGGCATCGTGGTGCGCTCGGTGATGGCGCACCACGCCGGCATGAGCCTCTTGGCATTCGCCCAAGTACTGCTGGATCGACCCATGCAGCGTCGCTTCGAGGCCGATCCGCAGTTGCGCGCCGCGACCATGCTGCTGCAGGAGCGCGTGCCGCGCGAGCGCGCCAGCACGTTGCACGCCGATGCACCCGGCGAGGCGCGCGAAGCCCCGGCAGTGCTTGCCGCGTCGGCACGCGTCTTCACCGATCCGAATACAAGGTCGCCGGAAGTCCAGCTGCTGTCCAATGGGCGCTACCACGTGATGCTGACCCAAGCCGGTGGCGGCATCAGCCGCTGGAAGGACCTCGCGGTGACGCGCTGGCGCGAAGACGCCACCCGCGACCAGTGGGGCAGCTTCTGCTATCTGCGCGATCTGGACAGCGGCCAGGTCTGGTCGATCGCGCATCAACCCGTGGGCAGGGCGGCGGAGCGCTACGAGGCCATCTTCACCGAGGCACGCGTCGAATTCCATCGCCGCGACGGCACTCTGGAGACGCGTACCGAGATCGCGGTATCGCCCGAGGACGACATCGAGCTCAGGCGCGTCACCCTGACCAACCGCGCGCGGGTCGTCCGGACGATCGAAGCCACCAGCTATGCCGAGGTCGTGCTCGCCCCGGCAGCGGCCGACGCGCTGCATCCGGCGTTTTCCAACCTGTTCGTGCAGACCGAGGTGGTGGCCGCGCGGCAGGCGATCCTTTGCACCCGCCGGCCGCGCTCGCAAGGCGACGCGGCGCCCTGGATGCTGCACCAGATGGCGCTGCAAGGCGCAGCGCTGGTCGAGGTCTCCTACGAAACCGACCGCATGCGCTTTCTCGGTCGCGGCCACGATGCGGCGGCGCCGCGCGCGCTTGACGCGCCAGGACCGCTGTCGGGCAGCGCGGGTTCGGTGCTCGATCCGGTGGTCGCGATCCGCTGCCGTATCGTGCTCGCGCCCGAGCAGACCGCCACGTTCAACCTGGTCACGGGCGTGGCCGAGACCCGCGAAGCCGCCCTCGCCCTGGCGGACAAATATCAGGAGCCGCGCCTGGCCGAGCGCGTCTTCGAGCTCGCCTGGACCCATAGCCAGGTGGTGCTCCGGCAGATCAACGCGAGCGCCGCCGATGCGCAGCTCTACGCGCGCATGGCCGGGTCCATCGTTCACGCCAGCGCAAGCCTGCGCGCCGAACCGGAGGTGCTCTGCAAGAATCGCCGCGGGCAATCGGGGCTGTGGGGGCACGCGATCTCGGGAGACCTGCCCATCGTCCTGGTCAAGATCGGCGATGCGGCGAACATCGACTTGGTGCGCCAGCTCGTATGCGCCCACGCCTATTGGCGCCTGAAGGGCCTGAGCGTCGACCTGGTGTTCTGGAACGAGGACCACACCGGCTACCGGCAGGTTCTCAACGACCAGATACTGGGGTTGATCGCAGCCGGCGACGAGGCAAGCGCGATCGACCGGCCCGGCGGCATCTTCGTGCGCCCGGCCGAACAACTGTCCGACGAGGACCGCCTGCTCCTGGAGAGTTCGGCACGGGTGGTCCTGAGCGACGCGCGCGGCAGCCTGGCCGAGCAATTCGATCGTCCCGCCGACGCCCGGCCGCCTGCGGCGCGCCTGGTGCCGGTGCGCACCTGGCGCCGCGGCCTGCAAGGAGCGATGCCCGCGCTCCGCCGCGACCTGCTGTTCTTCAATGGCCTGGGCGGCTTCACCGCCGACGGCCGCGAGTACGTGATCACGACCGGGCCCGGGCAGAGCACGCCCGCGCCCTGGGTCAACGTGCTGGCCAATGAGCATTTCGGCACCGTCATCTCGGAATCGGGGTCGGCCTACACCTGGAGCGAGAACGCACACGCGTTTCGCCTCACGCCCTGGCACAACGACCCGGTCGGCGATGCGGGCGGCGAGGCCTTCTACCTGCGCGACGAGGAAAGCGGGCATTTCTGGTCGCCCATGCCGCTGCCGGCGCGCGGGGCCGACTCCTACACCACCCGGCACGGCTTCGGCTACAGCGTCTTCGAGCACAGCGAAGCCGGCATCGTCACCGAAACCTGGGTCTATGTCGCGCCGGACGCCGCGCTCAAGTTCACCGCGATCCGGGTGCGCAACGACAGCGGCCGTCGGCAGCGCATGACCGCGACCGGTGTCGTCGAATGGGTACTGGGCGACCTGCGGTCGCGGATGGCGCCGCAGGTCGTCAGCGAAATCGATGTGGAGAGCGGCGTGCTGCTGGCGCGCAACGCCTACGGTCAGGAGTTCGCCGAGCGGGTCGCGTTCTTCGATGCCGGCCAAGCGCCGCATGGCGTCTCCGGCGACCGCTGCGAATTCATCGGCCGGCACGGCAGCCTGGCCAATCCCGCAGCCATGCATGCCTTGGCGCTCGGCGGCCGGGTCGGAGCAGGACTTGATCCCTGCGGTGCCTTGCAGGTGTCCTTCGAACTCGCCCCCGGGGAGGAGCGCGAGGTCGTCTTCGTGCTCGGCGCCGGTCGCGACACGGCCGATGCGATCGCGCTGGCGCGCGCTTCGCGCGGCACGGCGGTCGCGCGCGCCGTCCTCGCATCGGTATGGCGGCACTGGAACCACACCCTGGGTGCCTTGCAGGTCGAGACGCCCGACCCGATGCTCGACGTCCTGGTCAACGGCTGGCTGCCCTACCAGACCCTGGCCTGCCGGCTGTGGGCGAAGAGCGGCGGCTACCAGTCGGGCGGCGCCTTCGGGTTTCGCGATCAGCTCCAGGATGCGATGGCCCTGGTGCACATCGATCCAACGCTGTTGCGCCGGCATGTGCTGCTATGCGCATCGCGGCAGTTCCGCGAGGGCGACGTCCAGCACTGGTGGCATCCGCCGGCGGGGCGCGGCGTGCGCACCCACTGCTCGGACGACTACCTCTGGCTGGTGGTGGCGACCTGTCGCTACGTGAACGCCACCGCGGACGCCAGCGTGCTCGAAGAGATGGTCGGCTTCCTCGAAGGGCGGCCAGTGGGTACGGAGACCGATTCCTATTACGACCTGCCCGGGCAGGCCGCCGAGTCGCAAACGCTCTACGCGCATTGCGTACGCGCCATCGTCCGCGGCCTCGACTTCGGCACGCACGGCCTGCCGCTGATGGGTTCAGGCGACTGGAACGACGGCATGAACTTGGTCGGCGCGGGCGGGCGCGGCGAGTCCGTCTGGCTGGGCTTTTTCCTGTTTGACGCACTGACGCGCTTTGCCGATCTTGCCGCCGCCCGCGGCGACGCGCATTTCCAGGCGCGCTGCCTGGCGGAGGCCGAACGCCTGCGCGCGGCCCTTGACGCCCACGGCTGGGACGGCGAGTGGTACCGGCGCGCCTATTTCGATGACGGCACTCCCCTGGGAACAGCCGCTGCCGCCGAGTGCCGCATCGATTCGGTCGCGCAGAGCTGGTCGGTGCTGTCGGGCGCCGGCGTGCCGGAACGCGCGCGCGCGGCCATGGATGCTCTCGATCGTCACCTGGTGCGGCGCTCCGAGCGCCTGGTGCAACTGCTCGACCCGCCGTTCGACCGCTCCGACCTCAAC
>JBJXGS010000306.1:0-12252 GCA_046160545.1 Burkholderiales bacterium
AAGGCCATGCACTTCGGATTGCAGACGGATCTGCGCACCGGCTACCGGCTGGAGCTGGAGGCTTATTACCGCCTGCTCGACACCGAGGACCGGCGCGAAGGCATTGCGGCCTTCAACGAAAAACGCAAGCCGGACTTCAAGGGGCGCTGAGCCCCACGCGCAGCCTGCGCGGTCGCTCGTCCCAAGCGGACCGCGCCGGGATCAGGCCAACCCGTCCTCGACCTGCTTCACCAGCGCCCACAGCGCGAAGTTGAGCGGCGTCGCCACCCCGAGCGCGGCGCCGCGGCGCGCCACATGGCCGTTCAAGTGATCGATCTCGGTGGTGCGCCCGCGCGCCAGATCCTGCGCGGTCGATGAGGTTGCCTCGGGCATGTATTCGGAGAGCTTGAGTGCGATCTCGACCCAGTCGCCGGGCGGCATCACCACGCCCTCGGCCGACGCCACCGCGAGCACTTCACGCACGACGGCAGCCATGACCTCGCGCGTGGGACCAAGCGCGGTCAGGCGCCGATAGCGCGCCCGCCCCAGTGCGGACACCGGGTTGTAGGCACAGTTGATGAGGAGCTTGGCCCACAACTCGCCCTCGACGTTGTCCGAAACCTTGCACGGCACGCCAGCGCGCTCGAACATCTCCGCCAGCGCGTCCAGGCGCGCGGCCGCTAGCGGCAAGCGCGCATCGCGCATCTGACCGATGACCAGGTCCCCGCGCCCGGTGTGCTTCAAGTGCCCCGGACCGGCCATAGCGCAAGCCACATAGACCACCGCCGGCACCACCGGGCAGGGCACGGCCGCAGCGACGCGCGCGGGGTTGTCCACGCCGTTTTGCAAGGCCAGCACAAGCGACTCCGTCGTGAGCAGCGGCGCCAATTCGCGCGCTGCCGCGTCAGTATCCGGCGACTTGACGCAAAAAAGCACCAGGTCCGCGCCGGCAGCCACATGCACGTCGGTATCGGCCGCAAGCGCGATGCGCATGTCGAACTTGAGCCCCTCGAAGCGCAGGCCCTGGGCGCGCACGGCATCCACATGCGCAGCGCGCCCGATCAAGGTGACTGCCGCGCCGGCTCGTGCCATAAGGCCGCCATAGAAGCAGCCGACCGCGCCCGCGCCCATGACGACGACTTTGGGCTGGCCCTTGCTGGTTGGCATCGACATGGCGCTTGTCATCAGCAATCCTTACACTTGCGGCTGGTTCAGGCGCAAAGGCGAAACGCCCCCGCCGTGCAGACAGGGGCGGCGTGATGCTGAGACGAACAAGGACGGCGACGCTAGGGCCATTTTGCGATCTTCAGACCACGCGAGCCGGCCAACGGCTCGAAGTCGCCGTCAGCGGTGGCGAGAGTCAGGCCCGACGCAATTGCCTGTGCCGCGATCATCAAGTCGAAGAACTTCATGCTGATTCCAGCCCGGCCGGTATCGAACAACAAGAGGCCCGCTCGTCTGGCTGCCGCGGAATCGAAGGGCAGCACCGGGTAGCGTCTGAACAACTCATCGACCCTGCGCCGGGACTCCTTGCGAAGTTGCGCCAAGTGGACACCGTGCTCGAGTTCGGCGGCCGCATGTGCCGGAATCGCCAAGTCGCGCGCTTTCCACGCCATGAGACGCTCGAGCATCACCGCGTTGCGCCTGAGAACGTGGACGCAGACGCTCGTGTCGAGCAGGATCTTCAAGCGGCCTTGCGCGCAACCTTGGCGTTGAATACGGGGCCGCTTGCCATCGCCTTCATGAGACCCCGGATCGTGTCCGCCTTGATGCCTTCCACCGCCTTCACGACATGCCCGTGCCCAGCTTTTCGCAGGCGAGCCTTTAGCTCCGGCGAAAGCGGCGGATGGACGAGCGGCTCAGATGGTCTTGCGGCTTTGGGCATGGCACGACTCCATGGCGGACCTTCAGGGCATTTTAGCTCCTGCACGTGACCATACTCAACCTGCAACGTCAGGCGCTACGGTCGGGCCGATCGCCGCCCCGGGCATTGCGCCACGACGCCCACCGGCGTCCAGTTGCGAGTGGCGCCGGACCAGCGCCCAAGGATTAAACTCCCGTACTCGCCGTCCGGGCCACACCGATCCAGGCGCGACCACCAACACTTCAAGGGAGACCACCGCATGACCACTCGCCGCAGTTTCCTCACCGCCGCCACAGCGGCCTCCGCCGCAGCCCTGGGCGGCAACGCGCTCGCCCAGCAAAAAGTCGTCTGGAAGGCCTCCGACGTGCATCCGCTCGGCTACCCGACGGTCGAGGCCATCCAGAACATGGGCAAGAAGCTCGAGGCCGCGACCAAGGGCCGCATCTCCATCCAGATGTTCCCGTCCATGCAGCTGGGCGGCGAGAAGGAGATGATCGAGCAGGCGCAGGTTGGCGCGCTGCAGATCGCGCGCATCTCGGTCGGGGCGATGGGCCCGGTGGTCGACGATCTGAATGTGTTCAACCTGCCCTTCGTTTTCCGCGACGAGGCGCACATGCGCAAGGTCATCGACGGCCCGATCGGCCAGGACCTGCTGGACCGGGTCACTGCCTCGGCGGCTTCGCGCCTGGTGGTGCTGGGCTGGATGGACGCCGGCACGCGCAATGTCTATTCGAACAAGCCGGCGACCAAGCCGGCCGATCTGAAGGGCATGAAGATCCGCATGATGGGCAACCCGCTCTTCGTCGAGACCATGAACGCGATGGGTGGCAACGGCGTGGCGATGGGCTTCAACGAGCTCTACCAGGCCCTGCAGACTGGCGTCGTCGACGGCGCCGAGAATAATCCGCCCACGCTCCTGGCGCAGAACCACTACACGGTCTCCAAGGTCTACAGCCTGACCGGGCACCTGATCATCCCCGAGATCTTCGTGTTCTCCAAGCGCACCTGGGACGCGATGTCCAAGGATGACCAGGCGCTCCTGCGCAAGCTCTCGCGCGAGGCGCAGCTGGAGCAGCGCGCCTTGTGGGACAAGTATTCAGGAGAGGCCGAGACCAAGCTCAAGGCTGCCGGGGTCAAGTTCCTCGAGGCCGACAAGAAAGCCTTCTACGCTGCTACCCAGCCCATCCGTGACAAGTACGGCGCCAAGTACGCGACGCTGCTCAAGCGCATCGAGGAAACGCGCTAGATAGACGCGCGCTTTTCGACCGGCCCCGCCCTAGCGCGGGGCCGCTTGCTTTTCGGCCCACTTTAAGGCCTGCCTTCATGAATGCCAAAGCCGTCTACGCGCTGGCGATGGAACGCCTCTACCTGGCGGCCATCGTGCTCTCGGGCACCGCCATCGTGATCATCACGCTCATCATCCCGACGGGCGTGTTCATGCGCTACGTGGTCAATAGCCCATTGTCCTGGCCCGAACCGGCGGCCGTGGTGATGATGGTCATGTTCTCCTTCATCGGCGGGGCCGCGGTGTACCGCGCCAACGTCCACATCGCGGTGGAGGCGCTGACCAAGGCGGTCAGCCCGGGCGCGCGGCGCATCATGGCCATCGGCGTGCAGCTGTGCATGGCCGCGATGGCGCTCTTCATGGCCGGCTACGGTGGCCACCTGTGCGTGATCACCTGGTCGCAGAGCATGGCCGAGTTTCCGAGCCTGCCGGTCGGCGTGGTCTATGCACCGATTCCGATCGCGGGCGTCATGACACTCCTGTTCCTGATCGAGCGCGTCTGGATCGGCCCGCCGCCGCGCACCTCCATCATGTATCGCGACGGCGAGTCGGAGTTCGAGTAAATGGACATCCTCGTACTGCTCGGCTCCTTCGCCCTCCTGTGCGCGCTCGGCGTGCCGGTCGCCTATGCGCTGGGGCTGGCGGCGATCTGCGGCGCGTGGTGGATCGACATCCCGCTCGAGGCGATCATGCTCAAGATCTCGGACGGCACCGACGATTTCGCGCTCCTGGCCATCCCCTTCTTTGTGCTGGCAGGCGCCATCATGGCCGAGGGCGGCATGGCCGCGCGGCTCATCAACCTGGCGCGCGTGTTCGTCGGCTTCATCCGCGGCGGGCTGGCGCTGGTCAACATCATGGCCTCGTCGCTCTTCGGCTGCATCTCGGGCTCGTCGGTGGCCGACACCTCGGCGATCGGCTCGGTCATGATCCCGCAGATGGTCAAGGCAGGCTTTCCGCGCGTCTTCGCGACCAACGTGACCATCTGCGGCTCGGTGCAGGCGCTCATGATCCCGCCCTCGCACAACGCGGTGATCTACTCGCTGGCCGCCGGCGGGACGGTGTCGGTGGCGCATCTCTTCCTGGCCGGCATCCTGCCGGGCCTGCTCTTCGGGCTGTGCCTGATCGGGCTGGTGCTGTGGGTCTCGCACCGACGCGGCTATCCCAAGGGCGAGCCGGTCAAGCTGGCCGACGTGCCCAGGATCGTCTTCGACGCGTTGTGGGGCATGGTGACGGTGGTCATCATCATGGGCGGCATCCTATCGGGCGTCTTCACGCCGACCGAGTCAGCGGCCGTGGCCTGCGTGTATGCGTTTCTCGTCACCTTCCTGGTCTACCGCGACTACCAGTGGCGCGACCTGCCCAAGCTGGTGCACCGCGTGGTCAAGACCGTGGCCATGGTGATGATGCTGATCGGCTTTTCGGTCGCCTTCGGTTACATGATGGCGCTGATGCAGATCCCCGCCAAGGTGACGCAGTTCTTTTTGTCGATCTCGACCGACAAGTACGTCTTCCTGTTCCTCATCAACATCCTGCTGCTACTGCTCGGCACCTTCATGGACTTGGCGCCGATGCTGCTGATCTGCACACCGATCTTCATGCCGGTGATCGCCAAGCTCGGCATCGACCCGGTGCACTTCGGCATGATCATGATCCTGAACCTGGGCATCGGCCTCATCACTCCGCCGGTGGGGCCGACGCTTTTTGTCGGCTGCGCGGTCGGCAAGGTCAGCATGGAAGAGGTCTCGCGGGAGCTATGGCCCTTCTACGGCGCGATGTGCGTCGCGCTGCTCCTGGTCACCTACATTCCGGCGATCTCGCTTTGGCTGCCGGGGTTGATGAAGTAGCCAGGCGAGCTCGAAATCGGCGGACCGTGTTGCCGAAGCTGCGGCGCCAAAGGTCGGCAGATACAATGGCCTGGCATCACACCCGAGCCCGGGCACTACCTGCCGCCTTGACGCGACCGGGCGGCTACTTTTGATGTGTGGAGGTTGAAATGATCAGCAGCGCACGGTTCAAAAGGGTTTTGTTCCTGCTTGTCGCGGCGGCATGTGCCGGCACCATGGCCCCCGGCGAGGCTCTTGCGCAGGCCTTTCCGTCGCGGCCCATACGCATCGTGCTGCCCTTTGCAGGCGGCGGTGCGCTCGACAACACCGCACGTGCACTGGCCAAGTCACTCACGGAAACCCTGGGCCAGACCGTGCTGGTCGACAACCGGCCCGGCGGCAACAGCGTCATCGGCACGCTCGCAGTGGCGCGCTCGGCGCCCGACGGCTACACGCTGCTTGTGCATGCGACCGCGTTCGTGATCGTGCCCAGCATGATGCAGACCCCCACTTACGATCCGCTGCGCGACTTTGTGCCCATCGGCAACATCACCTACGTGTCCCAGGTGCTGGTGGTCAACCCGGATGTGCCGGCCAGAAACATGACCGAGTTGATCCTTTTGGCCAAGCAGCGGCCGGGCGAACTCAACTACGGCTCGGGCGGGGCCGGCACGTCCTCGCACATGGCCAATGAACTGCTGATGCGCCAGGCCGGCATTCGCTTGACGCACGTGCCGTACAAGGGCAATGCCCCGGCACTGGTCGATGTGCTGGGCGGGCGGCTGCAGCTGATGTCGGACAACCTGCCCACCGCCCTGCAGCACGTGGCCAGCGGCCGGTTGCGCGCGCTCGGCGTGACTTCGGCGAAGCGCTCGCCGCTGCTGCCGGACGTGCCGGCGATCGGCGAGGTCGTACCGGGCTACGAGGCGAGCATTTTCCAGGGGCTCTTCGCGCCGGCCGGCACACCGCGCGACATCGTCGCCCGCATTCACGCGGGGATCAACCGCTTCACCACCGACCCCACCAACCGCGAAAGCCAGATCAAGCAGGGCGTCGAGCTCGACAGCGGCGAGTCGCCGGAGCGCTTCGCCGCGAAGGTCGCCGCCGACCACGAGAAGTGGACGAGCATCGTGCGCCAGGCCGGCATCAAGGCCGAGTAACGCGCGGTACGCCGCATGGTGAAGCTCAAGGCGCGCGACGGCGCGACCCTGTCGTACGAAGTCCACGACTTCACCGACCCGTGGGCGAAGGCGCCGACCCTGCTGCTGCAGCATGGCTTTGGCCGCACGGCGCGCTTCTGGTACAACCTGGTGCCCACCTTGGCACGCCACTACCGGGTGGTGTGCCCGACGCTGCGCGGCCTGGGCGACTCGGTCGACGGTGTCGACTTCGAGCGCAGCGTCAACCTCGAGAACTACATCGCCGACCTCGACGCGATCATCGATCACCTGGGTGTCGATTCGGTTCATTTCACCGGCGAATCGCTGGGAGGCGTGATTGGCTTCGTCTACGCTGCGGAGCGGGCCGCGCGGGTGCGCACCCTCACGACCATGTCCTCGCCGCTGTTCATCGACCCCGCGATAGAGCAGCGCTTTGCCTTCGGTCACGCGTCCTGGGAGGAGGCGCTGCGCACTCTGGGCTCCTACGAATGGGGCAGACAGGCCAACGCCGCTACCCGCTTCCCGCCAGACACCGACCCGCGCATGCTCGACTGGTACGCGCGCGAGATCGGCAGCAACCGTGTCGAGGCGCTGGTGGCGATGGTCAGGTTTGCCACGTCGGCGAACGCGACCCCGTTCCTGGAACGCATTGCGGCACCGATGCTGGGCATCTACCCCACCACCGGCGCGGTGACCACCGACGCGCAAACACGCACGCTGCGCGAGAAGGTGCGCGACATCCGCATCGTGCACATGCCCACGCCGTACCACATGACCTGGATGCTCTACCCGGCAGCCTGCGCGCGCCACATCCTGCATTTCATCGCGGCGCACGACGGCATCGCCTGCGTGGACATCTGAGCCTTGGCGCACGCCGGCACGGTCTGCCGCCGTGAAGGTACCTATCTGGATCGTCGCAGCCGGTGTAGGATCAGCGCCTCACCGATACCGCGGCGAGGCTATCCGGATGCGCACCACACCACTTGCTTTCGCTCGCAGCCGCGGCCGCTTGTGCGCCGCGCTGGCGCTCCTTGCGCTCGCTGTTGCACCTGGCGCTATCGCGCAGTCTGCCATCGCCGAGGCCTACCCGAACCGGCTGATCCGCATCATTGTGCCCACAGGGGCAGGTGGCATCACCGACATCCTTGCGCGCTATGTCGGCCAGAAACTCTCCGAGAGCGTCGGCCAGCCGGTGGTCATCGACAATCGCGCCGGCGCCGGCGGTACCATCGGCACTGCGGCGGTGACCAATGCGGCCCCGGATGGCTACACCCTGCTGTGGGTGTTCCCGAGTCATCCGGTCAATCCCAGCCTGTATCCGAAGCTGCCCTACGACACCGTCAAGGACCTCGCGCCAATCACCCGCGTCAGCAGCGTCGAACTGGTCCTGGTGGTCAATGCCGCAGTGCGCGCACGCAGCGTCGCCGAACTGATCGCGCTCGAGAAAGGCAACCCGGGCACGATGAACTACGGCGCGGTGGGCAGCAGTCTTGGCCATCTCGCCGCGGTGGTCTTCAACCGGATGGCCGGAACCAGACTTGTGCATGTGCCGTATCGCGGCGCACCCCAGGTCGAGGCGGCCCTGCTGGCCAACGACGTACAGCTCTTCTTCGACGCGCCGATCACCGCGGCCGCCCAGGTCAAGGCCGGCCGGACGCGCGCACTGGCGGTGACCAGCGCGCGCCGGCTGGCGACCATGCCGGACGTGCCGACCATGATCGAAGCCGGCGTGGCCGGCTATGAAGTGACCGGCTGGAACGGCATTCTCGCGCCCGCCGGCACACCGCGCGAGATCATCCGGCGACTCAACGAGGAAGTGGTGCGCATCCTGCGGCGCGCCGAGGTGCGGGAGTGGCTCGCCGCGCGCGGTGTCGAGTCCGTCGGCAGCACGCCGGAGGAATTCGGAGCCGTCATCGAGGCGGACATCGCGAAATGGGCCCGGGTGGTCGCCGATGCCGGCCTGAAAGCCGGCAACTGAGCGGGCCGTATTCTTCCACCGTCGTTCGAATTCAGCCTGAATGAAGGGGCGTACTGCATGCCGACCATGACGCTTTCTCCCGGCGTCGACTTGTTCTATCAGGTCGACGATTTCACCGATCCGTGGGGTGAGGCGGAGACGGTCTTCCTGCTGCACGGCAACGCCGAGAGCGGCGAGGCCTGGCGTGCCTGGATTCCGCATCTCGGGCGGCGCTTTCGTATCGTGCGCCCAGATATGCGCGGCTTCGGCAGGTCGACCCCGATGGCTGAGGAGTATCCCTGGTCAATCGACACCCTGGTCGACGACTTCGCACGGCTGGCCAAGCATCTCGGTGTTGCTTCGTTTCACCTGGTCGCCGCGAAGATTGGCGGCACCATCTCGCTCAAATTCGCCGCGGCGCACCCGGAACTGGTCAAGACGCTGACGGTGCTGGGCACGCCGCCGGCGCCGCAGCAAACCCTGGCGACAACGGTCAGCCAATGGGTTGTGCAGATGCGCGCGCATGGCGTGGGGGCCTGGGCACGTGAGTCGATGCGCGCGCGCCTGGGCAGCACCGCAAGCGCGGCGATGCTCGAATACTGGACCCGCATGATGGGCGGCACCAACCTGTCGACGCAACTGGGCTTCATGCGCATGGTGCCGACGCTCGATCTCACGCCCGACCTGGCGCGCATCGGCTGCCGGACATTGATCGTCACCACCACCGGCAGCGGGCTGGGCACGGTTGCGGAAACCGAAGTCTGGCGCAAACTGATCCCGCAGGCCGAGTTGTTGGTGATCGACGGCGACTCATACCACGTGGCCGCGTCGCATGCCGATGCGGTCGCGCCCGCGGTGGCGGCGTTCATGGGCAAGCACGGCAGCCCCGCCGCCTCCGGCGCGGGCCGGCCGAGCTAGCGATGCGCATGCCGCACCGATCCTGCCCCTGGCTTTGTCCCGCGCTGGTCGCGGCTGCCTTCACCCTGCTGGCTGCCGCCGGTACCGCCACGGCGCAGGCCTATCCGCAGCGCGCGGTACGCATCATCGTCCCTTATCCGGCCGGCGCGGGTACCGACATCGCCACCCGCATGCTGGCGCAACGCATCAGCGACGGCTGGGGCCAGGCGATGGTGGTGGAAAACCGGCCGGGCGCAGGCGCGATTGTCGGTGTCGACGCGGTGGCCAAGGCGGTGCCCGACGGCTATACCATCGGCATCGGCGACATGGGGCCGCTGGCGATCAACCAGGCGTTGTATGCGAAGCTGCCGTACGACACCCTGCGCGACCTGGCGCCGGTGGTCGAACTGGCCAACCTGCCTTTCGTGCTGGTCGCCCATCCCTCGCTCGGCGTGACCACGGTGGCCGAACTGCTGGCACTCGCCCGGCGCCGGCCGGGACAGATCAACTACGCCTCTGGCGGCAACGGCACCGCGTCGCACCTGGCGGCCGAACTCCTCAAGAAGCAGGCGGGGATCGATCTGGTGCATATTCCGTACAAGGGTCAGCCGCCGGCGCTCACCGACGTGCTGGCCGGCACCACGCAGGTCATGTTCCTGAACCTTTTGACCGGCTTGCAGCACGTGAAGAGCGGACGCTTGCGTGCGCTTGCGGTGGCCACACCAAGGCGCATCGCCACACTGGCCGAAATGCCCACCCTGGCCGAGGCAGGGGTTCCCGGATATGACTTCCAGCTCTGGTTCGGCGTGATCGCCCCGGCCGGCACCGCGGCGCCGATCGTCGAGCGGCTCAACGCGGAGTTCCGCCGCGTGCTCGCATTGCCTGAAATCCGCGAACGCCTGCAGAAGGAGGGCGGCATGGAGCCCGCCGGTGGCAGCGCGGCGCAGTTCGGTGCGCTCATCGCCAGCGAGCAGGAGCGCTGGGGCCGGCTGGTCAAGGAAACCGGTGCGCGTGTCGACTGATCGCGCTTGCCGCGCGCGCCCATTTTGTGTCAACAGGCCCTAGTCACATGTCTACCGTCGTCGCGCCGGATGGCGCCGAATTGTTCTACACCATCGATGACTTCACCGATCCCTGGAGTAACGCGCCGGCGCTCGTGCTGGTGCATGGCAACGCGGAGAGCGGCGAGGCATGGCGTGCCTGGATTCCGCACCTGGCCCGGCACTACCGGGTGCTGCGGGTGGACACGCGCGGCTTCGGGCGCTCCACGCCGATGCCCGCCGACTATCCCTGGACCATCGACGTGATGGTCGACGACCTCGTGCGGGTGACCGCCGCGGCGGGAATCGCGAAGTTCCACCTGGTCGGCGCCAAGCTCGGCGGCACCTTCGCCTTGCGTTTTGCCGCCGACCGTGCGGATCTGGTCGACAGTCTGTGCGTGATCGGCGTGCCCGCATCCCCGGGTCCGGAGTTCAACGCGGCACTGCCGGGCTGGGTCGACGAGATGAAAACCCGGGGCGTGCGCAGCTGGGCCGCTTCGACCATGTGCAAGCGCCTGGGCAGCAAGGCCTCCGAGGCACACATGCGCTGGTGGGCCGACATGATGGGCGCGACTGCGCTGTCGACGCAGATGGGGTTCATGAAGATGGTGGCGACGCTCGACGTCGCGCCGGACCTGCCGCGCATCCGCTGCCCGACCCTGGTGATCATTTCGACCGGCAGCGCGCTGTGGTCGGTGGAGGGCACGCGCGCCTGGCAGCGGCAGATCGCGCGCTCTGAACTCGTGGCGCTGCAGAGCGACTCCTACCATGTCGCCGCTGCCGAGCCCGACCTGGTGGCGCCGCGCGTACGCGCGTTCGTCGACATGCAGGTGACCGTGCCACCAGGCTCGTGAGGCGCGCGCGGTTCAGCGCAGGACGCATAACCCGCAAAGCCCCGGCCAGGACTGCCGTCAGACCTCTGTGGCGCCAGGCAATCGGCAAACCATTGTCAGTGCGACCAGCACGGGGCGCTGTGGCATAGTTGGCGCAAGGTGCCGCTTAACCGCGGTCGGCCGGGCAGCGGGAGGAGCGGATGAAGAACGCGATGTGCGAGATGTTCGGCATCGAAGTGCCGATCTTTGCGTTTTCGCATTGTCGGGACGTGGTCGTCGAGGTGTCGAAGGCCGGCGGCATGGGCGTGCTGGGCATGGCGCGCATGAGCCCGGAACGGGTCCGCGAAGAATTGCGCTGGGTCGACGCGCACGTCGACGGCAAGCCCTACGGCATCGACGTGCTGATGCCGGCGACCTACCGCGATTTCGACGGACACAAGTTCGACGCCGAGGAACTGTTTCCCAGGCAGCAGCTCGACTTCGTGCGCAACATGCTCGATGCGGCCGGCGTGCCGCCGCTGCCGCAGGCGGAAGCGCGCGAGATCGAGCGGGCCATGGTGAGCCAGCTCAACTTCACTCCGCAGGAAAGCGCGCAAATGCTCGAAATCGCGCTCGAGCATCCAATCCGCCTGATCGTCAACGCGCTCGGTTCGCCGCCGCCGGAACTGGTCGCGCGCGCGCACGCGCGCGGCATCAAGGTGGCGGCGCTGGCCGGCCATCCCAAGCATGCCATCCGCCATCGCGACGCCGGTTGCGACTTTGTCATCGCCGTCGGCACCGAGGCCGGTGGCCACACCGGCAACGTCACATCCATGGTGCTGTGGCCACGCATTGTCGACGCGGTGACACCGCTGCCGGTGCTGGGCGGCGGCGGCGTCGGGCGCGGACGGCAGGTCGCCGCCGCGCTGGCGCTGGGTTGCGAGGGCGTCTGGTGCGGCTCGGTCTGGCTCAAGACCGTGCAGAGCGAAGTGACACCGGAGATCAAGGCACGCATGTTCGCCGCCGGCCCCGAAGATGCGGTGCTGACCAGGAGTGTCACCGGCAAACCCTGCCGGACGCTACGCTGCAACTTTACCGACGCCTGGGACGCGCCTGGTGCGCCACCCACCCTGCCTGCCCCGCTGCAGGCGGTGCTGTGGTGGGGCCAGGGCCGCACCCGCGTCGAGCGCGCGCGCGTCACCGATTTCCTCACCTACCCGGTCGGCCAGCTGGTCGGCGACATGACCGAAGAGACCACCGTCAGGCAGGTGGTCTACGAAATGATGGAAGAGTTTCTCGAAGCGCGTGCACGGCTGGCGACGATGTTCGACTGACCGTGGAATCCAACCAAGGGGATATCGACCGATGAGTGCCAGTACCGCAAAAGTTCACGACGTCGTCGCCGACGTGCTCAAGGAGGCCGGTGTCGAATGCA
>JBJXGS010000307.1:0-7011 GCA_046160545.1 Burkholderiales bacterium
CGGCATGCCGCAACGCTTTTGCGTGGCCGGATTCTCGCTGGGCGGCTACATCGCGCTGGAGATCATGCGCCGCGCACCCGGGCGGGTTGCCGCTCTGGCGTTGGTGTCCACCTCGGCGCGGCCGGAACCCGAGGAGATGAAACCTCAGCGCCTGAAGTCAGCCGCGCTCGCACTGCGCGACTTCGACAAGCTCATGGCCAACATGCGTCCCTTCATGCTTACCACCGAGCATCTGGCCGACGCCGCACTCAACGCCGAGATCGACACCATGATGCGCGCTGCCGGTGCAGCAGCCTTTGAGCGCCAGACGCGGGCCATCATCGAACGCGCCGACAGTCGACCGGATCTGGCGCGCATCACCTGCCCGACACTGGTGATCTGCGGACGCGAAGACAAGGTGACCCCACCGCGCCTGTCCGAGGAACTCGCCGCCGGGATCCCCGGCGCCAAGCTCGAGATCGTCGACGGCGCCGGTCACATGCTGCCGATGGAAGCCCCGGACGCACTGACCGACGCGCTTGCGCGCTGGATGACGCGTGTAACAACTTGACTCACGGAGACAACCCATGAAATCGATCTTCCTGGCCATAGGCCTCGCAGTCGTTGCCAACGTCGCGCCGGCCCAGGAGTTCCCCGCAAAGCCGGTGCGCGTGATCACCCCCTTTGCGCCCGGCAACACGCTGGACCAGGCGCTGCGCATCGTCAGCGACAAGATGAAGGAGACCGGCCACCCGGGCCTCATCATCGACAACAAGGCCGGCGGGGCCGGTTTCATCGCCGCACAGGCCGGTGCGCAGGCGGCGCCCGACGGCTACACGCTGCTCTTGGCCGGCGCCGGCATGATGGTCATCAACCCGCATACCTTCTCCAAGCTGCCCTACGACCCCGAGAAGAGCTATCGGCCGGTGACCAACTTCCTGGGCTCGGCGCTGGTGCTGGCCGCCCACCCGTCGCTGCCGGCCAATACCCTGGCCGAACTGGTTGCCCACGCCAAGGCAAATCCGGGCAAGCTCTCGTTCGCCTCCTTCACGGCGGGCAATTCCTCGCACTTTGCCGGGGTGTTGTTCAACCAGCGCGCCGGCGTCGACATGCTGCATGTGCCTTTCAACGGCACGCCGCCGGCGGTGCAGAACCTGGTGGGCGGCCAGGTCAATACCGCTTATCTGCCGCTGCTCGCGGTCAAGCCGCATGTGGACGCCGGCCGGGTCAAGGTGCTCGCGACCACGGCGGACCGCCGCTCGCCCCTGACACCCAACGTGCCGACCTTCGAAGAGTCCGGCTTTCCCGACCTGACCATCTACACCTGGGCGGCGCTGCTCTTGCCGGCGGGTGCGCCCGACGCGCTGGTGGCCAGGCACAACGCCGACCTGACGCGCGCGCTTAAGTCCGACGAGGTGCGCGATCGCTTCCGCCAGATGGATTTCGTACCCCTGCCGACGACCCCCGATGAATTCACCGCCTACATGCGACGCGATTCGCGGCGCTGGGCCGAGGCGGTGCGCCTGTCGGGATTCAAGGCCGCCGAATAACCTGTCACTGCGCCAACCCATGAAAAAGCCCTTTCCGTTCCCGCTGCGCCTGCCGGTCTTCGCCGCGCCGATGTTCCTGATCTCGGGGCCCGAGCTGGTTCTGGCGGCGTGCAAGGCGGGCATCATCGGCGCCTTTCCCACACCCAACGCGCGCCCCATCGAAGTCCTCGACGAATGGATGGAGCAGATCACGACAGGGCTTGCAGACGCGCGCCGCGAGCATCCGGACCGCATCATCGGTCCGTGGGCCGCAAACCTGGTCACCCACTCGACCAACGCGCGCCTGCCCGAGGACCTGCTGCGCATCGAGAAGTACAAGCCGCCCATCGTCATTACCGCACTGGGAAGTCCCAAGCCGGCTCTCGAAGTAGTGCATAGCTACGGCGGCCTGGTGTTCGCCGACGTCATCAGCCTGAAGCTCGCCAGGAAGGCGGCCGACGCCGGCGTCGACGGCCTGGCCTGCGTCGCTGCCGGCGCCGGCGGGCATACCGGCAGCCTGTCGCCGTTCAGTTTCGTGCCCGCGGTGCGCGAATTCTTCGACGGCTACATCATCATCGGCGGGGGCATTGCCGAGGGCAGCGCGGTCTTTGGCGCGCGGGCGCTGGGTGCGGACCTGATCTACATGGGCACGCGCTTCATCCCCTCGGTCGAGAGCATGGCGCAGCCGGCCTACAAGCAGATGATCATCGATTGCGATGCCGACGACCTCGTCGTCTCGGCTGCCATCACGGGATCCAAGGCCAGCTGGCTCAAGCCCTCGCTCGCGGCCAACGGCCTGGACCCGGACAACCTGCCCGAAGCCCCCAAGCGCGACTACAACAGCAACACCGGATTCAAGGACAAGCGCTGGCTGGACGTGTGGGCCGCCGGCCAAGGCGTGGGTGCAAGCCGCGGCATCGAGAGCGTGGCCGCGATCGTCGATGAACTCGAACGCAGCTATGTCGCGGCACGCGATGAGGCCGCACGCACCCTGACGGCCTAGACCGCGTCTAGAATCAAATGACAGCGGCAAGTCCGACCAAGCCATCCGGCACCCCGCGACCCTGACCACCGAGGACCATGACCATGCTGAAAATCCTGACCGGGATCGCCATGCTGTGCGCGGCGCTTGCCGCCACGGCGCAGACCTACCCCAATCGTCCCATCCGCATGGTTGTGCCCTACCCGCCCGGCGGCGGCACCGATGCCCTTGGGCGCATCACCGCCGAGCGCATGGCCGACCGGCTCGGCGTGGCCGTGGTCGTGGCCAACGTACCCGGCGGTTCCGGCACGGTGGGCAGCGAGTCGGTGCGCCGCGCCGAGCCCGACGGCTACACCCTGCTCTTCAACGCCAGCCTGTTCCTGCTCGGCAAGCACGTGGTCAAGTCCACGCCCTACGATCCGCTGGAGGACTTCACCGCGCTGGGCCGCACCGGACTGGCCCCGCTCTTGCTGATCGCCTCCAACAAGGTCGAAGGCAACACGCTTGCCGACGTGGTGCGCGCCGTGCGCGCCAATCCGGGCAGCTTCAACATGGCCATCTCGGGCATGGGTGCGGCCGGCCATCTGGGGTCGCTTGAGTTCCAGCGCCTGGTCGGTGTCAACCTGCAGGGCATCCCTTACAAGGGCACCGCGCCGGCCTTGGCCGACGTGATGGGCGGCCAGGTGCAGCTCATGATGGATGCCGCCACCGTGCTCCTGCCGCAGACCAAGGGCGGGCGTGTGCGCGGCCTGGCGATCACCAGCGCCACGCGCAGCCCGATCAACCCGGACGTTCCGACAACCGCAGAGGCCGGCATGCCGGGGCTCAACCTGGTCTCCTGGTACGGGGTCTGGGGTCCCAAGGGCATGCCTGCGGCCGTCAACAGCCGGATCGTGGCGGCAATCGCCGAGGGTGTGCGCCAGCCCGAGTTCCAGGCGCGCATCGACGCGGCCGGCATCCTGCCCGGCTACCTGGATCCGGCAGCCTTCGTCGAGTTCATGCGTGGCGACCTCACGCGCGCCGTCGGGCTGCTCAAATCTGCCAACTTCCAGCCGGAATAGGAAACGCAACATGGCGGATGCCCAAACCAATAGCCTTGTCGGCGCCTGGCACCTGGTGCGCTGGCAGGTCACCTATGGTGACGGCCGGCCGCCGACCAACCCTTTGGGCTTGGACGCCACCGGCATCATCGCCTACACGCCGGACGGCTGGATGAACGCCAGCATGGCGCGCGCCGGCCGCAAGCCCCTGTCGAGCGAATCGGCGCGCACCGCGCCGGCCGAGGAGCGCTTGGCTGCCTTCGACAGCTTCTTCAGCTACGGCGGGCGCTACCGCATCGAGGGCATGCACGTGATCCACAGCGTCACCATCGCGCACAACCCCAATATGGTGGGCACCGAGCAGCGACGCCGCATGGAGTTCGGCGCCGATGGCACCCTGACCTTGGCGGCCGACGACACCGTGCCGGGTTCCAGCGTGACGCGCCATCACCGCCTGGTATGGCGGCGCGAGAACCGATGAAAAGCGCGGAGCTGGCGAAGCCGTCCGCCTCGCGCCTGCTGAGCCGCGCCGATTCCCGCCGTTTTCGAGCCTTTGAATCACGCCGCGCGGCGCGGCAATTCGCTTAGAAAGGACATCCCCATGCCATCCCCCGTGTACATCCTCGGCGGCTACCAGACCGACTTCGCCCGTGCCTGGTCGCGCCAGGGCCAGGACATCTCCGACATGGTGCGGGAGACCGTCACCGGCACGCTCGCAAACTGCCAGCTCGATGCGCGGCAGATCGAGTCCATCCACGTCGGCAATGCCTTCGGCGAGTTGCAGCGGCAGCAGGCGCACATGGGTGCGATGGTCGCCGCGGTGATCCCCGAACTGTGGGGTGTGCCGGCCGGCCGCCACGAGGGTGCCTGCGCGTCCGCGTCGCTGGCGGTGCTCGCGGCGATGGCCGAGATCGAGGCCGGGCGCTACGACTGCGTGCTGGTGCTCGGCGCCGAGGAATTCAAGAACCTGCCAGGCGATGTCGCGTCGCAGAACCAGAACGCCGCCGGCTGGGTCGGCCACGAGCGCCTGGACTGCAAGTTCCTCTGGCCGGCCGTATTCGGCAACATGGCGCTGGAGTACGAAAAGCGCTACGGCCTGGATCGCCGGCACCTGAACCGCATCGCCGAGATCAACTACGGCAACGCGAGAAACAATCCGCTGGCGCAGACGCGCAAGTGGCAGTTCAACGAGAAGAGCTTCACCGACGACGACCTGGCCAACCCCGTCATCGAACCCGGCACGCGGCGCCAGGACTGCGGCCAGATCACCGACGGCGGCTGCGGCGTGGTGCTGGCCTCGGCCAGGTTCGCCGCAGAGCACGCGCGCAAGCGCGGCGGCAAACTCGAAGACCTGCCTGTCATCCTGGGCTGGGGCCACCGCACCGCCGGCCTGCCCTACGTCGAGAAGATCGAACGCAGCGCTAGAGCGCCGCTGATCATGCCGCACGTCAAGGAAACAGTCGACGCCGCCATGGCGCGCGCCGGGCTCACCGACGTGTGGGGCCTGGACGGGATCGAAACCCACGACTGCTTCACCACCACCGAGTACATGGCGATCGACCACTTCGGCATCACCCCGCCGGGCCAGAGCTGGCGCGCGGTCGAGGACGGCACCATCGCCATGGGCGGCAAGTTGCCCATCAATCCCTCCGGTGGCCTGATCGGCTGCGGCCACCCGGTCGGCGCCACCGGCACGCGCATGCTCTTTGACGCGGCCAAACAGGTGACCGGCCAGGCCGGGCCGATCCAGGTGGAAGGTGCCAAGACCTTTGCGACGCTCAACATCGGCGGCAGCACCGCGACGGTGGTGAGCTTCGTGGTTGGAACGCGCGCCTGATCCCGGCGCCGCGCTCCTGCATCTGACAATTCCTCTGCAACACGCGGCGGCCGGGCCATGACCATTTTCCCGGTCGCCGCCGCCGTGCTCGTGGCGCTGTGCGCAGTGTGGCTCGCACTGCTCCTGCGAATGCGCTCGCCGCTGCGCGGCTTCCTGTTTCCGGCAGTGCCGCCGCTGGCGCTGTTGTTGGCCGTAGCCGCGCCGGGCGGGCCCTTCGCCGGGTTTCTGGAGTTTTACCTGCGTTCTGGAGCATTGCTGTGGGCGGTGCTGACGCTGGTCTGGCTGGCCAGCCTCGCCAAGCGCGACTCCAGCATCATGGACATTTTTTACTCCGGGGTCGTGGTGCTGCTGGCCTGGGCGATCTGCGTCAAGCGCGGTACCTGGTCCCCCCAGGAAGTCCTGACACTTGCGCTGGCGAGCCTGTGGGGAGGACGCCTTTCCCTGTACCTCGCCAGGCGCAACCTGCCGCACGGCGAAGACCCGCGCTACGCGCGCTGGCGCGCCAAGTTCGGCGAGCGCTGGTGGTGGTGGAGTTACTTCCACGTATTTCTGCTGCAAGGCGTGCTGGTTTGGCTGTGGACCCTGCCTTTGCATGTGGCGCTCTCTGCTGCGGGGCCAGTGCACTGGTCGCACGTCCCGGCACTCGCCGTGTTCATGGTCGGCTTTGCCTTCCAGGGGCTGGGCGACTGGCAGTTGGCGCGCTTCAAGGCTGACCCCGCCAATCGCGGCCAGGTGCTGCAACGCGGGGTGTGGAGCCTGACGCGCCACCCCAACTACTTTGGCGAAGCGCTCATGTGGTGGGCCTTCTGGTGCATGAGCCTGGCGCATCCCTGGGGCTGGGCCACCTTTGTGATGCCGCTCTGGGTGACCTGGTTCATGGCACGCGACTCCGCCACGCCCATGCAGGAACGCTACCTCATGAAGTCCAAGCCCGGCTTTGCCGAGTACGCCGCGCGCGTGCCGCGCTTCGTACCCTGGACGCGCCCGTGAGCGGGCGCGACCTCGACGGGCTGGTGGCAATAGTCACCGGTGCGGGCAAGGGACTGGGACGCGCCTACGCGCTGGAACTGGCCAGGCGCGGCGCGGCGGTGCTGGTCAACAACCGGCGCCACCCCGGCGAAGCCGACGCTGATACTTCGGCCGGCCAGACCGTCGCGGCGATTCGCGCAGCGGGTGGTCGTGCCGAGGCCAACTGGGACGATGTCTGCGACCCCGCGTCGGGCGAACGCATGCTCGCGCGGGCTCTTGCGAGCTTCGGGCGCGTCGACATCGCCGTGGCCAACGCCGGCGTGGCGGCCGCTGCCGCTTTCCACAAGACCACGCTCGAAGAATTCCACCGCGTTTTCGATGCCAGCTTTTTCGGCAACCTGCACCTGGCCCACGCCGTCTGGCCGCACTTTCGCGCACAAAAGCGTGGCGTACTGACCCTTACAGCCTCTTCAGCCGGCCTCTATGGCGTGCACGGCATGGCGGCCTACTCATCGGCAAAGGCCGCGGTCATTGGCCTCATGCGCACCCTGGCGATCGAAGCCGGCGCCCAGGGAGTGCGCGTCAACGTGGTCGCGCCCTACGGCTACTCGCAGATGACCGCGCCGTGGATGGATGACGACCTCGCGAGGCGCTTCGACCCCGCCCGCGTCGCGC
>JBJXGS010000308.1:0-3087 GCA_046160545.1 Burkholderiales bacterium
AGCAACAACGCCTTCGTTTTGGTGGTGGCGCCCTCCTCGCCGGCCAATACGGTGGCCGATGTGGCCCGCCTGGCGCGCGCGCAACCCGGCAAACTGAGTTTTGCCAGCGCCAACGCGCCCTCGCGCATCGGCGGCGAGATGTTCAAGATGATGGCCGGAGTGGACCTGCTGCACGTGCCGTACAAGGGCGCACCGCAGGCGCTCACCGACTTGATGGGCGGCCAGGTCAGCATGATGTGGACCGACCTGCGTACCGGCATGCCGCAGGTCGCCGCCGGCAAGCTCCGGGCACTGGCGGTCACAGGAACCAAACGCCTGCCCCTGTATCCGAACATCCCGATGATGATCGAGCAGGGCTTCCCGGACTACGTGCTGTCGAACTGGGCCGGTGTCTACCTGCCCGGCGGCACGCCGCCAGCAATCGTCAGCCGCTTGAACGCCCTGGTTCACGCGGCCGTACGCGCCGACCAGGCCAGTCACGAAAACACCGGCGGCGAGATCCTGTTGCTCACGCCGGCCGATTTCGCCGCATTGCAGGCGCGCGACACGGCCATCTGGGCGCGCGTGACCAAAGCGGCCGGCATGGAACCGGAGTGAGCGCGACTGCGAAATCAAACACCGCCGGCGGCATGCTGGCCGGCGTCAAGGTCGTCGACCTGACCTCGGTGGTGATCGGCCCTCTGGCCACGCAGATCCTGGCCGATCACGGCGCGACCATCATCAAGGTGGAAAGCCCGGAGGGCGACGTCGGCCGCTTCATCGGCGGCATCGGCAAGTCTCCGGGCATGGCGCCCAAGTTCCTGCACCTAAATCGCAACAAGCGCTCGATCTGCCTGAACCTGAAGAACCCGGGCGGTCATGCGGCCCTGCTCAGGATCCTGGCCGATGCCGACGTGATGACCTGGAACGTGCGCCCCGACTCGATGGCGCGCATGCACCTGTCCTACGAGGATGTGTGCCGGGTCAAGCCCGACATCATCTACTGCGGCATGTTCGGCTTTGGCCAGCGCGGGCGCTACGCCAAGGTGCCGGCCTACGACCCGGTCGTGCAGGGCGCGGGCGGCGTCGCCGGATTGATGGAAAAAGCCTTCGGAGAACCACGCTTCGTCCCCTATGTGCTGGCCGACCGCACCGGCGGGCTGATCGCAGTGCAGATGATCGCGATGGCTCTGTTCAACCGCGAACGCACTGGCCAGGGACAGTCCATCGAAGTGCCGATGTTCGAGAACATGGCCACCCAGGTTCTCACCGAACACCTGTATCACCACACCTACGTGCCGCCGATCGGCACGCCCGGCGACCCGCGCCTGGTCTCGCCCTACTACACGCCAATGAAGACCGCCGACGGCTATATCTCGATCACGGCCAACTCGAATGCGCAGGTGTTCCCGCTCTTCGACGCGATGGGCCTGTCGCATCTGAAGACCGACCCGCGCTTTGACAGCGTGTCGGCGCGTTTCAAGAATGTCCAGGAGTACTTTCGCCTGCGCAGCGAAGGCATGAAGACCCGCACCAGCGCCGAGTGGATGGCGATCTGCCGCGAGCACGACATTCCTGCCGCGCCCTACCACACGCTCGAATCGCTGATCGAAGACCCGCACCTGGCCGACGTCGGCTTCCTGGTTCAGCGCGAGCACCCGACCGAAGGCACCATCCTCGATTTGAAGCCCGCCAACACGCTCTCCGGCGGCGCGCGCAAGGACTGGCTGCCCGCCCCGCACCTGGGCGAGCAGACGCGCGCCATCCTGATGGAGGCGGGCTATGCCCACGCCGAGATCGACGCCCTCATCGAATCCGGCGCGGCGCGCACCCATGCGCCGCCCACTGCCTGAGAAAGCCCATCATGTTCGAAGCCCCGGTCTCCGCAGTGCTGCGCTGCGAGCGCGTCGGCACCCATGTACTTCTGGTCACCATGAACCGCCCCGAGGTCCTGAACGCGATGGACTGGGACATGGGCGAAGCCAACTACGAACTCATGCGCCGCCTGGCCTACGACCCCGACTGGGTGCGCTGCGTGGTGGTGACCGGCGCGGGCCGCGCGTTTTCTGCCGGCGGGGACCTGAAGGTGCGCAACACCCAGAGCATCCGCGACTGGACCATCCAGCATGAAGTCGCCGAGCGCACCGCGGAGATGCGCATGACCTCCCCGGTACCGTGGATCGCCGCGGTCAACGGCATCTGCTACGCCGGTGGACTGGAGCTGGCGCTGACCTGCGACTTCATCTATGCCGACCGCGCCGCGAAATTCGCGCAGACCGAATGCCGCATCGGCATCATGCCGGGCATGCTGGGCACGCAGAACCTGCCGCGCGCAGTGGGCGAGCGTCGCGCCAAGGAGCTGATCCTCTCGGCGCAGCCGTTCACGGCCGAAGAGGCGCACGCCTGGGGCATGGTCAACCGCCTCTGCGAGCCCGGCACCGTGGTGGCCGAGGCGCTGGCCGCGGCCGAGCGCGTCGCCGCCTGCGCGCCACTGTCGGTACGCCAGGCCAAGAAGGCCATGCACTTCGGATTGCAGACGGATCTGCGCACCGGTTACCGGCTGGAACTGGAGGCCTATTACCGCCTGCTTGATACCGAGGACCGGCGCGAGGGCATTGCCGCGTTCAACGAAAAGCGCAAGCCGGACTTCAAGGGGCGCTGAGCCCTGCCCCGCGCGCGGCAGCCTGCAAACCGCGCGCCCCCGGATCAGGCCAACCCGTCCGCGACCTGCTTAACAAGCGCCCACAGCGCAAAGTTGAGCGGCGTTGCCACCCCAAGCGCCGCGCCCCGGCGCGCCACATGGCCGTTCAAGTGATCGATCTCGGTTGTGCGCCCGCGCGCCAAATCCTGCGCAGTCGAGGAGGTAGCCTCGGGCATTGATTCGGAGAGCTTGAGCGCGATCTCGACCCAGTCGCCGGGCGGCATCACGACCCTTTCGGCCGCCGCCACCGCGAGCACTTCACGCACCACGGAGGCCAGCAGTTCGCGCGTGGGGCCCAGCGCGGTCAGGCGCCGGTAGCGTGACCGCCCAAGTGCGGACACCGGGTTGTAGGCACAGTTGATGAGGAGCTTGGCCCACAACTCGCCCTCGACGTTGTCCGAAACCTT
>JBJXGS010000309.1:0-4521 GCA_046160545.1 Burkholderiales bacterium
CTGCGGATCGACCGTGGCGGCATTGACGCCCGACACATAGCGTGCGATCGGCCAAAACAGGTCGCGCTCGGCCCATGACTCGATCGCAGTCGCCATCCCGCGCGTGGCGGTGGTCACAAGAGGCGGCTCGGGATAACGACGGTCCAGTTCACGGCATATCGTGCGCGTGTCGCAGTACACATCGGCGCCGATCTGCAGCACCGGGATATGCCGGTAACCACCGGTGAGCGCAACCAGGTCCGGCTTCGGCATGACCGACGGGGCCTCAACGGAATGCCAGTGCAATGCCTTGCGGCCGAGGGCCAGGCGAATCTTCTCGGCGAACGGCGAGAAGTCGTAGTGATGCAGGATCGGTGTTGACGCCGGCGTCGCAAGCTCGCTCATGGCGGCCTCAATCGAGCCAGCGTTCGACCAACTGGCGCAAAACCTTGCCGGAGGTGCTGCGCGGAAAGTCGTCTTGCGATGCGACGATGCGGATTTCCTTGGGCAACTTGTATGAGGCGAGGCCGGCGCGGCATACCTGCAACAGTGCATCGACGGTGACGGCGCGATCATGCACCGCCACAAACGCCACCGGCACCTCACCCCAGGCCGCATCGCGGCGCCGCACCACCACCGCTTCGGCGACGCGCGCGTCGGCCATCAGCACGCGCTCGATCTCGATCGGATAGATATTCTCGCCGCCGGACTTGATCAGGTACTTGGAGCGGTCGACGAAATTGAGCCGGCCGTCCGCATCCTCGATAAACATGTCGCCCATGTGGAACCAGCCGCCGCGGAATTCGTGCGCGTTGACCGCCTCCATGTTCCAGTAGCCGCTGAAAAGCGTCGGCCCGCGCAGGGCCATTTCGCCGGCCTCGCCCGGGCGCACATCGGCATCGTCGCCATCGACCAGGCGCCAGCGGTACATCGAGTTGTGGGTCTTGGAAAGCCGCACCGGCTCCTCACCGATTGCGAAACGGCCGCCGCAAGCCGGCAGCATGCCCGTCTCGGTCGAGCCGAAACTGTTGAGGTAGGGGGCGCGCAGCAGGCGCGATGCCTCGGCCACCAGTTGCGCCGGCACCAGGTCGGGCAGCGCACCGATCATCTTGATGCCGCGCGGCACGATGGCGCTTTCGCGCATGGCTTCGACCAGACGCTCGATCATGCCCGGAATCAGCACCAGCCACCACTGCCGCTCGGTGGCGATCAGATGCGTGAGGCGCGGGATGTCGGCGCCATCGACCACCAGCACCTTGCCGCCCACCCCCAGCACATGCAGGGCGTGATCGAGGGAAACCATGTGGAACAGCGGCGCCCAGGCGACGAAGCCATCGTTCTCCTGCAGCGCAAAATCGATGCGCGAGAGGTCCATACGCGCCAGTTGCGCCCGATGACTGATGAGCGCGCCCTTGGGCATGCCGGTGGTGCCGCTGGTGTAGAGGATCGCAAGCCCATCCTCGGGTTCAGCCACCACTGGCGGTTCGGTTAAAGCCGCAGCCGCAAGCCGGGCCTCGTAGTCGGCGCCCAGCGTGATGGTCGCCGCGGATGACTCGCCAAGGGCCGCATGGGCTTCAGAGAAGCGCGGCGACAGCAACGTGACCATGGGTTCGACCAGGTTCACGCAATGCGCAAGCTCATCGCGCGTCAGGCGCCAGTTGAGCGTGCACAGGATCGCGCCCAGCCGGGCAGCGGCGAATATCGCCTCGATGTATTCGCCGCGATTCTCCGAGAGGATCGCCACCCGTGCCCCGCGCACCACGCCCAGACTCGCCAGGCAATTGGCCAGGCGGTTGACGCGCTCGTCCAGTTCGCCATAGCTGCGCTGATGCACGCCGTCGTCGACGGCGATACGCAACGGCACACGCAACGCCTGCGTGCGCAGCAATTCACCCACCGTCGCACTGCCGGCGCGGCGAATCAGTTGTGCGGTAGTGGCTTCCAAAGCGAATCCCTTGCGGTCAATTCACGGCGCCAATCAGGCCGGCAACTCGGAGGCCATGAGTTCCGGTCGAACAGCACCGACTTCGCTGTTGGAAAAATTGAGTTCTACCTTGATGCCGTTGGGGTCTGTCAGGAACAGCTGGAACAGGCCCTGGTCGTTGACCATGCGTTTGGTGAAGGCGACCTTGTGACGGGCCAGGTGCTCCATCATTTCGGACAAGCCCGTCGCGCGAAAGGCGATATGGTCGATGACGCCGCTGCCTGTGGTCGCGTCCGATTGCTGCCCCAGATACTGCTTGCGGTTCTCGCTGGTATCGGCACCACCTGCGGTGACATGGATCACGTCGCGCTCGCCCACATACAGCCAGAACACCGGGAACTTGAAATCCGGGCTCGGGCCGACATGCATGCCCAGCACGCGGGTATAGAAATCACGCGTTGCTTCCATGTCGGTGGTTTGCACCAGAACGTGTTCAAGATGGCTGAGCGGCATGCCTGACCTCCGGGGACCTTATTGTGCCGAAACGCCAGCTGGCACAGCCAGGTGGCGAGTTGAGGGTTGTCTGTGGATGTAAGAAAATCGTCGAACGCAATGCAAGGCTACACTGCGCTCACCAACGGGACTATACCGACCGCTGCGCGCCTGGTCTGAAGCGCGGCACATCAACATCATGATCGGAACAAACATGCGACTTTCGCATACCGGTAAAGGCCTCCTGACGTGCACGCTGCTGCTGGCGGCGTCGGTCATCCACGCGCAATCGGCCTATCCGACGCGGCCGATGCGCATGATCGTGCCGTTTCCAGCCGGAGGGTCGACCGATATCGTCGGTCGGGTGGTGGCGCAAAAGCTGTCCGAGCGCCTGGGCCAGCCGATGGTGGTCGACAACCGCGGCGGCGCCGGCGGCACCATAGGCACCGATGTCGCTGCGAAGTCAGCGCCCGATGGCCACACGCTGTCGATCGGCACCACCAGCACCCATGCGGTTGCCGTTGGTGCCTATTCGAAGCTGGCCTACCATCCGGTGCGCGATTTTGCTCCGGTGTCGCTGGTCGCGATCACCCCCTATCTTCTGGTGGTCAACCCGCAGGTCGGCCCGAAGACGCTCAAGGACTTCATTACCCTGGTCAAGGGCAGTCCGGGCAGGTTCAACTACGGCTCGGCCGGCAATGGCTCGGCCACTCACCTGGCGATGGAAATGCTCAAGGATGTGGCGCAGATGAACATCGTGCATGTGCCCTACAAGGGCAATGCACAGACCGACCTGGCTGTACTGGGAAATGAAGTGCAGGCAGTCTTCGGCTCGATGCCCGCCCTGCTGCAGCATGTGAAGGCCGGCAAATTGCTGCCCTTGGCGGTGGGCACCGCGGCGCGCTCACCTGCCCTGCCGGAAGTGGCAACCGTGGCCGAGCAGGGCTTTGCGGGATTCGAGGCGGCCCTGTGGCTGGGTGTCTTCGCTCCCGCCGGCACGCCGGCGCCGGTAGTACAGCGTTTGCATCGCGAGCTTGTCGCCATCGCGGGCACGCCGGACTTCAAGGATGCCATGGCGAAGAACGGCGCCGAGGCACTATCCTCTGCCACGCCCGAAGAGTTCACCAAGCTGGTCGGCGAAGAGGCCGCGCGCTATTCGAAAGTCGTCAGGGCATTGGGAATCAAGCTCGACTAGCGGCGCCTTGCCCGAGGAGTTGTGATCGGGCTGCCTTGACGGCAGCCCATGCCTGGCTTGAAGACGTCTGAAAAGGCAGTCCTGTCGCTGAAGAAGGTTTTAGACTTCGAGTCCTACGGCGCAACTGCAGTCAAGGAGATCCCATGATTCGTAACCTATTCGCAGTTGCATTGAGCGTCCTCGTCGCGTTCTCGGGCGGCGTCGGTGCCCAGGGCTACCCGGACCGAACCGTGAAGCTCGTCGTGGGCTTCCCGCCTGGGGGCACGAACGACGTGATCGCGCGCCTGATCGCGGCCAAGCTGCAGGAGCGCTTCAAGCAGACTTTTGTCGTTGAGAACAAGCCCGGTGCGGCCTCGATGATCGCTGCCGAGTCCGTGGCCAAGTCGCCCGCTGACGGCTATACGCTGTTGGTTGCCCCGAGTGGGGCGCTTACGATCAACCCTGCGATCTACTCCAAGGTCCCCTATGACCCGGTGGCGGACTTTGCGCCCGTTGCGCTGCTGGGATCCTTCCCCCTGGTCGTGACAGTGAACAACGCCTCGCCCTTGAAGGACCTGAAGGGCATGGTCGAGGCTTCCAGGAAGGCCGCGAGCGGCCTTAACCACGGCGTTGGCTCATCGACCTTCCAGCTGGCCGCCGAGGTTCTTTCCAAGGATAGCGGCGCCAAATTCACGCATGTGAATTACAAGGGCAGCGCTGCGACGGCAAACGCGCTCCTCACAGGGGAGATCGATATCGCGGTCATCGACATCGCCCCGGTGGCCCCGTTGATCAGGGGTGGGAAGCTGCGCGCGCTGGCTGTCTCGACGGCCAAGCGTGCCGCGCTGCTGCCGGAGGTCCCGACGGTTGGTGAACTTGGCATCAAGGGCTACGACATCTCGATATGGACCGGTCTCGTAACCCCCAAGGGCACTCCTGAATCCGTCATCGA
>JBJXGS010000310.1:0-13675 GCA_046160545.1 Burkholderiales bacterium
TGCCCGCCACGCTGGTGCGTTTTGTCTACGGGCTGCCGTTCGCGTTTCTGTGGCTGTGGCTGGTCTACGCGCTCACCGCCGGTCCGCTGCTGCTGCCGACGTTCACGGTCTCATTCTGGTTCTGGCTTGTCATCGGCGCCTTCGGGCAGATCGCGGCGACGTTCTTCCTGCTCTCCGGAATGCAGGAGCGAAACTTCATCGTCGCGGTCACCTATTCGAAGACCGAATTGGTGCAAATTGCCGTATTCGGGCTGCTGTTTCTGGCTGATGTGCCAAGCGCCCTTTCGGTAAGCGCGGTCGTCGTCGCCAGCTTCGGGGTGGTCCTCTTGTCAATGCCCAAGGGATTCGCCGCTGCCGAAGGCGCCGCCTGGACCAGCCGCGCCGCGTTGCTGGGTCTGGCCTCCGGCACAGGGTTCGCGTTTGCGAATATCGGCTATCGCGGCGCCGCTCTGGCTTTGGGCGAGTTTCCAGCCTGGCTCACCGGGGCGTGGGGTGTACTCCTGGCGCAGATCATTCAGTCTGTTGCATTGGGCCTGTGGCTGGAAATTCGTACCCCGGGGACCCTGGCCCAGGTTGCGCGCGCCTGGCGCCTGTCGTCGCTCGCGGGTGCTTGCGGAGCCCTCGCGTCCATCGGCTGGTTTACCGCCTTTGCGCTACGACCGGCCACCGACGTACGCATCCTCGGACTCACCGAGGTCTTTTTCAGCTACCTCGTGTCGCGACGCCTGTTCCGTGAAAGCATGACCGCCTTCGAGATCGGCGGCATGCTGCTGGTCAGCGCGGCGGTGGTCCTGGTGTGCCTGTAGGGGGTTGCGTCTAGCGGCAGTCGATGCGCGAAGGAGGATCAGCCATCGACAAAGGCCAGCACCAGTCCCAGCGCATATAAGCAAAGGGCCAGCAGGATGCCGCGATTGGGTATGCTGAACCAGTATTGGCGCCCCAGCATCATGTAGGCCCCCAACGTCCCCGCACCGACTGCGAGCAGGAAACGCGAGCCAAAGAGAAGTTGCGGCGTCGCCAGCGCCAGGTATCCAAAGACGAGTCCGAAGAGGATCGCACCCAGGCTGTGACTGGCATTGAAGCCGATCCAGGCGCGCCACAGCGTGGTTTCGCGTGTGAGATGAAGGTGGCCATCCTGCATCGCGGTGCGCAGGGCGGCGTCGCGCGGGTGCAGCTTATCGCCGCGAAAGGTGAGCAGCAGGTGCACCACTCCGAGGAGCAGGATAACCAGGGCCGCGGCGAAAACAAGCCAGCCGGCCAGCGCCGTATTCGCAGGCGCCAAGTCAGGGCTCCCGCGGGCCGTCGTCGAGTTCGCGCCGCATCTTGCGCAAGACCGATACTGCCTGCGCGACCAGGGTTGCTATACCGCACAGGAGAAGGAAGGGGTTTTGCGAGCCGGGCCGCATGCCCGAATCCCACCAGTAGGAGATGGCGCCAAAGAACACCATGAGGCCGCCGACGAACCCGAAGCCCATGAGACTGATGACCGCCAGCAGCGGACTGCGTCCGAGCAGTGCGACCCACCAGGCGGCAACGACGATGGCGAATGCCAGCACCTCGTGCATGCCTAGCTACCTTCAGACCCGTCACCAATGCGCGTCACTTGGCGCGCATGCGATTGTTGCGCGGATGGTGTTCCAGTTCGCACAGGCCTAGCGCCTCGAGCAATGGCGGCAGGTAGACGCCAAAGCGGCCGCGCAGACCCTTCTTGAGTCCGTACCAGCCGCCTACAGGATTGTCCGGGGAGCGTCCCCAGGCCTCGACCGTGCCGGGCTTGGCAGGCTTTTGCTCATCAGCTCCGCCCAGTTCGACCCAGTCGCCAGCCTTCTTGAGCATCACATGGAGGTCATCGACACAGCGCGCGTCGTAGAAGAGTACGGTGCTGCCGACAGTACAGACCAGGACCTTGCGGCCGTCCTTCTCGTCGGTGTGCATCGTGTAGGCGGAGGTACCCGGCGGGGTCTTGAGTTGCCAGGGGTCGTCCTTGCTGCGTTGCAGTCTGGCGGGCATGACACGCTCCTCTAGTGTCTTCTGTACTGATATTGCGCGTGAAATCAGCGCCTGAGCCTAGCTTCAAGTCGGGGGCAGCACACCTGGTTCAGCCTCAGACCAACGGTACCGAGAGCGGATCGTAATTGAAAAGCCACTCGGCGCGCTCCTTGGCAATATTGCGCTGGGCGAACGCGGCGCGCATCTCCTCGACATCGACGATGTGATACAGCCCGCCATGGTCGGTAGACTCGGTGACCACGCGCGCGGTGCGCGCGACGCGGTTCCTCTGGTAGAGCTGCAGGCCCTCTGCAACGCTTTGCGCGCCCTCGAGGGCGCGCGCGAGCACCGCGCCGTCCTCGATGGCCATGCAGGCGCCCTGCGCCATGAACGGCAGCGTGGGGTGCGCCGCATCGCCCAGGAGCGTGGCGCGCGCAGTGCTCCAGTTGTTGACCGGTGCGCGGTTGTTGAGCGCCCAGCGGTAGCACTCGTTCCGGTCGGTCGCATCGAGGATGGCCTGGATCTTCGGATGCCAACCCGTGTAATCGGCCTTCAACTCCTCCCATGGCCGGCGCTGGGTGAAGGATTCGTCCTCCCACGCGCTGCGCTCCGGGCAGCCGACCCAGTTGAGGATCTCGCCGCGGCGCAGCCAGTAGATCACGCAGTGGTTCTTCGGGCCGCACCACACCTGCCCGACGATATCCATGAGGTCGGCCGGCAGCTGCGCGCGTGGCACCGTGAGGCGCCAGGCGACGTAGCCGGTATAGGTGACTGGCACTTCGCCCACGATCTGGGCGCGGATCGCCGACTTGATGCCGTCTGCGCCGATCAGCACATCGCCGCGCGCGCTGGCGCCGTCGGCGAATTTCAGCGTGACGCCTTCAGCGTTCTCGCTGTAGTGGGTGGCACGTGCGTTCAGGGTGATGCAATGCGGGTCGAGCGCGCGCACGCAGTCGACCAGGATCTGGTGCAGGTCGGCGCGGTGGAGGTGATAGTAGGGCGCGCCGTGTTCCTCAAGGTGCTTGCCGGCGAACGGGATCGCGTGCATCAGTTCGCCCGTGTCGAAGCGCCGGAACTCGTAGGTCTGCGGCTTGACCGCAACCTTCTCCAGCGCGTCGCGCAAGCCCAGGTGGTAGAGCACCTTGGCCGAGTTGGCGCTTTGCTGCACGCCGGCGCCGATTTCGCCAAGCTGCGGAGCCTGTTCGAAGACGCGCACCTTGAAGCCTTTTTTCATCAGGCAGGCGGCGGCAGCCAGGCCGCCCAAGCCGGCGCCGGCGATCATAACGTCGAGATTTTTCATTTTCCAACTCGCATCAGGAAGGGCGTTCAGGCAGCTTGTGTGTCGGCGTGGCTTCCTCGCGGACGATTACCACCTCGCCTTCGATGACATGGCCGCCGGCGTGCCGCGCTGCCGGCGCCGCCGTGCCGCGCAGCCGGGCACCGCGCCAGGTCAACCAGGCCCACAGGAGGAGCCCGGCTACGGCCGCGAAAGCAAAAAAGACCAGCGAGAACACCACTCCCACAATCAGAAGAATGGCGGCGCCGAGCAGGGCGAAGGTGAACTTGAGGAAGCGCATGGGACAGGGCGGAACATGCCGATTATCGTTGCATTGCGCCACGGCCGCAAAGTGCACGCCGCTTGATTTGCCTCAGGTCGAGTCCTTGCCCGCGTGCCAGATTGTGGGCTTGTTCGTCCGCCCCCTGATCGTGCGCAACGACTGGTCGCGCGCCCGTTGCATGCCTTCCTCGCCATGATGAGCGAGATGTCAGAGGAGGGATTCCGGGCCCGCTCGGGCATGCCACGCCTGATGTTCGGCGCCGATCGCACCGCCTTCATGCGCGGCAAGATCAGCCGCCCTGGTGACCATATTCCCAGCAGGGGACAAATTCGCTCAGGATGCATAATCCTACGTTTCCCATCAGCAGCCTTGCAGAGCGCCCTTGCACGTCAACCGACGTCAGTTTCTTGGTGCATCCTTGAGCGCCAGCGCTGCGACCCTCGTAGGCACAAATACCTGGGCGGCCTATCTCGGGCGCACCTCCGGGCAGACTTTCGGCATTGCCGTGCGTGCCGATGCGCCGTCGAGGATCGATGCGCCGGTGATGTACCTGGACGGACTGGACTACGAAAATCATGTCGCCACGACGTACCGCAAGCAAGCCATGCTCATCGAACGCCTGAAATTGAAGGAGTTGCTCAAGTCATGAACGCTGCCAACGAAATTCCATCCCCGGGACGCCGAAGCGCAAGTGCACCTGCCATGGCCGCCGCGGCGCTACTTGGCGCGATTCTCTGCACGGGGTATGCCGACGCCCGAGTCACGCGCATCGCCATCGACGCGCGCGCGCCTCTGCCCGCGCAGGCCGGCGACGGCGGCATCGCTTACGAAGCCATCGCCGGGCGGGCCTTCGGCGAGCTTGATCCGACGCTGCCGCAAAATGCGATCATCCAGGACATCGAACTGGCCAAGGACGCCGACGGCAAGGTCCGCTACGTGGCGACCTTCTTGATCCACCGACCGGTCGATGCGGCGCGCGCCAGCGGCCTCCTGTGGCACGACGTGCCCAATCGCGGGCGCGTGTTCGCGTTCGCCAGCGAGGAGCGCGCCTTCGGCGACATCATGCTGGCCAGCGCGTGGCAGGGCGACAACGCCGGCCAGACTACGGTGCGCCCGACCGCGACCGTCGCCGGCATGCAATGGCTCAAGCTGCCGGCGGCCAGAAACATCGACGGCAGCCCGGTGCGTGGACAGGTGTTCGGGCGCATCGTCAACCGCGCCGGCCCCGCGTCGCAGCCACTTCTGGTGCAGACCAACCCGGTGCCTTACCAGCCTGAGTCGCTCGATACGACCAAGGCGCGGCTGGTATCGCGTGAGCGCGAAAACCAGCGCGGCGAGGTCTTTGGTGAAAAGGAGATTCCGGCTGCCGACTGGGCCTGGGCCAAGTGCGACGCGGCCAACCCGTTCCCCGGCATCCCTGACCCGACGCAAATTTGCCTGCGCGCGGGCTTCGATGCCAAGCTCCTCTATCAGGTCGTTTACACGGCAGCAAACCCGTACGTGCTGGGCATAGGCTTCGCCGCGTGGCGCGACATGGCGACCTTCTTTCGCCGCGCCCTGACCGACGACGCTGGCACACCCAACCCGCTCGCCGGGTTGATCCGTCACAGCATCACGCGCGGCATCTCGCAGTCAGGCAATTATTTGCGTGGCTGGCTGCACCTGGGATTCAATGAGGCGGAGGCGACCTCCGGCGGTGGCTCGGTGCATGACGGCATGTGGCCCATCATCGCGGGCAGGCGCATCGCGCTCAATTTCCGCTGGGCGCAACCCGATGGCGTGCTCGAGCTCTATCAGGCGGGCAGCGAAGGGCCGCAATGGTGGCTGCCGCACGCCGATGCGGTGCGCGGGATTCCAGCGGCGGGGATCCTGGACCGCTGCCTGGCCAGCGGTACCTGCCCGAATATCATCGAGCATTTTGGCTCGGCCGAAATCTGGGCACTCAAGCTCGGGCCGGAGTGGATCGGCACCGACGCCAGGGCGGACCTGCCGCTGCCCGATTTCGTGCGACGCTACTACATCGCCAGCACCACCCATAACGGCGGTGCCGGCGGCTTCGACACCAGCCTGCCCGGCGTCGGGCTGCCCAAGGTCGGCGCGGCCTGCCCAGGGAACAACTACGGTACCGGAATCCTGCCGGCCAATCCGGTGTCGCACACGCAGACGATCAACGCGATCCGAGTGCACTTTCGCAACTGGGTCATGCAAGGAACGCCGCCGCCGCCGAGCCGCTACCCCTTGCTGGCCAAGGGTGAACTCGCTCTGGCGCACAAGTCGGCACTGGGCTTTCCCACGCTGCCGGGATTGCGCGCGACGGCGCCCGAGCCGGACTTCATCATGCCGGTGCACGACTACGACTTCGGACCGCAATTCGTAGCGCGCGATGGCTCGGGCATTGCCTCGCTGGCGCCGCCGGTCATCCGCCAGACCCTGCCGATGTACGCTCCCAAGGTGGACGCCGATGGCAACGAGGTCGGCGGCGTGCCGGTCGTGCTGCTGGACGCACCGCTCGGTACCTACCTGGGCTGGAACATCGTTGCCGACGGCGCGCGTCCGTTCCACAAGGGGCAGATCTGCAATTACGCCGGCGGCATGATCCCATTCGCGCGCACGGAGGCTGAAAGGCGCGTGACGGGTGATCCGCGGCGCTCTCTCGAGGAGCGCTATGGCACCCATGCGGGTTATGTGAGCGCCGTGCGCAACGCCGCCGCGAAGGCGCAGGCCGCGGGGTTCCTGCTACCCGTGGATGCGGCACGCTTGATCGACGCGGCCGAAAAGAGCGCGGTGTTGCGCTGAGGCAAGGTTGTATCGAGGTCCCGACGCCGGCACGATCATTTGGCGCCGGCTTGGCTCTGGCATCGCACCGGCGTCAGCCTCGCGGAGTTCCTGCACTTTTTCTGCGGCTTGGCCGCGACCTTCTCCAGCGCGTCGCGCAATCCCGGGTGTTAGTGCACCTTGGCCGAGTCGGCGCTTTGCTGCACGCCGATGGCGGCGCCGGCCGGGGCGAAGATGAACGCGAGAAAGAGCATGTGACAAGGCGGAATATGCCGTTCATCCCTGGATCGCGAAAGAGTCGCAAAGAGCGCGCCGCTTGATTTGCCTCAAGCTCGGCACTCGGCAGCGCGCCAGACTGTGGGCTTCGTCGTCAGCCGGGAGCCAAGCATGTGGTCTGGTCGGGGTTTCAGGGGGCGCGCTCCGCGCGCATGGATGCCGCTGGCGCTTTGCGCCGTGGTGCTGGCAGCACCGGTCGCCGCCCAGAAGCGCGACCAACCCATGCCGGGTGACTACCGGGTCCTGGACGGGCGTGTCGACCGCGGCACCTACGCGGGTTGGCGCGTCTTTCACTCCGCCTGCCATGCCTGCCATGGCGTCGGCGGGGGCGGCACGGACCTCGCCCCCAACCTGCTCACGCGCATCGGCGGCATGACCCCGCGCGCCTTTGCCGCGCGTGTCCTGGCGAGTTACCGCCTGGTCGCGCCCGAGGACGAGGCAGCCGGCAGCGCGGCAACCCCGGACACCATGCTCGAGCAGATCATGCGTCGCGAGCGCGGCAGCGGCGCAAGGGTGATCATGCCGGCGTGGGAGGGTGACCGGCAGGTCGCGCCCCACGTGCTCGACCTGTACGCATACCTGTCGGCGCGTGCCGAGGGGCGCATAGGGCCAGGCCAGCCGCGTCGCGAGGGGGCTGCGCGGCGCTAGCGGCGTTCGGTGCCGCGCCCCGGCGGTATCTTGCATAATGCGCGCCTCGCTGAATCCTTTCACCACGGATATGCCGATGAAAAACTTCCGCATCCCCCTGGCCGCACTCGTGTTCGTCGCGCTCGCCGCTGCTGCCCAGGCCCAGCAGGTCGCCACATCGTCCGCGCCGGCCGACGGCTTCCAACCCACGCCGGGCCAGGCCGGCAAGGATGTGATCTGGCTGCCGACGCCGCAGATCGTGGTCGACAAGATGCTCGAGGTCGCGCGTGTCGGACCCAGCGACGTGGTCATGGACCTGGGATCGGGTGACGGACGCACGGTCATCACCGCCGCGCGCCTGGGTGCGCGCGCCATGGGCATCGAATACAACGCCGACATGGTCGAGTTCGCCAAGCGCAGCGCCGCCGCCGCCGGCGTGACCGCGCGCGCCACATTCGTCAAGGCCGATCTCTTCGAGACCAGCTTTGCCGAGGCCAGCGTGATTACCATGTTTCTGCTGCCGCGCATCAACCTGGAGTTGCGGCCCAAGATCCTCGGGCTGAAGCCCGGCACACGCATCGTTTCCAACACCTTCACCATGGGCGAGTGGGAGCCCGATAACGAGATCGACCTGACCGGGCAGCCGGGCTGCAACAGTTCGTATTGCCGCGTGCTTTTCTGGCTGGTGCCGCGCCAGGTGGCCGGCAGCTACTCCACTGCGCAGGGACAGGTGCTCCTGCGCCAGGAGTTCCAGATGCTCAGTGGTTCGCTGACAGCAGGCGGCACCATGTTCGAAGTCAAGGGCCGAGTGATGGGCGAAGATATCGAAATCACTGCCGGCGGCAAGCGCTATCGCGGCACGGTCAAGGGCGGGGCATTGGAGTTGCGCGAGGCGGGTTGAGCAGACGCCGCACGGAGCGCGCGGGTCAGCCGACTTCGACCATGCGCTGGACCACAGGTGCGCCGTCCATGAATGCACCCATCGCCCGTCCCAGGCGCTTGAAGTGTTCGGTGCCGCGATGCGCGGCCAGCGCCGCCTCGTCGGCGTAGCGCTCCATGAAGATGAAGGTGCTCTTGTCTTCGCCCTGGCTCAGGGTGTAGAGGAGGCAGCCGGGCTCGTTGGCGCGCACCGCGGCGATGAGTTCCTGCGCCACGGCCAGGAACTGTGCTTCCTGGCCGGATTTGGCCTTGATCGTGGCGATGATGCTGTGGGTCATTGCGGTTCCTCGATTTTGGGATGGGTCGGCGCATGCGCTGTGCGCAGCGGGTGCGCGCGAGTCTAGCACTGGCTCGCCAGGGTCTTTTCCAGTCTGAGCGAGTTCATCGCGAGGCGCGCATGTCCGTAGAATCCAGGCGCAGGTTAGTCGCAGCACCACCCCCTTACGGAGAATCAACATGACCGACAGCACCTACACGCCGCCCAAGGTATGGACCTGGGACAAGGCCAACGGCGGCCGCTTCGCCAACATCAACCGGCCGATCGCCGGTGCCACGCACGACAAGGAGCTACCGGTTGGTCGCCACCCCTTGCAGCTGTACTCGCTGGCAACCCCCAACGGCGTCAAGGTCACGATCATGCTCGAGGAACTGCTGGCCGCCGGCCACGCGGGTGCCGAGTACGACGCCTGGCTGATCCGCATCAACGAGGGCGACCAGTTTGGCAGCGGATTTGTTGCGATCAACCCGAATTCCAAGATTCCGGCGTTGATGGACAGGAGCGGACCGACGCCGGTACGCGTCTTCGAGAGCGGATCGATTCTCTTCTACCTGGCCGAGAAGTTTGGCAACGCGTTCCTGCCGGCTACGGGGGCAGCCCGTACCGAGGTCATGAACTGGCTCTTCTGGCAGATGGGAAGCGCGCCCTACCTCGGCGGTGGGTTCGGGCACTTCTATGCCTACGCGCCGACCAAGATCGAATACGCGATCGACCGTTTCGCCATGGAAACCAAGCGACAGCTCGACGTGCTGGACCGTCGCCTGGCCGACAGCCGCTATCTTGGGGGCGATGCCTACAGCATCGCCGATATCGCCGTGTGGCCCTGGTATGGCACCCTGGCGCGCGGCCAGATCTACGGCGAGTCCGGCACCTTTCTGGAGGTGCAGTCGTACAAGAACGTGCAGCGCTGGACCGAAGAGATCGGTGCGCGCCCCGCAGTCAAGCGCGGACGCATGGTCAACCGTGCCATGGGGCCGCTCGACGAGCAGCTGCGCGAGCGCCACGCTGCCGGTGACTTCGCGACACGCACGCAGGACAAGCTCGAGGCGGCCAAGGGCTCGGCCGCCTGAACCTCTGAGAACAATCCCGATCGGGCGGGGCGGTGATCAGCCCCCTGCTTCGCCAGCGGTCGTGCAGCGCTCGATCCACTTCGCCGTCAGCTTTTCCTGCAGCGAATTCTGACCCAGCCGGTCATTGAGGACGCTGAATTCGACGCGATCGAGTTCCTGGTCCTGGTTGAAGCAGGAAAAGACGTAGGTGATCTCGCCGGTGGCAGGGTCCTTGTGCGGCTGGATGCACTGGGCGCAGATCTCCTTCATCATGCATTGCATGGGGGAGTTGATCGAACCCAGCGCGATGTGCCCGGGCTTGACGTGGGCCTTTAGCACATCGTGGCGCGCGCGTGCCACCGCGGCCATCATGCGGTCCGAGCCGATGGCGATGATGCGGTCCGCATCCTTGATGGAAAGGGTTGCCTCGCCCAGGCGCCCTGAGGCATAGGCCTCCATCGCGTGGACGATGTTGCCGACGAAGCTCTTGTCCTGGGGGCGACTCGGGGTAAAGCCGGGCTCCTCGTCGCAGCACCAGACGACTGCATCGGCGGCGCGCTCGATGTTCTCGACGTGGTAGCGGTCGATCATCTTCTTGTAACCGGCGAAGTAGAGCACCCTGGAGCCGGCGCTGCGGAAGGCCTGGCCAATCGAGAAGAGCACCGCGTTGCCCAGCCCACCGCCCACCAAAACCACGGTCTCGCCGGGAACGATGTGGGTGGGTGCGCCGGTCGGGCCCATGAGAATGACCGGCTCGCCCGGCAAGAGCCGCGCGCACAGGTCGGAGGAACCGCCCATTTCGAGAACGATGGTGGAGACCAGGCCTTTTTCGCGGTCGACCCACGCGCCGGTCAGCGCCAGTCCTTCCATCTGCAGGCGCGTGCCCTGCGATAACGGACTCGTGCTCTCGAAATTCTGCAGGCGGTAGAACTGTCCGGGTTCGAAGCGCCGCGCCGCCGCCGGCGCCTTGACGACGATTTCGACGATCGTCGGCGTGAGCCTGATGACCTCGTGCACCGTGGCGCGCCATTCCCGGTTGAGCGTCTCGACCAGGGCAGCTGCGCCGACCGTTGTCGGCGCTTTCCCGGCAAGTACGCGGCTCACGACCGGATAGCCCTGCTTGGCCGACCCCAGCGCCTTGACAACATTGCCGAAGAAGGACGGGTGCACATCGCCGAAGTACGAGACGAAGCGACCATCGTCGCTCTTGTGCAGCAGCACGTCGGCGCGACGCGGCTTGGAAATCGAGGTCTCGGGCTTGACCGGGTTTCCGTCTTCGTCGACGGCGGCGAAGTACTTGCCATCGACCCGGAACCGCGCGCGCTCGGCGGCCTCACCTTCGCGCGACAGCACGGTATTGGGCTGCGTTCCGGCCGCGACGAAAACCGTGCGGGCAGGAAGCCAGGTGTCACCGTCGGGAACAGACTTGCCGTCGGCGCCAACGCGGGAACGAGCAAAGGCCATGCCCTTGACCGCGCCGTAGTTGTCGAGGTCGGCGCGCTTGGGTGTCAGGCATTCGGCGAAGGCAATGCCTTCTTGCAGGGCCAGTTCGACTTCTTCGTGGTTGAGGGTGAACGAAGGGCTGTCGATCATGCGCCGCCGATAGGCGATGGTCACGCCGCCCCAGCTCTGCAGCAATTCAATGATGCGCGGCGCGCGGCCCTGGCGCTGCGCGGTTTCACGCTCGGCGCGGATGGCGCGCCCGTGGGCCAAGAATTCCTCGGCGATCTCGCGATCCTCGTCGCGCCAGGCGGCACGCACCGCGCTGATGCCATGGGCCTTGACGAGTACCTCGTGACGCGCCAGGAACTTCTCGACCTGTGCCTGGTAGTAGGCGAGCGATTCGGTGGCAGTATCGATGGCGGTGAGCCCGCCACCGATCACGACCACCGGCAGGCGCAGCTGCATGTTGGCGATCGAGTCGGCCTTGGCCGCGCCGGTGAGTTGCAGGGCCATGAGGAAGTCGGAGGCCGTGCGCACGCCGCGCGCAAAGCCGTTGGGGATGTCCAGCAGCATGGGCTTGCCCGCACCGATGGCGAGCGCCACGTGGTCGAAGCCAAGGGTCCAGGCGTCATCCAGGGTCAGGGTGCCGCCGAAACGAACGCCGCCGAAGAGCGCGAACTCGCTGCGCCGTTCCAGGAGCAGGCGGACGACCTTGAGGAAGTTCTTGTCCCAGCGCACGGTTATGCCGTACTCGGCGACCCCGCCGAACCCGGCCATGGCGCGCTCGTCCAGTTCCTCCTTGAGGCTGGAAAAATCGCGGATCGGCGCGAAGGCCGCGCGCTTGCCATCGGCGCTGACGCCGCAGACCGCGGGCGGGAGAGGCTCGATCTTGAGTCCGTCGATGCCCACCACGTGATGCCCGTCGTTGATGAGATGGTGCGCCAGGCTGAACCCGGCAGGCCCCATGCCGACCACGAGCACCTTGCGGCCGCTGTCGGGCAGCGGCAGCGGGCGGCGCAGGTTGAGCGGGTTCCAGCGCGTGAGCAGGGAATAGATCTCGAAGCCCCACGGCAATTCGAGCACGTCTTTCAGGGTGCGTGTCTCGGCCTGCGGGATGTTGACCGGCTCCTGCTTCTGGTAGATGCAGGACTTCATGCAATCGTTGCAGATACGGTGGCCGGTCGCGGCGACCATCGCGTTGTCGATGCAGATCACCGCCAGCGCCGCCAGCGCCTGGCCGCGTGTCTTCACCAGATGGAACTCGGAGATCTTCTCTTCCAGCGGGCAGCCGGCGAGCGGAACGCCGAAGGGGGATTTCTTGTATCCCACCGCGCCCGGCGCAAGGTCGCCGGCGCCCTTGGCGGGCGACTTCTCGCGCAGGCCTTTCGAGCACGAATCCTTTCCCTGCTCGTGGCACCAGATGCAGTAATTCGCCTGGTCCAGCGCCCCGGTGAGGTCGGTGCCGGCGTCGGTGAGGTCGAAACCCTCACGGCGTCGCAGGTGATGGGGGGCTAGCGTGTGCGCGGTGAAGCCTGCCGCAGCGGAAGTGTGCAGTGGCACCAGCCGCATCATGTCGAGCTTGGTCGGCGCCTTGAACAGCACGCCGGACTTGTGCCTGGCCTTGCCTTCCGGAGTGGTTGCCGCCCAAGCGGCGTAGCGCGCAGCGGCTTCGAGAGAAGCGGCATTTGCCGCCTCGTCCTTCTGCCACGCGGTAACCTGGCTGGCGAAATCGACTTCTGTCGTGAACGTGAACTCGCCGGGCGTCGCGTCCTCGGCCTTGACCTTGTGGAGCGCACGCCGCTGCACGAACAGGCGCTTGACGGAATAGAGCGGGGCGAGCGCATCGTGCTGTGCGGAAAGCGCCTGCACTTCGGACTCAACGCCGAACAGGCTGGCGATGAAGTCGTCGACATGCGGCGCGAGTGCGATCAGGAGCTCGGATTCTGCCTTCGCCGCCAGCGGTTCGGCAGCGGCGCGGGCGGCGACGAGCCGTTCGCGCAACCCGGCGTCGGTTTCGCCCAGGAACTGCAGGAATGCCGTATCCACGCGCAGGAGTCCGGCGCGCGAGTGCAGGTCGTCGAAGGCGAGGCCGAAGCGAAGGGAAAGCATCAGGAGGCGCGGATTATAATCGCTCTTCTTTCACGAGGTGGGGCAGTCATGGAACTGAAGAACAGCGTATTCCTCGTCACGGGCGGGGCTTCCGGGCTTGGCGAGGCAACGGTGCGCATGGCAGTCGCGCATGGCGCGAAGGCGGTGATCGCCGACATGCAGGTTGACAAGGGTGCGAAGCTGGCCGCGGAACTCGGCGCCGGCGTGCGCGCGATCAAGTGCGACGTCACGTCGGAGGCCGATGGCAAGGCGGCGGTCGACTTCACCGTGAAGGAGTTCGGCGGTGTTCACGTGCTGGTCAACTGCGCCGGAATCGGCATCGCGGAGCGCACCATCGGCAAAGAAGCACCCCACGACCTGGCACGCTTCACCAAGGTGATCACCATCAACCTGATCGGCACGTTCAACATGATCCGGCTGGCGGCGGAGGCAATGGCGAAGGCGGGGCCGAATGCCTCGGGCGAGCGCGGCGTGATCGTGAATACGGCGTCGGTGGCAGCCTACGACGGCCAGATCGGCCAGGCAGCCTACTCGGCGTCGAAGGGCGGCGTGGTCGGCATGACGCTGCCGATCGCGCGCGACCTTTCGAGCATGGGCATTCGCGTCTGCACCATCGCACCGGGCCTGTTCCT
>JBJXGS010000311.1:0-15020 GCA_046160545.1 Burkholderiales bacterium
ATAGGTCTCGCCATCAAACTCGCGCAATTCCTTGCCGTCGGCAACGATGGTGCCCACGCCAGTTTTGGTGAAGAACGCCGGGATGCCAGCGCCGCCCGCGCGCAGCTTCTCAGCCAGTGTGCCTTGCGGCGTAAATTCCAATTCCAGTTCACCCGCCAGGTACTGGCGCTCGAATTCCTTGTTCTCGCCCACGTAGGACGCGATCATCTTCTTGACTTGCCGCGTACCCAGGAGAATGCCCAGCCCGAAACCATCGACCCCGGCGTTGTTGGAAATCGCGGTGAGATTCTTGACGCCCAGGTCACGTACTGCGGCGATAAGTGCCTCGGGAATGCCGCACAGCCCGAAGCCGCCGACTCCGATCATGTGCCCGTCGCGGAGCACATCCTTGAGCGCAGCCTGCGCGCCCGGGAAAACCTTGTTCATCGAAACTCCTCGCGCGTCAGGCGGCAGCCAGCTCGGGCAGGTTGCGATACAGGTCCAGCGCCTCCGGGTTGGCGAGCGCCTCGATGTTCTTGACCGGCAGGTTGTGCACCACGTTGCGTACCGCCAGTTCGACCAGCTTGCCCGAGCGCGTGCGCGGGATGTCGGCTACCTGGATCACCTTGGCCGGCGCATGCTGGGAGGTGGTGTTGACGCGGATCTGCTGCTTGATCTTTTCGGTCAGCGCCGAGTCGAGGACGACGCCGTCACGCAGGCGCACGAACAGCACCACGCGCACGTCGTTGCGCTTGCCCGGCGGCCATTCCTGCGCGATGACCAGGGACTCGGTGACCTCGTCGAGCGCCTCGACATGGCGATAGATCTCGCCGGTGCCGATGCGCACGCCGCCCGGATTGAGCGTGGCGTCCGATCGTCCGTGGAAAATCAGGCCTCCCGAAGGTGTGCGCTCGACATAGTCGCCGTGGTGCCAGAGCCCGGCAAAGCGTTCGAAATAGGCCGCGCGGTACTTGCTGCCGTCGTCGTCGTTCCAGAACCCCACCGGCATCGACGGAAACGGCTTGACGCAGACCAGTTCGCCCTTCTTGCCCGGTCCCAGCGTACGGCCGCGCTCGTCCAGGACCTGCACATCCATGCCCAGCACGTTGCCGGTGCACTCGCCACGGCGTACCGGCAGCACCGGGTTGCCCATGACGAAACAACCGCAGATGTCGGTACCGCCCGAAATCGAGCCCAGCATGACCTCGGGCTTGATTGCCTGATAAACGTAGTCGAAGGCCTCCGGCGCCAGGGGCGAGCCGGTCGACAGCAGGACCCGCAGGCGGTTGAGTTCATGGGAGTCGCGCGACCGCAAACGAATCTTGGCCAGCGCATCGATGTATTTGGCCGAGGTGCCGAAGTGCGTGACCTTCTCGGCCTGTGCCATGTCCCACAGAATCGCGCCGCGGCGCAGGAACGGCGAACCGTCGTAAAGGATCAGCGTCGCACCCGAACCCAGCGCTGTGACCAGCCAGTTCCACATCATCCAGCCGCAGTTGGTTGAATAGAACACGCGGTCGCCCGGGCGGATGTCGCAGTGCAACTGGTGCTCGGCCAGGTGCTTGAGCAGTATGCCGCCCGCGCTATGAACGATGCACTTGGGCACGCCGGTGGTCCCGGATGAATACAGGATCAGCATCGGCTGCTCGAAGGGCAGCAAGTTGTACTCGACCGGGCCGGCCTTGTAGGGCGCGGTGAACTCGGGCCATGTCAGCGCACGCGGCACGCCGTCGACGTTGGGCGAGGCAGCCAGATAGGGCACCACCACCGCCTCGCGCACCGAAGGCAGGCGCATGACGATCTCGGAGACCTTGTCAAGCATGTCGATGGCCTTGCCGCCATAGTAGTAACCGTCAGGCGCAAACAGCACCTTGGGCTCGACCTGGCCGAAACGATCCAGCACGCCCTGGATGCCGAAGTCCGGCGAGCAGGAAGTCCAGATGGCGCCCAGCGACGCGGTGGCGATCATGGCGATCACGGCCTCGGGCATGTTGGGCATGATTGCAGCGACACGATCGCCCTGGCGCACGCCGGCAGCCTTCAAGCCCTGCGCGCAACGCGATACCTGGTTGTTGAGCTCGGCCCAGGTGACCTTGCGCTTGACCTTGTCCTCACCCCAGAAAATGATGGCTTCGGAGCTGTCGTGCTTGCGCAGCATGTTCTGGGCGAAGTTCATGCGCATGCCCGGGAACCAGCGGGTCTGCGCCATGTGTTCGCCGCGCAGCAGTGCGCCGGCCTTGAGGCCCGGCGGCATGCGCACGCCCTTCTTCGGTTCGGCCGGAGCGCCGATGACTCCAAGCTGCTCCCACACCGACATCCAGTACTGTTCAGGCGAGTCTATCGACCACTTGAAAAAGTCGGGGTAGGTGTTGAGCTTGAGCTTCCAGCGCCTGACCGCACCACGCGCAAACTGCGTGAGGTTGGCCTTTTCCAGCGCCGCCTGGCTCGGTTCCCAGAGGATGTTGTCGGTTGTCATTCTTAACGGCTCGCTATGTCGCATTTCCTGCCACCATCTCCTGCGCTTCTTCAAAGGGTGCCCCACTCAAAGGCGTGGCTCCATTCCGATCCCGGCCGCTACCTCAAGGCGTAGCAGCGACAATTCGCCTGCGCAATTCGTCCGGAAACGCCACCGGGCGCCCGGTCTTGTTGCTGATCCATACAAACATCGCCTCGCCGGTTGCGTAGACCGTTTCGGCATCGTCGGTACGGCGCAATTCATAGTAGGTCGGCAGGCTGGAGCGGCTGATCGGCCCGGCGAACATCTTGATCTGCACCGACCCCGGATACTTGAGCGGGCGGCGAAAACGGCACGAGGCAGTGGCGATCACCGGACCTTCAGCAGCGTCGGCGGTCGTTCCCATTCCGAGGGATTCGATCCAGCTGATGCGCGTCTGTTCCATGAAGCGGAAGTAAACCGTGTTGTTGACATGATTCATCGCATCCATGTCACCCCAGCGTATCGGCATCACCTCCTCATGCACCAACACGGTGCATTCAGGCGGGGTGATGAGGGGTATGCTGGTGGTTTCGGCCATTCTTCTGCTGCCGTTCGCCGGTTTCTCGCCCCGGCTTCCCAACTTGTTGTTGCTGTGCGGCAAAACCCTAAATTATAGGCATTGTTGCCTAAAAAACAATCAATTAATCTCGTTTTGCCCTCTTGACAAGGCGCAAAAAAGGGGCCCGCAGGCCCCGTGCCAGACCTTGATTCCTGCGCCCTAAGTCACCGCCATGCCATCATCGGCGGAAATCGCCGCACCGTTGACAAACCCGGAAGCATCGGATGCGAGGAGCAGCAGGATGCCGTCCAGGTCTTCGGGTTTACCCACCCGGCGGCGCGGCAGGCGTTCCACGAGCTTCTGTCCGGCGGGGGCACGAAAGTGCGCGGAATTCATTTCGGTCTCGATGTATCCGGGCAGGATGGCGTTCACGTTGATGCCGTAACGCCCCCATTCAAGCGCCATGGCGCGTGTCATCTGGACGGCCGCCGCCTTGGACATGCAGTAGACCGCCAATTGCGGCAAGACCTTGATACCCCCCACCGAGGCGATGTTGATGATGCGCCCGGGCGTCTTGTGCTCGATCATGACCCGGCCCACCTGCTGGGCGACGAAAAATGCCCCCTTGGTGTTGGTGCTCATGACCTGGTCGTAATCGGCCTCGGTCACATCCACGATGCGCGCGGTCGCCGAGACGCCGGAGTTGTTGACGAGAATGTCGATCTTGCCCAGGTCGGCTTCGACCGCCGCCACACAAGCGCGAATACTCGCCATGTCGGTGACGTCCAGTGCATAGACGTGTGCCTCGCCACCTTCCGCGTCGATCTCGGCGCGCAACTCCTTGAGCCGCTCGACGCGCCGCGCGGCCAGCGCAACGGTCGCACCGGCGGCTGCCAGTACCTGGGCAAAGCGCTCGCCCAGACCGCTCGATGCTCCCGTGACCAGGGCCACCTTCCCGCTCAGATTGAAATCCACCTTCAAGTCTTTCACCGCTCCATGCCTCCGGGTTTGTAGTCGGCCCGCAGTGTAATCCGAGCCGGCCGCGGCCTGTCGCGCAGCGGCACGCGGCTACAATCGCGGCGCACCGACTCACCCCACCCACCGCGTCGAAGCCGCGCCGATAGTGCGAGCAACACCGCGCCCGGACCGACCCGACAAGACCCGCCGCCCTCCTCCCGCATGCCGCAACTATTCAGCCCTTTCACCCTGCGCGACCTGACGCTTGCCAATCGCGTCGTCGTCTCGCCCATGTGCCAGTACTCTGCGGTCGAAGGTAGCGCGACCGACTGGCATATCCAGCACCTGGGCGCATTGGCGATATCCTCTGCCGGTCTGCTCATGATCGAGGCGACCGCGGTGTGCGCCCCTGGGCGCATCACTCCCGGCTGCCTGGGCATGTATTCGGACGACAACGAGGCGGCGCTGGCACGTGTCCTTGCAGCGATCCGACCGCACGCCTCAACCGCTATCGGCATGCAGATCGGCCATGCCGGGCGCAAGGCCTCCAGCCAGGAGCCATGGAACGGCGGTGGTTTGATGCGCATGGGCGAAGCGCGTGCCTGGCAGCCGGTAGGGCCCTCGGCATCGCCGCAGTTGCCCGACGAACCGCCGCCACGCGCGCTCAATCTGGCTGAAATCGAGACGATCAAGCAGGACTTCGTCGCCACCACACGACGCGCCGCACGACTCGGCATTGCAGCGTTGGAAATCCACGCCGCGCACGGGTATCTGCTGCATTCGTTCCTTTCGCCGATTGCAAACCAGCGCCAGGATCGTTACGGCGGCTCGCTTGAGAACCGCATGCGCCTGACCCTGGAGGTGTTTGACGCGGTGCGTGCCGCGTGGCCCGCCGAGCGCCCATTAGGGGTGCGACTGTCCTGCAGCGACTGGGTCGAAGGCGGCTGGGACACAGCGCAGTCCATCATGCTGGCGCGCGAGTTGAAGGCGCGCGGCTGCGACTGGCTCGACTGTTCCTCCGGCGGCGTGGCGCCTGCACTGCAGAAAATCAAGCTTGGCCCTGGTTACCAGGTTCCGTTCGCCGAAGAAATGCGTCAGGCTGTGCCCGGACTGCCCATCATGGCCGTGGGCCTCATCACCGAGCCGGCCCAGGCCGAGGCCATCATCGCCAACGGCCAGGCCGACCTGGTGGCGCTGGCACGTGGCTTTCTCTACAACCCCCGCTGGGTGTGGCATGCGGCCGCGGCACTGGGAGCGACCGTGACCGCGCCCAAGCAGTACTGGCGCTCGGCGCCGCGCGAGCACGCACAGTTGCTTGGCGACGTGCGCACCGGCCAGCGCTGAAGACCGCCACGCAGGCCCCTACACAACAAGCCCGGAGAAGAACATGACCCGCGAAGTGATGGAATACGACGTACTGGTCGTCGGCGGTGGCCCTGCGGGCCTGGCCGCGGCGATTCGCCTGCGCCAGCTGGCACAGGCCGCAGGCAGCGAAATCTCGGTGTGCCTGATCGAAAAGGGCTCGGAGATCGGCGCGCATATCCTCTCTGGCGCGGTCATGGACCCGATCGCCATCGACGAACTGTGGCCGACCTGGAAGGCCGATGGCGCCCCCTTGAACCAGCCGGTCACCGAAGATCGCTTTCTGTTCCTGACCGAAGGCGGCGGCTTCAAGGTTCCCAACTTTGCGCTGCCGTCAAACTTCCAGAACCACGGCAACTACGTCATCTCTCTGGGCAACCTGTGCCGCTGGCTGGGCACCAAGGCCGAGGAACTCGGCGTCGAGATCTACCCGGGCTTCGCCGGCGCTGAAGTGCTCTATGACGAGGCCGGCCGCGTGCGCGGCGTGGCCACCGGCGACATGGGCATCGGCCGCGACGGCAACCCCACCGATAGCCATCAGCCAGGCATGGAACTGGTGGCCAAGTACACATTCTTTGCCGAAGGCTGTCGCGGCCACCTTGGGCGCCAGTTGATGGACAAGTACGACCTGCGCCGCGATGTCGACCCGCAGGTCTACGGCATCGGCTTCAAGGAGCTCTGGGAAGTCGACCCCGCAGTCCATGTGCCGGGCCTGGTGATCCACACCGCGGGCTGGCCGCTCGACAACTCCACCTACGGCGGCTCCTACCTTTATCACCTCGACAACAATCTGGTTTCAGTAGGCTTCGTCGTCGGACTGGGTTACGAGAACCCCTACCTTTCACCCTTCGACGAATTCCAGCGCTACAAGCAGCACCCCAAGATCCGCACCTTCTTCGAAGGCGGCAAGCGGGTCGCCTACGGCGCACGCGCGATCGCTGCCGGCGGGTTGCGCTCGCTGCCCAAGCTGACTTTCCCCGGTGGTGTACTCATCGGTGACGACGCCGGCTTCCTCAATGCGGCGCGCATCAAGGGCAGCCATGCCGCAATCAAGACCGGCATGCTCGCCGCCGAGGCCGCTGCCGCAGCGCTTGCCGCCGGGCGCAGCCACGACGAGCTCACCGCCTACCCCGAATCCTTCCGGACCAGCTGGCTTTTCAACGAGCTCAACCGCGCGCGCAATTTCAAGCAATGGATGTCCAAGGGGCTCTATACCGGCACCATCATGGTCGGCCTGGAGCAGAAGCTCCTCGGCGGCAATGTGCCGTGGACGCTCAAGCACCACCACGCCGACCACGAATGCCTGAAGCCTGCGGCAGGCTTTGCGCCCATCGCCTATCCCAAGCCTGACGGCAAGATCAGCTTCGACAAGCTCTCCTCGGTGTTCATCTCCAACACCAATCACGAGGAGAACCAGCCCATCCACCTGACCCTCAAGGACGCCTCGGTCCCGGTCAGCGTCAACCTCGCGCAGTACGCAGGGCCGGAATCTCGCTACTGCCCGGCCGGGGTCTACGAGTACGTCAAGAACGATGATGGCTCCGACCGGCTGCAGATCAACGCGCAGAATTGCGTGCACTGCAAGACCTGCGACATCAAGGACCCGCGCCAGAACATCGTGTGGGTGGTGCCCGAAGGCGGCGGCGGACCCAACTACCCGGGCATGTGAGGACAGCTGCACCGCCATGCGGGTCCTGATCGTCGACGACCATGCTGTCACGCGGGAGGGCTTGCGGCAATTCCTGCTGCGCCGTGATCCCACAACCGAAGTCGTCGAGGCAGCCTCCTGCGCCGAGTCCGTCGCCGCGGTCACGACCCAGGACTTTGCGCTTGTCCTGCTCGACCTGGGGCTTGCGGATGCGCAAGGCATCGAAGCGCTGTCGCGCCTGCGCGACGCAGCACCCGGCATGTCGGTTGTTGTCTTCTCGGGCAACGACGACCCCGACACGGTTGCCGAGGTCCTGGAACTGGGTGCGCGGGGTTTTCTCTCCAAAGGTGCCCCTGCCGACGAATTCCGAAATGCCTTGGCCGACGTGATGGATGGACTGGTGCGCGTGCCTTCCGGCGTGATTGCCGCTCAGGCACGCATGGTTTCGCCGCGCGCACCTGAAGCCTTTTCCAGTGTTATGGGCCGCACCATCGCCGCGCTCACGCCACGACAACGCGAAGTTCTCGACCTGATCGTCGCCGGACTCACCAACAAGCTCATCGGCCGCGCTTTGGGCATATCGCCGGAAACCGCCAAGGTGCACGTCAGTGGTGTCTTGCGGGCACTGGGCGCGCCCAATCGCGCGCGCGTAGTCGTCGCTGCCGCTGCCGCCGGAATCACGTTTCCGCACACCGGCGCCAGCCGGCCCTGATTCAAGCGCCGGTGGCCGGCGCGATGGCGCGTCCCAGCGCAGCCAACAAGGCCTGCGGCGCGACCGGCTTGATGAGCACCTGCATGTCCGTGACAGATGCCGGCGCATCGTCACCGGTAGCGACGATGAGACCTACCGGCTGGGCAATCCGCGCTGCGAGCGCGCGGCACAGCGTGACCCCGTCTTCGCCGCCCGGCAGTCGGTAGTCGCAAATGACCGCGTCGGGGTAGCGCACCGCGGATTCAATTGCTGCGCGCGCCTGTTCACCGCCAGCAGCAATGAGCACCCATACCCCGGCCGCTTCAAGGAGGCTCTTGGTCGCGTCGCGGACTTCCATGTCATCGTCGATGACCAATACCAAGGCACCAGCCAGCGGCGCCCCTGCCGCCGGCGTCGCTGGCGCAGCTGGCAGCTCCCGAGTCAGGGGAGCCGCCAGCCGGAACACGCTGCCCTGACCCGTACGCGAAGTGACCGAAAGCGCATGCCCGGTCAGGTCCGCCAGTCGACGGCACACTGCGAGACCCAATCCCAAGCCCTTGTTGCGATCGCGTTCAGGGTTTTCGAGTTGCACGAACTCTTCAAAGATCAGGCCCAGGGACTCGTCCGGGATGCCGCGCCCGGTGTCCCACACTTCGAAGCGCAGACTCCCGCCCGCTATCCGTGCAGCAAAAAGTACACCGCCGCGATCGGTGTATTTGACCGCGTTGGACAACAGATTGGACAGCATCGCCTCAAGCAATCCTGGGTCTGCCCGTACGGTCGCTACGACCGACCGCACCCGGAACTCGAGTCCCCGCGCCTGTGCCGCCGGCGCATGGCGCGCCTCCAGTGTCGCCATGAGCGGCTGCACTTCGACCGGCATGGCTCGCACCGCCACACGTCCGGCATCCAGCCTCGAAATATCCAGCAAACTCGCGAACAAGCCGTCCAGTCCGCGCACCGAGGTCGACAAGCGCTCGACCATGTTCTTGGCGTCGGCCGGCAAAGCCTCGGCTGACAAGGCAGATAGCATCAACCCAATCGCATGCACCGGCTGCCGCAGGTCATGACTGGCGGCAGCAAGGAAGCGCGTCTTCTGGGCACTCGCGGTCGCCGCGCGTTCCAGCGCCGCGTCGGTCAGCGCCTTCTGGCGCCGGAGGTCCTCGGCCAGCGCCTCGTTCTCGAAGCGCAGTCGCGTCGCGGTAGCGAGCCCCGCGCCAAAGCGCCGGCCGATCCCCACAAAGATCGCGAGCATGACCAGGAGCGCAATGCCTAGCGCGAAAAGTGCCGGGGTGCGCTCCGGGTCGATGAAGAATCGCGACGCCAGGGGCGCCAGAACGATCGTGATGTAGGCCGTGAGCGCACGAGGCTGACCGGCAAGGGAATTGGGCGATGCCGAAACCAGGGCGATGATGATGCCGACGAAGTACAAGCGATCGGCGTAGCCTGGCGGAAAGAGCAACAGCGTCGCCCCTGCCCACACCAGCGCACGCACGACCGCTGTTATGAGCAGGCGCTTTTCCCACTCCTCGACCGTGCGCTGCGCACTGTTGGACGCGTGCGCGCGGCGCAGGGCCTCGGTGGCCATGAACGCGAGCCCCCAGGCTGCCAACCAGGCGAGCATCGCGCCGGCGGGAAACCCCCCCCACAACACCGCGACGAGCACGGCCGCCGCGGCGGACTGGCCAGCCAGGGCGAACGGCATTTGGCGCATGACCAATGCGACCAGCTCACGACGCACAGCCAGGGCGATGTCAGGCGACATGGCCGGTCGCTTGTGTGAACTGGTTGGCAGAACTCTTCACGACTAACCCGAATGGGTTATAGGTACAAGGAGAGTGATTCGTCACAATCGAAATCGAACCAAGGCAATTTCTCAGGCGGTCGCGATCCACACCGTGCGGGGCGATCGACATGCCCGAAAGGTATCACGCGATGGCTTGCATTTTGGCCCGCTTATCGCCGGACGACCGAACCCCGGCACTACCCCCGTTATCGAAAATGGAGCTAAGAAAATGAAATCCCTTTCAACTTGTCTTGCCATGACCGTTTGCGCCATCTTCGGCTTGTCCAGCCCGCTTCATGCCACGCCGATCCCGACGACCTACCTGTGGACCGCTGGCTCCGGACTCATGCCCGACCAGGTCGACGCGCGCATGGCGCTTACCGACACCGCAGTTCCGGAGAATCCGGTATTGGCAGGCGGCAGGCTCACTCTGTCGACATCAGCCAATGCCGAGAACATGTTCTATCGCCAGTCCGGCGCTGACATCACGATGCCGTCGCAACTACGGATCGAAGCGAGCTTGCGCGTGGGCCCCGGACAAAGCACACAGACCGGCCCCCTGGCGCCGCGCGCGCATGCCGCAATCGTCTTCAGCACAGCCGACAACGTCGGCAATGCGCTCTTCTTCGACCAGGACCGCATCTTTCTCCTGGTAGGCAACGACAATCTCGGGCCGGTCGCGCTGGTAGACACCGTCTCGGCGTTTCACGACTACCGTATCGTCGTCGATGGCATCGGCGCGGGTGCGGACATCACGGTATTCCAGGACGATGTATTGATACTTTCCGGCGACATGTTCGCCGGAGGCATTTTTACCGGCGCAGTACCCCAGGTGGTCTTCGGCGACCAGACGCTCGCCGCATTCGGATCCTCGGAGTGGACGCGCTTTTCATTCAACGCCGCAACCGGCATGGTGCCGGAACCCGGGTCGCTGGCCCTGTTTGCAGTCGCTATCGCCTGCGCGGCGGGTGCCAGGCGCAGGACATCTCGCTCGCAAGCGTAAAGAATCGCGCCATGCCTCGAGTGTGGTGGCCGCGGCGAACAGCCCGGATCCGGCGGTTTTGCTCCTTCTTTGACGCCGATCAACTTTGCTCGGTGAATATTCCCGTTTACGCGTTTGCGCTCCCGCGCGCGCGCGCATAGACTTGAGCCATCCCTCCCTTGCCGCCCATCCCTTCGCGGCCACGCCATGCCGGCCTCGACCGCCTGCAGATCATCGCGTAGAACTCTGTGCATCGCCAGACCTGCGGGTTCAAGGACCCGCGCCAGAATATTGTCCGGGTGGTGCCCGAAGGCGGCGGCGGGCCCAACTACCCGGGCATGTAGTCTGGACGACGCGGGCCTGAGGCAGGAACCATGGACTGGACCGCTGCACTAGCCTTCGGTTGGCAGCGCGAAACCCCGTGGATCGTCGCGGCGGCACTGGTCTCTACCGCCCTGCTCTGGCGCACCGGCGGCGATTCCCGCGCATCGTCGGCCAACACCCTGGCGATCTTCGTCGCGGCCACTCTCGCGCAACTGCTGGCCGGCGTGCTCCATGCGATCAGCATGGGCAACGCAGCGGTCGCGCTGTTCAACATCGCGCTCCTGATCGCCGGGGTAGCCGCGATTCGCCTGGGCGGCATGCTGCTCTTCCGCGTCCTCTTGCCCGCCGGCGGCGTCGCGCCGCCGCGCATCGCCGAGGATCTGTGCACCTTCGTCGTCTATGCGGTCTGGCTGGTTGCGCGCCTGCGCGCCACCGGCATGGACCCGGGCAGCATCCTGGCCTCCACTGCCGTTGTGACGGCGGTGATCGCTTTCGCGCTGCAGGACACGCTGGGCAACATCCTGGGCGGGCTGGCGATCCAGTTCGACAATTCGATCCAGCTCGGCGACTGGGTGCGCATCGACGATGTCGTCGGGCGCGTGGTCGACATCCGCTGGCGCTCGACCTCGATCGAAACCCGCGACTGGGAAACCGTGGTCGTGCCCAACAGCGCGCTCATGAAAGGCCGTTTCGCGGTGCTGGGCAAACGCGCGGGCCAGACGACGCAGTGGCGCCGGCACGTGCGATTTTCGGTCGACCTCTCGGCCGCCCCCACCCGCGTGATCCCCACCATCGAGCAGGCCATCCGCGAATCCGAGATCGCCCACGTGGCGCGCTCACCCGAGCCCAGCTGCGTGCTGCTGGGATTCGAGCACGGCTACGCCAATTACGACCTGCGCTACTGGCTTACCGACCTGCGCAACGACGATCCCACCGACAGCCAGGTGCGCGTCCACGTCTTCACCGCGCTTAAGCGGCACGGCTGGCGCCTGGCCGTGGCTGAGCACGGTGTGCGCCTGACCGAGCAGACCGAGGCGCACCGCCGCGAAGTCGAGGAGCGCGAAATCGCCCGCCGCATGGCCGCGCTGGCGACGATCGACCTGTTTGCCTCGCTCACCGCGCCGGAGCGGCGCACGGTCGCCGCGCGGCTGACGTATTCGCCCTTTGCGGGCGGCGAGATCATCACCCGCCAGGGCAACGTCGCCCACTGGCTGTACATTCTCACCGCCGGCGAAGCCGACATCGTCGTCGACACCGAGGGCCACGAGCGGCGCTTCGTCAGCACCCTGGGCGCCGGCAGTTTCTTCGGCGAAGCCGGCCTCCTGACCGGCGCACCGCGCGCGGCGACGGTGATCGCGCGCAGCAACGCCGATTGCTACCGGCTCGACAAGGCGGGCTTCGAGGACGTTCTCAGGTCACGGCCTGCCATCGCCGACGAAATGTCGCGCGTCATGGCATCGCGCCAGATCGCGCTCGCGGCGGCCGTACATGCTGACGGCCCGCCCCACGCAGCGCACGCCAGCGCCGCAGCCGAGTGGCTGGCGCGGATTCGCGCCTTTTTTGCCATCGGCGGCTGAAGGAGACCGGAGCGCCACGTTCGCGCAAGAATGCGCTGCCCCGAACCGGCCACGGGACATGGATTTTTCAGACTTTCTGTGACGCCGATCACCTTCGCTCGGCGATAATCACGAGTTGTGTGTCCGCGCTCCGGCGCACGCCCATAGACTTACGCATTTCCCCCCTTGCTGATCATCCCTTCCCGCCCACGCCATGCCGGCCACCTTCGCCGCCCGCAATGGCGCCCCCTTCTCGGTGCGCTGGCCTGGGCTTGCGCCATGAACCTGGTTCTCGCGCAGACTCCCGCGCCGCCGGCGGAAGCGCGTGGGCCGACCTTCCGGGTGGCTGCCATCACGCTGGAAGGTTCGACCCTGGTTGGCGCCGCCGAATCGCAAGCGGTCGTGGCACCCTATCTCGACCGCGACATCGGTTTCGAGGACCTGGAAGCCGCGCGCGCCGCGGTTGAGCGCCTGTTCCGCGAACGCGGTTTTCGTCTGGTGAGCGTGCGCATCCCGACCCAGGAGACCACCAGCGGGACGATCCGCTTTCAGGTAGTCGAGCCCAGGCTCACCGAAATCGTGGTCAGCGGCAACGTGAACTTCAGCGTGGCCAACTGGCAGGCCGGACTGCCGGCCTTGCGCACCGGAGAGCAGGTCGACCTGGACCGCGTCGATCGCCAGTTGCTGCTGGTCAACGAGAGTGGCGCCAAGCGCGGCCAAGTGGTCTTCGAGGCGCTCGACACTCCGGACAAGCTGAAGGCCGAAATCCGCGCCCAGGACTCACCGCCTGCTTCCGGCCTCCTCTTCCTCGACAACACCGGCAACGAGCAGACCGGCAAGCTGCGTTACGGGGTGGCATGGCGCCACGCCAACCTGTGGGACCGTGATCATCAGGTCAATCTGCAGTTCATCTCTGCACCGCACGAGCGCAGGCATCCCAACCGGATCTCGGTCCTGCCCTCTGACAGGGTGCAGATTTTCGGTGCGAGCTACCGCATTCCGCTGTACGCCCAGGCCGCCGCGCTTGAGGCCACTTTGGGTTACTCGACGGTCAATTCCGGCGTCCTGCCCAACCTGTTTTCGGTCAGCGGGCGCGGCACCCTCGCGGGACTGCGCTACACACGCTACCTCAACCGCCTCGACGGCTGGGAACCGCGCTGGTTCATTGCGCAGGACTATCGGGACTTCGACAATCGCGCCGTCTTCGGCGGGGTCAATTTCGCCCCTGACCTGCGCCTGTACCCGCTGTCCACAGGCGTATCGGCCAGTCGCAGTGGCCAGGGCTACAACGCCGGAGTCAACGCCTCCTTCGTGACCAATATCCCGGGCGGGGACGGCGGCGGCAAGCAGGACTTTGCCGCCAACCGGCTGGGCGCATCTTCCACCTACAAGCTGGTGCGCTTCGGCGCGAGTTACCTGTCGGCGTTCGGGTCGGCGATTGTCAACGCCACGATTGACGGACAGTGGACACGCGACCTGCTGGTGGCCGGGGAGCAGTTCGGCGCCGGCGGCGCGACCTCGGTGCGCGGGTTTGGCGAGCGCTTCGTTTCAGGCGATTCGGGGCTTCGCCTCCAGCTTGAAATACAGTCCGCGCCCCTCCTGGACCCTGCAGAGAATCCGGGTGGCAACGTGCGCTTAGTCGCCTTTGCCGACGCAGCCTACCTGTCCAACAACCAGCCGCTAGCACCGCAGCGCTCCTACCTCGCCATCGCCTCGGTCGGCCTGGGCCTGCGCGCGGCATGGCAAAAACTCACTGCACGACTGGACGCGGGGCGGCCGGTGCATCAGGAGACCGGGCAGCCCTACCGCTCCGGGTTCGTACACTTCTCGCTGGCGGTCGGATTCTGAGAGGGCGGCAGCGATGACCCTGCACCCGCGCGAACACTCAGCCCGCCGTACATCCCCCAGCTTCCCCTGCCGTGGCAGCGGCGCGCGGTCGTCGGTCGCCTCGGCCGGGCACGATGTCCCCGCCCGAGGTCCCCGTCTGCCAAGACCGACCGCAGTGGCCGCCGCGCTGGCCGGCGCGGCACTCCTGTCCCTGGCGCCACCCGGCGCAATCAGCCCGGCCGCAGCCAACCCGACCAACCCCTCGGTCATCGCCGGCAGCGCCGCCTTCCAGCAGCACGGCAAGACGCTTTCGATCGTCAATAGCCCCAACACCATCATCCAGTGGGGCGGCTTTTCGATCCGCGCCGACGAGATCACGCGCTTCATCCAGCAGGGCCCTGGCTCGGCAGTCCTGAACCGCGTCACCGGCCCGCAGGCTTCCCAGTTGCTGGGACAACTGCTCTCCAATGGGCGGGTGTTCCTGATCAACCCCAACGGCATCGTCGTCGGGCCCGGCGCGACCATCGACACGGCAGGTTTCATCGCCTCGACGCTCAACATGTCGAACGCGGACTTCCTCTCCGGGCGTCTGCGCTTTGAAGCCGACGGCAAGCCGGCCGGCATCGCCAACTATGGCGTCATCAGGAGTCACGGTGGTCTGATCGCTCTGGTCGCGGGCGCTGTCGAAAACCACGGCACGATCTCCTCGCCCGGCGGCCAGGTTGCAATTGCCGCCGGTCGCTCGGTCGAGATCGTCGACGCGAACTCGCCCAACATCCGCGTGCGACTCAACAACGTCGGCAGCGAGGCCCAGCTCAACCGCATACTGCAATCCGGCACCATCAGCGTGAGCGTGCCGACCGGGCGCGACGCCAGCGCGGCGCGCGTCGAGGGCGGGCGCATCGTGCTCTA
>JBJXGS010000312.1:0-12975 GCA_046160545.1 Burkholderiales bacterium
TTGAACGGGTAGGAGAACGGTGTCCACCAGGTCCAGTCGGCGGCGTTCGGCGCAAGGCCCGGCGGAGGATCAGGCGCGACGCGACCAACCTCGAAGGGAGGGATCGCGATGGCGGGCGTCACCAGGAGGTCATAGCGCGTGTTGAAACGCTTCATCGCCTCGCCCACCTGCACGCGTCCCTGCTGGTAGTCGAGGAAGTCGGCGATGCTGTAGCGGGCAGCGTACTCGCAGGTGGCCTTGAGGCCCGGGTCGAGGAGGGCAAACTTGTCTGCGGGCAAACGGCCGAAGCTGTTGCGCGCAATCGAGAACCAGTGGGTCGCAAAGAGCGGCCCGCAGTCAGAAAATCCGGGGTCGGCCGCTTCCACGTTCGCGCCAAGCTCGGCGAAAACGCGCACTGCGGATGCGACTGCGGCCGCGACTTCGGCATCGACGTGCTTCACGTAGCCCAGGCGCGCGCTGTAGGCCACGCGCAGTCCCTTGACGCCGTCGCGCACCCGCGCGGCGTAGTCGGGCGCGCGCGGCGGCAGCGCGGTCCAGTCGCGCGCGTCGGGTCGGGCCAGCACGTCCAGCAGCAGGGCGGCGTCCTCGACCGAACGCGTCATCGGGCCGACGTGAGCGACATTGCCCATGGGCGAGAGTGGCCACGCCGGCACGCGACCGAAGTGCGCCTTGATGCCGGTGGTCGCGGTGAAACTGTTGGGAATGCGGATCGATCCACCCCCGTCGGTGCCGACGTGCAAGGCGCCCATGCCGGCGGCCAGCGCCGCGGAAGCCCCGCCCGATGAGCCACCGGGCGTGAACGCGGTGTTCCAGGGGTTGCGCGTGATGCCGGTCAAAGGCGAGTCGGTCACGCCCTTCCAGCCCCCCTCAGGCGTGGTGGTCTTGCCCAGGATGACCGCGCCTGCTTCGCGCAGGCGCGCGGTGGCGGGTGCATCGTCTTTCCACGGCCCCGCAGGGTCGACGGTCTTCGAGCCGCGCAGCGTCGGCGCGCCGGCTGCCAGGATCAGGTCCTTGATTCCGGTGGGCACGCCGTCGATAGGCGAGAGTGGACGGCCGGCCTTGTAGCGCGCCTCGGCAGCGCGCGCATCGGCGAGCGCCGCATCGGCAAAGACGCGGCAAAAAGCGTTGACGCGTGGATTGACGGCCTCGATTCGCGCCAGCACCGCACGCGTCACCTCGACCGGCGAGAGTGAGCCGTCGCGATAGCGCCGCACCAGCTCGCCGGCGCTCAGGTAGATGAGGTCAGACACGGTCAGCGCGGTTCGGACCAGAGCTTTCCGGCAGTGGCCCAGTCGTGCTTCTTGACGTCTTCATAAATGATGTCGACCGACGCGGGCTCGCACTTGAGCACACGGCAGGTCTCGGTGGTGATGGCTTGCGCGAGTTCGCGCTTTTGCTCGACAGTGCGGCCTTCGAACAGGCTGATGTGGATGAGTGGCACGGCCTTCTCCTGGGTTGGCGCCTGACGGGCGCCCGGTTGGGGGATGACTAGCGGATGGTCGCCTTCAGGCGGGCGATCAAGTCGCGCGCCTGCGCGACATAGCCGCCGCCGAACAGGTTCGCATGGTTGAGCACATGGTACAGATTGTAGAAATCGCGCCGCGTCGTATAGCCTGCGTCTAACGGCCAGGCCTCGCGATAGGCGGCAAGGAACTCCGGTGCGAAGCCGCCGAAGAGCTCGGTCATCGCAAGGTCTGCCTCTCGGTCTCCGTAGTACACCGCCGGGTCGTAAATCACCGGCGTGCCGTCGGCAAGAAAGCCGGCGTTGCCACCCCACAGGTCGCCGTGCAGGAGCGACGGAGTGGGCGCGTGGCCGGGGAAGAAGGCATTCGCCGACTCGGCGAGCGATCGCCCTTCATCGATCCAGGCGCCGGCGTGCGCCCCGGCCTCGGCCAGGTCCAGCTGCGGCAAGAGGCGCCGACCGCCGAAAAAGCGCGGCCAGTCGGTGTCGATAATGTTCGACTGCAAGTTCGCGCCGATGAAGTTGTCGCGCTCGAAACCGAAGCTGGGCGCGCCGGCGCGGTGCAGGGCTGCCAGTTCACGCCCGAGACGTGCGAAAGAGGTCGGCGTCCCCGGCACGAGGTCCAGGTGCTCGAGCACCAGGTAGCTGTGCCGCCCCTCGCCGGCGGCGGCATAGACTTCAGGAACGCGGATCGCATCGACGGCGGCCAGGGTTTTCAGCCCCTGCGCCTCGGCCTTCAGCCGCCCCATCTGCTCAGGCACGCCCTCCTTGACGAAGACCTTCTTGCCGTCCGCCAGGGTCACCGCCCAGGCCGGCTGGATCGAACCGCCGGAAACCGGGACGGCACTCTTAGCCTCGACCATGCGACGCGCGATGCGGGTGAAAAAGACGGTCAGCCGCTCAGGGGTCGTGGGCACAGCCATGGCGGTCGATGATACACGCCAGCCGCTACAATCCCGCGATGAAATCCCCCTCGAAAAAGCGCCTGGTCATAGCACTCACGGGAGCCAGCGGCAGCCTCTACGGCGTGCGCCTTCTGCAGGCGATGAAGAAGGTCGAGGGCTGGGAAACCCATGTCGTGGTCTCCAACGCCGCGGCGCTCAACACCCAGCATGAACTGGGGCTTTCGCGCAAGGAAGTGGAAGCCCTGGCGGACCACTCGCACGACCATCGCGACATCGGCGCGTCGATCGCCAGCGGCTCGTTCACGACCCACGGCATGGTCGTCGCCCCCTGCTCGATGAAGTCCCTGGCCGCGATCGCCCATGCCTTTGCCGACAACCTGATCGCGCGTGCGGCCGATGTGACCTTGAAGGAGCGGCGGCGCCTTGTGCTGCTTACGCGCGAGACCCCGCTCAACCTGGCGCACCTGCGCAACATGACCGCAGTGACCGAGATGGGCGGCGTCATCTACCCGCCGGTGCCCGCCCTGTATCAGTCCATGACCACGGTCGAGGACCTGGTCAACCACACGACCGGGCGGGTGCTCGACCTGTTCGGCATCGAAACCGAAGGGCTGGTGGAACGCTGGGCCGGACTGACCGGGAAAAGCTCCGGCCAGGATGGCGACGCGAACTGACCTTTCCGGCAGCCCGGCTGCAAGCCGCAGGACTTAGCGCAGCAGCGCGACTTCGCCGGTCTGGCGCGGCTTGAACTCTACGCCGCGTACCGCAGCGCGCAGTGGCCCATCATCGAGCAGTGCGTCGACGATTCCCGGGGCCGCACCCGCCGCCTTGAGCGACTGAGCCAATGCGGGGCCTGGCCGTGAGACGTTGAAGTCCCGTTCGGCCAGAACTGCCGCTCCAGCTTCCTGGGTGATCCCCAGTTCGCGTGCAACAACAAGGCGCGCCTGAACCGGGTTGGCGATGATCCAGCGCCGCGCCTGTTCGTGCAGCGCAATGAGCTGTTCCAGCGTTGCCCCCTGCGACTCAAGTAAGCGCTCGCTCACAGTGAGAACGTTGTAGGAAAATGAAGTCCGAGAAACCACGTAGACCGCCTTGAGATCCACCCCCGCGGCGCGTTGCGCTACCGCCGAGCCGGCCGAAACCACGCTTACGTCAGCAGCGGCTGAATTGGAGACCCAACGAACGGGTACTGATGACCCACCGTGGGCCCATCCGAAGTGGCGAATCACCAGCCCGTGCGGCGAGTCCGCGTTTGCCTGGACCGAGATCGCAGGTTGGGCGAAAGCAGCACCTGCGACGAGCGCGACTGCGAAAGCGACGAAAGATTGGCGAAGTTTGGACATGGCAAGCGAGGAGCGAGTAATACAGGACTCGCAAGCTTACCGATGCCCATATGCAATTAAAACTAATCAATATGGCTCATCTAATCGCCAAAAAGAATATAGATGCCGCCCCTGGAACGCCCGTCAGAACGGCCGGACGCCAATCAACCACCTGTGCGCGGCAAGCGTAAACGCCAGGTAGGCCACCACCCCGACCACCACAGCAACAACCGTCCGCCCCGCCCCGCGCGAGGCAGAAGTGACTCCCGCGGCGCGATCCCGCCGCCGCGCGGCTGAAAAATTCAGGATTGCCCACACCATGAACGCTCCGAAGAGCACCACATCCCCGACCCGGCCGTTGGAAAGCAGATGCGCAAACGCCCACACCTTGACACCCGCCACCATAGGATGCCCGACCCGCGCCTTGATGCCGTTGCCCGGAACATAGGCCGCCACCAGAAGGATGAAGGACACCATCATCAGAAGGGCGGTGACGTGGAATGTCCAGCGCGGCGGATGCCAGAGAAATCCGCCTTCCGCGCGTGACAGTCCGTACCCCCAGACGATGAGGGCAAAGCCCGTCAGCGAAATCACGGTGTACAGGCCCTTCCACGCGTTCGGCCCGATGCGTGCGATGGAACGGCTGCGAAAGCCCTCCGCGAAGATGCGGACCGAGTGCACGCCGAGAAAGAGGACGAGGCCGACAACGAGAATGGTCATGGCGAGAGCCTTGGCGGAAGCGATTGACGACGACGCGATCTGTGCGCAGCCAAAACATTCTGCCACTTGCCCCAGAGGATGCTCTGCTCGATTCGTGGCGCATTGCGGGATGCACGCTGCGGAAGCGTTGCAGCTCCCGCTTCATATTTCTTTACGCACCCGACAATCGCCGGCAACAGCGCACGCGCAAAGTGGCTCCATCGGGCAAACCCGCCCGCCAACCCAAGGAGCCACACCATGGATTCACCTACCCTCACCCCTGAGACCGCCGGCGGTCCCGGCAACGGCCGCGATTGCCGCGACGGCCGCCACCGGCATTCGCACGGCGCGCGCTTCGGCCGCCTGCTCTTCGTCCTTTTCGTCGCCGCGGCAGCCGGTTTCGCCGGTGGCTACGCGGGCAAGTCGTTCGCGCATGGCCACGGCGGGTTCTTCTCCGCGCGCTTCGACCCGGCGCGCATGGACGACCGCGTCGAACGCATGGTCAGGCACCTGGCCGTGGAGGTCGACGCGACGCCGGAGCAGAAGGACAAGCTCTCCGGCATCGCCAAGGGCGCCGCGCGCGACCTGGTGCCGCTGCGCGAGAAGATGCGCACGGCGCGCACGCAGGCCGTCGAACTGATGGCGGCGCCGCAGGTCGACCGCGCGGCCATCGAGAAGCTGCGCGTCGAGCAGATCGCGCTGGCCGACAGCACTTCGAAGCGCATCACCCAGGCGCTGGCCGAAGCTGCCGATGTACTGACACCCGAGCAGCGCGGCAAGCTGGCCGAGCATGCACGCCGGATGGGTGAGCGGCGCGGCTGGGGACGCAGCTAGCGCACTCCGAAGGCGGAGGTCGTCGCACGAACCGCAAGGATCGCGCGACGATCTTCAGTCGCCTCCTGCCCTGGCAGAGCGACCCAGCTACGCCATGCGCTCCTGGAACATGAGCCCGGCGTGCTCGCGCATGGCGTGAAAGCGAACGTCCTTCCACAGATCCTGGACCGCGCGCAGTTCGGTGTGGTGCTGGGCCAGAAAGGTCGGCGCATCCACCGCGTCGAGGGCGACGCGGTGGGAATTGGCGTCGATGAAGCGCTTCAATTCCGCTGGATCGTCGCTGGTCACCCAGCGCGCCAGCTGGTAACGCGAAGGCGCCATGCGCGCCGCGGCGCCGTACTCGTGCTGCAGGCGATGCGCCACTACTTCAAACTGCAGCTGCCCGACCGCGCCCAACAGCAGCATGCCGCCGCCAAGCGGGCGGAACACCTGGATCGCGCCCTCCTCGCCCAATTGCGTCAAGCCCTGGCGCAGCTGCTTGCTCTTCAACGGGTCGACCATCTCCACGGTCTGGAATAGCTCCGGCGCGAAGAAGGGCAGGCCGGTGAACTGCAGCACCTCCCCTTCGGTGAGGGTGTCGCCCAGTTGCAGGAGCCCGTGATTGGGAATGCCGATGATGTCGCCCGCATAGGCATCCTCGACCAGTTCACGGCGCTGCGAGAGAAACGACACGACCGTGTTGGTGCGTATGTCCTTGCCGGTGCGGCAAATGCGCAGCTTCATGCCGCGCTCGAAATGCCCGGAAGACATGCGCACAAAGGCGATGCGGTCGCGATGTGCCGGATCCATGTTGGCCTGGATCTTGAACACCACGCCGGTGAACTTTGGTTCGGTGGGCTCGACCTTGCGCTGGATCGCCACTCGCGGCAACGGCGACGGCGCCAGGTCGACCAGCGCATCCAGCACCTCGCGCACGCCGAAATTGTTGATCGCCGAGCCGAAGAACACTGGCGACTGGCGGCCGGCGACAAAGGCATCGCGATCGAATTCCGGCGAGGCGCCCATCACGAGATCGATCTCGCCACGCGCCTCCTCGAAGGCGCTGCCGAAACGTTCCACACAGGCCGGGTTGCCGAGGCCCTCGATGACCTCGTCGTCGGTGCCGACACGGTCCTCGCCGGCGCGGAAGACCCGCATGCGGTCGCGCTTGACGTCGAAGACCCCGCCGAAGCGCTTGCCCATGCCCACCGGCCAGGTGAAGGGTGCCGCCGGCATGCCGAGCACGCGCTCGATCTCGTCGATGAGATCAAGCGGCGGCTTGACCTCGCGATCCATCTTGTTGATGAAGGTGAGGATGGGCGTGTTGCGCGCGCGGCAGACCTCGATCAAGCGCAGGGTCTGTGCCTCCACGCCGTTGGCGGCGTCGATCACCATCAGCGCCGCGTCCACCGCAGTCAACACGCGATAGGTGTCCTCGGAGAAATCCTGGTGGCCGGGGGTGTCGAGCAGGTTGATGACGCAGTCGCGATACTCGATCTGCATGACCGAGCTGGCCACCGAGATGCCGCGCTGCTTCTCGATCTCCATCCAGTCGGAGGTGGCATGGCGCGATGCCTTGCGCGCCTTGACGCTGCCGGCAATGAAGATCGCGCCGCCGAACAAAAGCAGTTTCTCGGTGAGCGTGGTCTTGCCCGCGTCGGGGTGGGAAATGATGGCAAACGTACGTCTGCGCTTGACTTCATTGGAGATCTTCTCGTCCGCCATCGCTCACAGCCCTGTTATGCGCCCGCCTATGTACACGGGCCTTGACGTGCCGTTTGCGCGTACACATCGGCATCCATGCCAGCGCCCAAACCGGATAGCGCTGGGGATAGTTTAGCACAGCGGATTATTTTATCTCTCAAGAGCATATTGAATGATATAAACTGCTCTTGAAAGATGTTTTTGGTTTTCTTCTGTTTTTTTGGTACTGCGATAGAGACAAAACGTATCAAGAGGTGCTTCCATGACCGCCCGCAACAAGTTGCTCAATGCGCCCCCCTACGCCGTCGAGAAGACGTTGAAAGGCCTGGGCGCGAACCTGCGTACGGCGCGCCTGCGTCGCAATCTCACCATCGCCGAGATGGCAGAAAAGATCGGCACCGGCGAGCGCGCCGTGGCCGATGCCGAAAAGGGAAAGCCCTCGACCGGCATCGCTGTCTATGCGGCGCTCCTGTGGGCACTGGACCTGCTTGAGCAACTTGATCTTGTCGCGACTCCGGAACGGGATCAGGAAGGGCAGACCCTGGCCCTTGCTCGGGAACGAGGCCGCGCACGTCCGAAGATGGAACTGAACAATGACTTCTGATATTTCTTCGGAGTGCTTCGTCTATATCACCTTGCCTGGTGAGACCGAAGCCGTTACCGCCGGGCGTTTCGCTCTCACTGCGGATCGTCGCGGCGTCATGGAGGGGCGCTTCGTCTATGGGCGGAGCTACCTGGAGCGCCGCAATGCAGTTGCCTTAGACCCGGTTGAGTTGAAGCTCGCGCCGCGCACGTACAGCACCGTCGCTCTCAACGGCGTCTTCGGTGCCTTGCGCGACGCAACCCCGGACTACTGGGGCCGCCTGGTGATCCAGCAGCACCTGAGCAACGCCCAGCCCGGCGAAATGGCCTACCTCCTCTTCTCGCCGGACGACCGCGCAGGCGCTCTGGGCTTCGGTTTGAATCAGACGCCCCCTGCGCCCAAGCGCACCTTCAACCAGACTCTCGATCTCGCCATGCTCCAGGCGGCGGCGGATGCCATCGCCGCCGATGCAGAGGGCGGATCCTTAGCCACCGCTGGCCTTCCTGAGCACCCCGTGACGGAAAACGATGCGGATCATGAGCAAGTCCAACGACTGCTGATGCTCGGCACTTCGATAGGCGGCGCACGACCGAAGACCGTCGTCGAAGATCACGATACCCTGTGGGTGGCGAAGTTCAACCGCCCCGACGATCCCTGGAACAGCGCGCGCGTCGAACATGCGATGCTGACCCTCGCACGTGCATGCGGTCTCGGGACTGCGGAAAGCCGTGTGGTCGATGTCGCCGGCCGCGATGTGCTGCTCGTGAAGCGTTTCGACCGCGACAAGTCGTCGCGTGGCTACCGGCGCGCCCGCATGGTGAGTGCGCTCACGCTCCTGCGAGCGGAAGACACCTATCAGTCGCGCGACAAGTGGTCATATGTCCTCCTGGCCGAACAACTGCGGCGCGTCTGTGCAGACCCCGAGCGCAACGCTGCCGAACTGTTCCGGCGCATGTGCTTCAACGCGCTGATCTCAAACATCGACGACCATCCGCGCAACCATGCCGTGATCGCCCGCGAGCAGGACTGGCACCTCTCTCCTGCATACGATCTGACCCCGGCAACGCCGATCAGCCAGGAGCGACGTGATCTGGCGATGGCCTGCGGAGACGCCGGACGTACCGCGAGCGCTGGCAACCTGCTTTCACAGTCCGCGAGGTTCCTGCTTGAAGGCCCGCAAGCCGAGGCGCTGCTTGCAACAATGGAAGAACAGGTTCGCGCGACGTGGTACGCGACCGCGCGCAGCGCAGGGGTATCCGAGCGGGACTGCGAGCGGATCGCCTCTGCCTTCGTCTATCCAGGCTTTCGCGAACGGGGAGAACAGCGGCGCTGAAGAACTACGAGGACCTCAGAAAGTCTTGACGCCCTACGCTCTCTGCAGGCGATCAAGTTCATGGCGAGCCTGCCGCACGAGGCTGCTAAAGTTGCACCGGCACCGACCTGCCCGACCTCAAGGAAACAATCAATGGCGAAGAAAAAGCAAACCGGGCGCAAGACCGGCAAGACCCGCGGCCTGCGCTCGCAGGCGTGGTTCAACAACCCTGACAACGCCGACATGACGGCGCTCTACCTCGAGCGCACGATGAACTTCGGCATTGGGCTAGAGGAACTGCAGTCCGGCCGACCGGTCATCGGCATCGCGCAGTCGGGCTCCGACATCGCGCCTTGCAACCGCCACCACCTCGTGCTGGCCCAGCGCATGCGCGAAGGCATCCGCGACGCCGGCGGCATCGCTTTCGAATTCCCGATCCACCCGATCCAGGAAACCTGCAAGCGCCCGACCGCGGCGCTGGACCGCAACCTGCAGTACCTCTCGCTGGTCGAGGTGCTGTACGGCTACCCGATCGACGGCGTCATCCTCACCACCGGTTGCGACAAGACCACGCCGGCGCAGATCATGGCCGCAGCCACGGTCGACATTCCGGCTATCGCGCTCAACTCCGGGCCCATGCTGAACGGCTGGCACGACGGCGAGCGCACCGGTTCGGGCACCATCGTCTGGAAGGCGCGCGAATTGATGGCCGCCGGCAAGATCGACTACAAAGGGTTCCTTGCACTTGTGGCCTCCTCGGCCCCGTCGACCGGGCACTGCAATACCATGGGCACGGCCTCGACCATGAACGCGCTGGCCGAGGCGATGGGCATGACGCTCCCGGGCAGCTCGGCGATCCCCGCGCCCTACCGCGATCGCCAGGAAATGGCCTACTTGACCGGCAAGCGCATCGTCGAGATGGTGCGCGAGGACCTGAAGCCCTCCGACATCCTCACCCGCGCGGCCTTCGAGAACACCATCATCGTCAATTCGGCAATCGGTGGCTCGACCAACGCGCCGGTGCACGTGAACGCGATCGCGCGCCACATCGGCGTCAAGCTCGACTGCGACGACTGGGAGAAGATCGGCTACGACGTACCGCTCCTGGTCAACATGCAGCCGGCCGGCACGTACCTGGGCGAGGACTACTACCGCGCCGGCGGGCTGCCAGCGGTGGTGGCCGAGCTGATTGCGCAAGGCCGCATCAAGCGCGCAATCACGGCCAACGGCAAGACCCTGGAAGAAAACTGCAAGGGCAGGTTCACCAGCAACCGGGACGTGATCCTGCCTTACAAGAAGCCGATGCAAAAGAAGGCCGGCTTCCTGAACCTCAAGGGCAACCTGTTCGATTCGGCGATCATGAAGACTTCGGTCATCAGCGACGAATTCCGCAAGCGCTACCTCGAGAACCCGGCCGACCCGATGGCTTTCGAAGGCCGGGCGATCGTCTTCGACGGGCCCGAGGACTATCACAAGCGCATCGACGATCCGAAGATGAAGATCGACGTGCACACCATGCTCTTCGTCCGTGGCGTCGGCCCGGTGGGCTACCCTGGCGCTGCCGAGGTGGTCAACATGCGCCCGCCGGCCTACCTGATCAAGAAGGGCGTCACATCGTTACCCTGCATAGGCGATGGCCGCCAGTCGGGTACCTCGGGTTCTCCGTCGATCCTTAACGCATCCCCCGAGGCCGCCACCGGTGGCGGCCTCGCGCTCCTGAAGACCGGCGATCGAGTACGCATCGATCTCAAGAAGCGCACCGCCAATATCCTGATCACGGATGCGGAACTCGCCAAGCGCCGCGCCGAATTCGCGAAAAAGGGCTACCCCTACCCGCCGAGCCAGACGCCGTGGCAGGAAATCCAGCGCGGCATGGTCGATGAGTTGTCCCACGGCATGGTATTGAAACCGGCAGTCAAGTACCAGAAGATCCACGCGACCTTCGGTATCCCGCGCGACAATCACTAGGGACCATCTGACGGCGGTCGACCGTGACCGCCGTCAGATGATGCGCTTGCGGATTTCGGTGACGACGAACTCGGCGACGATCACGATCGCGAAGATCGTGAAGAGGATCAGCGCGACGCGGTCCCACTGAAACAGATTGATCGCGGTATCCAGCGCCATGCCCAGCCCACCCGCGCCGACCAACCCCAAAACCGCCGACTCGCGCACATTGATGTCCCAGCGGAAGAGCGCAATGGCCCAGAAGGTCGGCTTGACCTGCGGCCAGTAGGCGTACTGGATCAGGCCTAAGCGCGACGCGCCCGCGGCGGTGAGCGCCTCGACTCCGCCCTTGTGCACGTCTTCGACGGCTTCCGAGAACAGCTTGCCGATGAACCCGATCGAGTGAAACGCGATCGCCAGCGTTCCGGCCAGCGCACCGGGGCCGAACACGGCCACGAAGAACAACGCCCACAGCAGCGTATTGATCGAGCGCGTCGCCACGAGGATGAAGCGCGCGACCAGGTTGAGAAAGCGGTTGCGCGTCGCGTTGCGCGCCGCCATAAAACCCACCGGCACCGCCATCAGCACGCCCAAGAGGGTCGACACCGCGGCGATGTTCAGGGTTTCGATCAACGCGCCATGCACGCCGCGGGCATAGTGGCCCCAGGCGATCGGCCACATGCGCGAACCCATATCCGCCACCTGCGTCGGTGCGTCCCAGATGAACTCGATGATCACCTCGACCGAGTGCGCCGCCCAAGCCACTGCGAAAACGATGGCGAAATAGATCGAGAAACGCGCCAGGCGCTCGGCCGGCGTGAAGCGTTGCCAGACCCGCGCGCCCGCTCCGCTCGCGCCTGACCCAGTCGCCGCAGCTATCGGCATACCCTCCGGTCCGCTCATTGGCGAAACACTTTCTTGACCCAGATCTGCATCACCTCGCCGATCATGATGAGCGCGATGATGGAAATCACGATCGCGAGAACGAAGTCGTAGTCAAAGCGCTGGAAGGCGGCAAACAGCGTGCCGCCGATGCCGCCGGCGCCGACGATGCCCACCATGGTCGAGTTGCGCAGGTTGGCGTCGGTCTCGTAGGCGGCAAAGCCGATGAAGCGGAACATCACCTGCGGCAGGACACCGAAGGTCACCAGGCTCATGAACGAGGCGCCCGTCGCGCGCACCGCCTCGATCTGTTTCATCGATATCTCCTCGATGGCCTCGGCAAAGAGCTTGGCGACAAAGCCGATCGACGCAACCGTCAGCGCCACGATGCCTGCCAGGGCGCCGAAACCGACCGCCTTGACGCAGATGATCGCGACGATCACCGGGTGAAAGGAGCGGCAGCCGATGATGAAAAGGCGCACCGGCCAGGTCACGGCCGCCGGCATCAGGTTGCGCGCTGCCAGAAGACCAAGCGGCAGCGATATCAGTGTGCCGAAAAACGACGCCAGAAACGCCATCTGCAGGGACTCGACCAGGCCCTTGACGAGGAGGTCCCAGCGCTCGAAATTGGGCGGCACCATGCGCCCGATGAATTTGGCGCCATTGTCCAGTCCGATGACAAAACGCGGCCACGAGAATTCCAGCGCGCCCATCGCCCACACGAGGTAGGCCGCCAGCACCAGCCATCCCAGCCGCACCTGCCAGGATGCCCGGAAAGGGCGCGCAGTGGCGGCGCTCAATGCAGCCAGCTCATTGCAGCCATTCCTCGCCGCCGTAGATCTGCTTCAACATGTCGTCGTCCAGCCCATCCGGCGCGCCGTCGTAGACCACACGCCCGCCGGACATACCGATCATGCGCTTGGCAAAGCGCCGCGCCAGTTCGACATCGTGCATGTTGATGATGACCGGGATGCCCTTGTCACGCGCGATGTTTGTCAAAAGCTCCATGATCTCCACCGAGGTCTTGGGGTCTAGCGAAGAGGTCGGTTCGTCGGCCAGAAGCAGTTTGGGCATCTGCATGACCGCACGCGAAATGCCCACCCGCTGGCGCTGGCCTCCCGAAAGAGAATCGGCGCGCGCGTTGACAAAGCTGGTCAGGCCAACGATCTCGAGGGTCTCCCAGGCACGCTGAATGTCCGTAGGCTCGAAGCGCCGCAGCGCTGCCTTCCACGCCGGTGTGCGGCCCAGGCAGCCGGTGAGCAGGTTCTCCATCACCGACAGGCGCTCGACCAGGTTGTACTCCTGGAACACCATGCCGATGCGACTGCGCGCCTGGCGCAATTCGG
>JBJXGS010000313.1:0-14595 GCA_046160545.1 Burkholderiales bacterium
TCCGCAATTCCTGATGGCCGCCAGCGGCGGTCCGGTGTGAAAGCCATTTCGGCGCTGCCTGCCAGTGCATCGTGGCGACCCGTCGCGGTCGGCATGGTTCTGGAAGCCGGCATGTGGCTGGTGCCTGCAGCGCTGTTCCTTGCCGTGTTCGTGGCCCGTTACGACATGCCGGCCACGGCGATCCCGGCCCATCTCGCGGTTGTCTTCATGTTTGCCGGTGCGCTTGCGCTGCCGCGCATCGTTGTTCGCATCCTCCTGCCGCAGGCGAAGGCGCGCTGGGTCGACCTTGGGCTATTGGCGCTGGGCCTTGCCGCGCAGTGGGCCTACTACGGACTCGTGCTGATCGGCATGGCGTCCTGGCGCAGGGTGCCGACGCTTGAGCTTCTCGAAGTCTATGTGCGCCAATTCGGCCGGGTCATCGAGGTACTGGGTGTGGCTCCTGCGTTGGTTGGCGCTCCCATCCTCGCGGTGTTCGCGCTCCTTTGCGTGGCCCTGTGGTTTGCGCGTGTGCCCATGGACTGGATCGCCGGCCTAGTCCGGATTGCGTCGCCGATCTCGCGTTGGGGCATGGTCGGCCTCATGGTCATCAGCGTGACGGGAGTGTTTCGCTATTGGCTGGACGGTGAACTCGCGCCCTACTCCGAACCGCTTTCGCTGACCGTGCACGAAGAATTTCGTAACCACGCTGATCTGCAAAGCCATACCGTGCGCGGCGACCCGGTTGCGGACGCGCGCGAACAGGCGGCGCGCGTGGCGTATGTTCTGGCAACGTCGGCGCGCCGCAGCAACGTGATCCTCATCGTCGCCGATGCCCTGCGCGCCGACCACATGAGCCTGAACGGATATGCTCGGCCGACCACTCCGAACCTCGCGCGCCTTGCGAGCGAGGTACCGACGCGGCGTGTCGAAGCGGCGCGCGCGGTGTGCAGCGAGTCGCCCTGCGGGCTCTTGGGGCTGGCCAGCGGGCGTTATGTGCACCAATTCGTGCGCGCGCCGATGACCCTGCAGGAGGTCCTGAGGCTGCACGGCTATCGTGTCTCGCTCATCCTGGGCGGGGACCATACCGGTTTCTATGGCCTGCGCAGAATGTATGGTCGCGTTGATGACTATGTCGACGGTCCGCGCCTGGCCGGCTATGTCAACGACGATCATGGTGTCATCGGGCATGTCGCAGCCATGCCGCCCTGGGACGGGCAGCCACGCATGCTGCAGTTCCACCTCATGTCGACGCATTGCCTGGGCAGTCGCGCAGCCGAGCACGTGCGCTACCGCCCGGTCGAAAACTACTGCGCCAGCTTCGGCGGCAGGCTGCGCGACCAGGCGCAGCGCGAAGGCGCGGTCAACCACTACGATAACGGTGTGCACCAGCTCGATGAAGTCGTCACGCGCCTGATCGGGCAGCTCAAGGACAAGGGTTACCTCAAGGATGCCCTGGTGGTGCTGGTCGGCGATCACGGCGAGTACCTGGGCGAATTCGGCAGGATCATGCACGCGCACGGGGTGCACGAGCCGGTGATCGGGATTCCGCTGCTCATCTTCTCGTTTGGCGAAGCCGCGCAGCGGCCGTTCGCGCGCCGGGTCGCGAGCCAGGCCGATCTGGCGCCCACCATCCTGGCCGATCTTGGCATGCCGCGACCCGCCACCTGGACAGGTGTGCCCTTGCAGGAGAACGTCCCGGTCCGTTTCCTGTATTTCCAGCAGGCGCGCGAATTCGGACTCATCGACACCGCGGCCGCCGACGGGCCGTGGAAGTATTGGCGCGACCTGGGCGCCGGTCGCGAGTTCGCCTATCGCATCGCTCGCGATCCGCAAGAACGCGAAAACCTGATCGCGAGCGTTGCTCCGGACCTGCTGAGACGCTGGCGTGGCGAGGTGGATACCCTGGTCGCGCGCGCCGGGCCGACCCGCCTGCTGCCCATATTCGAGGATCGCCCGCAATAATTGAGCGGCTCGGTTACGCCGGCTGGCCCGTGTGGCGCGCCGGCCTGAATCCGGGGCGCCCGGCTGTCTGCTATTCGACCAGCAGCGCTGCCAATTCGCGCGGCGCACTGACCATGGCGTTATGCCCGGTGGCAAGCTCGATGTAACGCCACGCCGGATCCGCCTTCAAGCGCTGCTTGAGGCCGTTGAAGTCGGAGTAAAAGGGTGTGGTGCAGTCGATGTAGGTGCGCGGCAAGGCAGCCAGGCCGCGGCCGCGCGCCAGCTTGGGCAGCGCCTGCGACGAAAGGTAGCAACCATAGGGATGCGGCCGCAGTCGACGCGCGACCCAGGCCAGGTCGTCCGGATCGGTGATGCCGAACACGGAAGCATCCGGCGGCGGGATGAACAGTCCGCCCGCCGCGCGCGCCGCCTGGTGGCGCGCAGCCACCTGCTCGGGCGGGTTCGCGCTATACCAGCCGTCGCCGTCGCGCGGCACGACTGCGTCGACGAAGATGGCGCGTGCGACGCGGCCGCTGCCATCGAGCCGGTCGATTGCGCCGGTGATGATATGCCCGCCGTAGGAGTGGCCGACCAGTACGACATCGGTCAATTCCCATGAATCCAGGTAGGCGACCACGTCCTCGACGTGGGTGTCGAGATTGATCTGGCGCGTCAGCAGGTGCGCGTGCTCGCCCATGCCGGCCAAGGTCGGCATGTGGACCTCGTGTCCCCGCGCGCGCAGCAGCGGCGCTACTCTGGCCCAGCACCAACCGCCGTGCCAGGCGCCGTGGATCAATACGAAAGTGCTCATGCTCGTGGGTCCCTCATTGAATTGGTCGATGGTGGATGAGATGGAGTGTCGGGTGCGCTCAAGGCCGCAGCGAAGCGCTGCGGTTGCAGCCCGGCGTACAGCCAGCGCATCAGGGAGACGATGTCGTAGACCGGCACGCCCACGGCATAGGCCAGGGCGGCTGAATAGGGAGGCATGTTGGTGCACTCGAGAACGATCGCGCCAACCTCGGGGTGGCGGCGCAGCAGGTCGCGTCCGGCGGCGATGATGTCGGCCTCGGCCAGTGCCACATCGAGGTCGTCCTTGGCGCCCTCGACGATGACGCGAAAGAACTCGCGGCCCCCCTCGGTTCCGGCCAGCGGCACATCGGCCGGCACGCCCGCCGCAGCAAGATGCGCAGCGGAAAGCGTGCTGCGGCTCACCGTAATGACACCGACACGCCGTCCCGGCGGCAGGGTTGCCTGCACCCAGGGCACCTGCAGGAGGGCCGTGGTGGCGACCGGGACCTCGACCGATGCGGCCAGTTCGGCCTGGAACAGCGCCAGAAAGCCGCAGCTGGTCGTGATCGCTTTGGCACCCAGGGACACCAGTTCGCGCGCTGCCGCGACGAAATCGGGCAGCAGCGCGGCGGGGTCCTGCAGCACCACTCGCTGCGGCGTCGCGCCGCGAACCACCTTGTAGAGCACCGGGTGGGGCCAGGTGAGGGCGTTGCCGATGTCGCCGGGAATGCGCGGGAAGCGCGCCTCGAGCATGAGGATTCCCAGCGGCGCGCCGTCGAGGTCATTGCCGCCGCGGGCATTGCGCATACTTGGAGGGTCGGCCATGTTGCTATTGGTTTGCGTCGCTTCGCACTCTAGCGCAGTCGTCATGCGTCGAGGAAGCGACTGGCAATAGCCTCCACCTGCGTGGCGAGCTCCGGATCGTTGCAATCGACACGCGCCAGGTCCGGCAGGGAGCGCAGCCAGGTGCACTGGCGCTTGGCCAGCTGGCGCGTGGCGGCAATGCCGCGCTCGCGCAAGTCCCGGGCTGCGACTTGACCTTCGAGCATGTCCCATACCTGGCGATAGCCGACACAGCGCATCGAAGGCATCGTGCCTTGCAGGTCCGGGTAGGCTTGACGCAGGGCGCGCACCTCGTCGACGAGCCCGGCAGCGAGCATTGCATCAAAGCGCTGCGCGATGCGCAGATGCAGCCAGGCGCGGTCCGCCGCGTCCAGCGCGATGCTGCACAGATCGAAAGGCAGTGCTTGCGACCGCGCAGCGCCGCGCAGCAACGACGACAGGGGCACACCGGTGATCTCAAGCACCTCCAGCGCACGGCCGATGCGCTGCGCGTCGGTGGGAGCCAGGCGTTGCGCGGTCACGGGGTCGGAATGCGCCAGTTCGCCGTGCAATGCCGGCCAGCCTTGTGCCGCTGCGCGCTCTTCAATCGCTGCGCGCACGACCGGGTCGGCCTGCGGCAGGTCGTCGAGCCCTTCGCGCAGCGCCTTGAAGTACAGCATCGTGCCCCCGGCCACGATCGGCACCCGGCCACGCGCGTGGATCGCCGCGATGGCCGCCAACGCGTCAGCACGCCAGCGCGCTGCCGAGGTGCTCTCGGTCGGCGCGATCAGATCGATCAGGTGATGCGGCACGGCGGCCTGTTCAGCGACACTCGGCTTGGCGGTACCAATGTCCATGCCGCGGTAGACCTGCGCCGAGTCGAGACTGACGATCTCGCCGCCGAACGATTGCGCCAGCCGCAATGCCAATGCCGACTTGCCCGATGCCGTCGGCCCGATCAGCGCGATCGCGCGCGGGCGCGACCGATACACCTGGCTCATCGACCGCGCAAAAACAGGCGATCCAGGTCCGCCAGGGACACCTGTGCCCAGGTGGGACGGCCGTGATTGCACTGGCCGGAGCGCTCGGTGTCTTCCATTTGACGCAACAGCGCGTCCATTTCGGGCAGGGTCAGGCGCCGATTGGCGCGTACCGCTGCATGACAGGCCATGGTCGAGAGCAGTTCGTCGCGATGGCGGGTCAGGACTTCGCCGGAGCCGAATTCGCGCAACTCGGCAAGCACGTCGCGCGCCAGCGCCTTCGCATCGGCATCGGCCAGAAGCGCGGGTACGGCGCGCACCACCAGACTGGTCTCGGACAAGGGGGCAACCTCGAAGCCCAGCGCGGCCAATGCATCGGCATGGTCTTCTGCGGCCGCGACCTCGATACGTTCGGCCTGGAAAGTGGCGGGGATGAGAAGCGGTTGCGATGCGATGTGCCGTGTGTCCAGGTCGGACTTGAAGGATTCGTAGAGGATGCGCTCGTGCGCGGCGTGCATGTCGACGACGACAAGTCCGGCCGCGTTTTGCGCCAGGATGTAGACCCCGTGCAATTGGGCGAGCGCCTGGCCCAGCGGCAGTTCGCCGGCCGGCAGCGGCACAGCAGGTCCCGCCGCCGCATAGGCGTCAGGCGCGGTGTCGGCGACGCGCAGCGCCTGGGCAACGAAGCTCGCGTAGGCAGCCGGCGACTGGGGTACACCGGCCGGCCGAAAGAGGCTGCCGGAAGCGCTGCCCCAGGTAGCGGTGGCCGATGGCACTGCCGCCGCAGCTGCTGGCTGGTCTGTTGGAATCGCTGCGGCGACAAAACTCGCCTGCGGCACCGGGACGGCACCGGCCGCTCCCGCCACAGCTGCCGCGACTGCGCGTGCGACAAACTGGTGAATGCCCTGCGCGTCGCGAAAGCGCACTTCGATCTTGGCCGGGTGCACGTTGACGTCCACACCCGCCGGCGGCAGGTTGAGAAACAGCGCAAAGGCCGGATGGCGGTCGCCATGCAGCACATCGGCGTAGGCGGCACGCAACGCGTGCTGCAGGACACGGTCGCGTACGAAGCGGCCGTTGACAAAGAAGTACTGGGCGTCGCGCCCGCTGCGCGCGTCCGCGGGATTGCCGACCAGTCCCTGCAGTGTCAGCGGACCGGCGGCGACATCGACCTCGCGCGCGGCGGCAGCGAAGTCATCGCCCAGCGCCTGCGCGATGCGCGCGCGCAGGCTGCCGGCCTTGAAATGCAGTGTCGCGCGGCCGTTGTGCGTGAGCGTGAGACTGCAATCAGGTCGTGACAAGGCGATGCGTCGCACGGTTTCGGCGCAGTGGGCGAACTCGGTCGGCTCGCTTTTCAGAAACTTGCGCCGCGCTGGAATGCGCGCGAACAGGTCGGCGACCAGGGCGACCGTGCCGGCGCCCAGCGCTGCCGGGTGCGGCGCACCGCCGTTCTCGACAGCGTACGCCTGGCTGCTGCCACGCGCCCGGCTCATGAGGGTCAGGTCCGCGACCGATGCGATCGCGGCTAAGGCCTCGCCGCGAAAACCCAGCGAGACGACATTCTCCAGGTCGTCCAACGAGGCGATCTTGGAGGTGGCGTGGCGCGTCAGGGCCAGACCCAGGTCTGCTTCTGCGATGCCGTCACCGTCGTCGGCGATGCGGATGGACTTCACCCCGCCGGCCTCAAGGCGCACGTCGATGGCCAGAGCGCCGGCGTCAAGCGCGTTTTCGAGAAGCTCTTTGACCACCGAGGCCGGCCGCTCGACAACCTCGCCGGCCGCGATCTGGCTGATCAGCCGGTCCGGAAGGACGCGAATCGCACGCTCGGGCAACACGGCTGTCATGGCGAAATTATAGACCTCGGGTATGATGCGCCGCCCCTCGAAGGACATCATGGACACGCTACTTTTCTTAGTCGGTTTCATCATTCACATCGACGCGCACCTGGCCGAACTGATCCGCGACTACGGCACGTGGATCTACGCGATCCTGTTCATGATCGTGTTCGTCGAGACCGGCCTGGTGATCATGCCCTTCCTGCCGGGCGACTCGCTGCTTTTCGTCGCCGGCGCGTTTGCCGCCAAGGGCGACATGGACGTCTATACGGTGATCGTGCTCCTGTGCGTGGCGGCGATCGCAGGCGACGCGGTCAACTATTCGGTGGGGCGCTACTTCGGCAACAAGGTGTTCACCTGGGAGGATTCGCGCTGGTTCAACAAGCGCCTGTTCGACAAGACGCACGCCTTCTATGAACGCCACGGCGGCAAGACGATCGTGATCGCGCGCTTCCTGCCTTTTCTGCGCACCTTCGCGCCCTTTGTGGCGGGGGCGGCGCAGATGAGCTATGCGCGCTTTGCGTTCTACAACGTCTTCGGCGGCATTTTCTGGGTGGCATCGTTGACCACGGCCGGCTACTGGTTCGGCAACATCCCCTGGGTCTCGAAGAACCTGACCGCGATCGTGCTCGCGCTCATCATCATCCCCGGGCTGCCGGCGGTCTATGTGGGCCTGCGTGAGTGGCTGGAGGCAAGGCGGCGGCGCAAGGCCGCCTGATCGGGGCCGCGCGCGGCCGTTTCGAAAGCGCGACGGCGCCCGCAGGCGCCGTCGGCAATTTTGGGGCGGCCCTATTGACCGCGCACGATCCTGAGTGTGGCGGCGAGCCCCTCGATCATGAGGTCGATCTCTTCGAGCGACACGTTCAGGGACGGCATGAAGCGCAAGAGCGGCGGGCGCGGTGAATTGAGGAGCAGGCCGCGACCAGCCCAGCCGGGAACCCCGGTCAAGCCCTCGCGCGCCACGCTCACCACCTGGGCACCGATCTCGTCTTTCAGGTCGAGCGCGCGCAAGAGCCCGATGCCACGCTCTTCGCCGAGCCCCGATTTCCGCGACAAGGCCGTCAGGCGTTCGCCCAAGTGCGCGCCGGCACGCTTGACATGGGCCAGGAAGGCAGGCTTCGCCACTTCGCCCATCACGGCCAGGCCCACCGCACACATGAGGGGGTTGCCGTTGTAGGTGCCGCCCTGGTCGCCGTGTTCAAAGACGCTCGCGCCCAGTTTGGCCATGAGCGCTCCCAGCGGCACGCCGCCGCCGATTCCCTTGCCCAGGGTCATGATGTCGGGCTCGACCCCGTAGTGCTGATAGCCATACAGCGTGCCCAGGCGGCCGACGCCGGTCTGCACCTCGTCGCAGATCAGGAGCAGCTTGTGGCGATCGGCCAAGGCGCGCAGGCCGCGCATGAATTCCGGCGTGGCAAGGTTGACCCCACCTTCGCCCTGCACCGGCTCGAGCATGATGCCCACGGTCTTGGGATTGATCAGCGCCTCCACCGATGCCAGGTCATTCAGCGTCGCCTTGGGAAAGCCCGGCACCTGCGGTGCGAACATGGTGTCCCAGCCCGGCTTGCCGGAGGCCGACATGGTCGCGATCGTGCGGCCGTGAAAGCTGCCGACGGTGGTGATGATCTCGAAGGCGCCATCCTTGTGCTTCTTGCCCCATTTGCGCGCCAGCTTGATCGCGCCCTCGTTGGCTTCGGCGCCGCTGTTGGTGAAGAACACGCGCTGAAAGCAGGACGAGGAAATCAACAGGTTGGCCAGCTCGATCGCTGGCAGGTTGTAGAACGCCGGGCTGGGTGTGATGAGCCGGGGCGCCTGCGCGACGAGCGCATCGACGATGGCCTTGGGCGAATGCCCGAGGGCGTTGACCGCCCAGCCCTGGATGAAGTCCAGGTACTTCCTGCCGTTGTGGTCGGTGAGCCAGGAGCCGGCCCCTTCGGTAAAGACGATCTCGGGCCGGGAGGTGATGTCCATCAGCGCGCTGACGGGGAGGTCCTTGAAATTCATTGCGGTCATCCTTTGCTTGAGGTGCGAATGGTAGGCCAAAAACGGTCAAAAAAAAGCCGCGCTCCATCGGGCGCGGCCATCACGAGGATGCGATTGAAAATCATCGTCGTGCGCGCGCCTCCCGGGCGGGATCGCGGCGTCGCATAGGATGAAAATGACTCATGCTTTGATTGTGAACGCGCCCAACCGCCCTGTCAATGAAACCGCGTGACCACAGCGGGGGCGGTGTCGATCCGGCGCGACATCAGGCACCTTAAATTTCAACCTGGGAACCCAGTTCCACCACCCGGTTGGCGGGCAGGCGAAAGAAGTCCGAGGCGCGCGCGCCGTTGCGGTACATCCAGACGAACAGGTACTCGCGCCACAGAGCCATGCCAGGCAGGTCGGTGGGGATGACGTTGTCACGCGAGAGGAAGTAGGAGGTCAGCATGGGCTCGATGGTGAGACCCTTTTGCTCGCAGCTGCGCAGGATGACCTCGATGTCGACTTCCTCCAGATAGCCCACGCGCGCGATCACCTGCACGAAACCGGCATCCAACAACTCCACGGTGAGGCGCCTGTCTCTGGCCACGCGCGGCACCTCCTCGGTCTCCACGTTCAGGAGCACGACCTGTTCGTGCAGCACCTGGTTGTGCTTCAGGTTGTGCAGGAGCGCATGTGGCACCACGTTGCTGGTGGTGGTCATGAAGACCGCAGCACCCATGGCGCGATGCGGCGGCGCCACCGCGATCGATTCGATGAAAGGGATGAGCGGCAGCGCATCCTCGGCCAGGCGCGTGGCGACCAGCCGCCGTCCCTTGCGCCAGGTGACGAGGAGCATGTAGATCAAGATGCCCAACAGGGCCGGGAACCAGCCGCCGTCGGGTATCTTGAGCAGGTTCGAAGACAGGAAGCCGCAATCGACCACCAGCAGCACGGTGCCCAGCGGCACGGTGGCCCAGGGGCGCCACTTCCAGACGCGCACCGCGACCACCATGAGCATGATCGAGGTCACGGCCATGGTGCCGGCCACCGCGATGCCGTAGGCCGCGGCGAGGTTGCTCGAGGAGCGGAACTCGAGCACCAGGATCACCACCAGGGCGAAGAGGCTCCAGTTGATGAAGGGCACGTAGACCTGGCCTTTTTCGGTGGCCGAGGTGTGGTGGATGCGCATGCGCGGGCAATAGCCCAGTTTCATGGCTTGCGCGGTGAGCGAGAAGGCGCCGGAAATCGTTGCCTGCGAGGCGATCACGGTCGCCACGGTGGCCAGCACCACCATGGGGATGCGACCCCACTCCGGGACGGCCAGGAAGAACGGATTCTTGATCGCCGCCGGGTCGGCCAGGAGCAGCGCACCCTGGCCGAAGTAGTTGAGCACCAGGGAGGGAAAGACGATCGAGAACCAGCCCAGTCGCAGCGGCGCGCGGCCGAAGTGACCCATGTCGGCATACAGCGCCTCGACCCCGGTGACGGCCAGAAAGACCGAGCCCAAGAGGACGAAGCTCTTGACCGGGTCGCTGATGATGAAACCGATCGCGTAGGTCGGCGACAGCGCCAGCAGCACTGCAGGGTTTTGCGCGATCTGATAGACCCCGACCGCGGCCAGGCAGGCGAACCAGAACACCGTGATCGGCCCGAAAAAGCGCCCGACGCGTCCGGTGCCCAGCTTTTGCAGCATGAAGAGCCCGAGCAGGATCACCAAGGCGATGGGCACGATGAATTGTTGAAGGGCAGGCGAGATCACCTCCAGGCCCTCGACCGCCGAAATCACCGATATCGCCGGGGTGACCACCGAGTCGCCGTAGAAAAGCGCCGTGCCGATCAGACACAGGGCGACGATCGCCAGGCGCTTGCGAGATTCCGCCGCCAGACCCTGGGTGGCCAGGGTCATGATGGACAGCATGCCACCCTCGCCATGGTTGTCGGCGCGCATGACAAGGAGCGCGTACTTGAGGCTGACCACCAGGGTCAGCGTCCAGACGATCAGCGAGAGAACGCCGAACACTGACCCTTGCGAGAGCGCGATGCCGTGTTCCGGCTTCATGCCTTCCTTCAAGGCATACAGGGGGCTGGTGCCGATGTCCCCGAAAACCACTCCCAGGGCAACGACGGTCGTTGCAGGCAGGGAGGCGCGCGCAACAGTGTCCGAGTCGGATATGGGTTTCGACATGGCATTCGTCCGGCAAATCCGGGCGGAGAGGGCGTTGTTATACGCTCATTCAGCCGCGCATGCTGCGATGCGGCATCGGAGTCTCAGGCGCCGAATGGGTCGCGGCAAGAAAGGACTATCTGAGCGCCGCCACGCGGGATTTGGCCAGCGGCGGGTTCCTGGCCAGGTAGGCCCGAATGCCGCGCATGATCGAAGTGGCCATCTTGTCCTGGTAGGCCTCGTCGTTCAAGCGCTTCTCTTCCTCAGGGTTGCTGATGAACGCAGTTTCAACAAGGATCGACGGAATGTCGGGTGCGCGCAACACGGCGAAGCCGGCCTGCTCGACATGGGCCTTGTGCAGTTCGTTGATGTTGCCCAGTTCGGCCAATACCGCACGACCGAGCTTCAAACTGTCGTTGATCTGGGCGGTCGTCGACAGGTCCAGCAGCACGCGCGCCAGATCGCGGTCGTGCGTGCCCAGGTTGACGCCGCCGATCAGGTCGGCGTCGTTTTCCTTTTTGGCCAGCCAGCCTGCCGCACTCGAGGTCGCCCCCTTCTCCGACAATGCGAACACCGAGGAACCGCGCGCGGTCGGCTTGATCCAGGCATCGGCATGGATCGAGACGAAAAGGTCGGCCTGTACGCGGCGCGCCTTCTGCACGCGCACGCCCAGGGGCACGAAAAAATCGCCGTCGCGCGTCAGCAGGACGCGCATGTTGGGCTCGCCCTCGATTTTCTCCTTGAGGCGTTTGGCCACCGCAAGAGTGACGTGCTTTTCGTAAGTGCCGCGTTTGCCGATGGCCCCTGGATCCTCGCCGCCGTGGCCAGGGTCAAGCGCAATGGTGATCAGTCGCGTCACCCCGGGCCGCGTGGGCCGCGCCTCTTCGCGTGCTTCGGGGCGCGTTGCGTCGCGACCGGCTTCGCTGTCCGGGCGCGGCTCGGGCGCTTGCGGCGAAGCGGGGTGCGACGGGTCCGGGCGACGGTCCAGGAGTGCCATGAGCGGGTCACGCGGAACCGTTGGGTGCAGGTCCAGCACCAGGCGATGGCCATATTCACCGATCGGCCGCAGTGCGAAGACCTGCGGATTGACCTCGGTCTTCAGATCGAACACCAGTCGCACCACGCGCGGCTTGAATTGCCCGGCGCGCACGCTGGCGATGTAGGGGTCGTTGGGGTTGACCTTGGAGACCAGGTCGCGCAACTTGCCCGACAGCTCCAGATCCTCGATGTCCAGCACCAGGCGATCCGGATTCTTCAGGAGTTGGTGCGAGGTCTTGAGCGGCGCCTCGACCTCAAGGGTGACGCGGGTGTAGTCGGGCGAGGGCCAGACGCGCACAGCGATGATCGCCGCGCCTTGCGCGAAGAGCGGCGAACTGGCTGCGATCAGGAAGAGGCTGCCGCCTGCGCGCAGGAAGTCGCGCCGCGAGGCAGCCTGGCGTACCTGGCAAGAAGTGTCAGTGACGGATGCAGCAGCGCCGACCTTGTTCAGGCGGGAGCTTTCGGGAAGTTCAAGCGCAGTGCGTCCAGACATGATGTGCCGCGTTCGCTCAATCCTTCTATGACCACCGTGCGTGCCTGCGGGTCGTCGTTCGCCGAAAAATCAATCCGCACCATCAGGTCCGGCACGGGCAAGACACCGGAAGCTTTTTCAGGCCACTCGACCAGGCACAGACTCGAGGTGTTGAAGTACTCGTCCAGGCCCGCCTCCCGCCACTCGGCGGGATCGTTGAACCTATAAAAATCAAAGTGATACGCAATATACCCAGAAATTACATAAATTTCAACCAGGGTGTATGTGGGGCTTTTGACGCCACCCGTGTGCCCCAGAGCTCTGAGCACAGCACGCACCAGGAAAGTCTTGCCGCTGCCCAGTGACCCGCTCAGGTAGACGCGCATGCCGGGGCCGAGTTGGCGCGCCAGCGCTTCTCCGAGAAGACGCATGCCCGCCTCATCGGCAGGGCGGAATGTAAGATTGCTTGATGTCATCGCCTGAGGCTGGGAATCCCGAGGCGCTCAAGGCGCGCGTTCGCGCCCTGGGCCGCGAACTCGGGTTCGACGCGGTGGGATTCTCCGGCATTGACCTTGCGGCTGAAGAGGCTTTGCTTGCCGCGTGGCTTGCCGCCGGGTATCACGGAGAAATGGATTATATGGCTCGCCATGGCGCGCGCCGTGCCCGTCCGGGCGAACTGGTGCCCGGTACCCTGTCGGTCATCACCGCACGTGTCGATTACCTCGCCGGACAAAAGCCGCGCCTGCCTACTCCCGATGATGATGCGGGCGCAGCGCGTGTGTCCGTGTACGCCTGGGGGCGCGACTACCACAAGGTGCTGCGCGGGCGACTGCAGCAACTTGCCAAGGCGATCGAGGCGGAGGTGGGCCACTTTGGGCACCGTGTATTCACCGATTCGGCGCCGGTCATGGAAGTCGCGCTGGGCGTACGCGGAGGCCTCGGCTGGCGTGGCAAGCACACGCTGCTACTTTCGCGCGAGGCGGGTTCGTATTTTTTCTTGGGCGAGATCTACACGGACTTGCAGCTGCCGCCGGATGCGCCGGTGGAGGACCATTGCGGCGCCTGCTTCGCCTGCGCCGAGGCCTGTCCGACCGGCGCCATCACCGGGCCCTATCAGCTGGACGCGCGGCGCTGCATCTCCTACCTGACGATCGAACTCAAAGGGGCGATCCCGCAAGACCTCAGGCCGCTCATCGGCAACCGCATCTACGGCTGCGACGATTGCCAGGCCGCGTGCCCGTGGAACAAGTACGCGCGCACAGCCGCACTGCCAGACTTCCGCCAGGTGCGCAACGGACTGGATCGCGCGCGCCTGACGGATCTTTTCGCCTGGAGCGAAGCCGATTTCGGGAGCCGCATGGCGGGCAGTGCGATCCTGCGCATCGGCTATGCGAAGTGGCTGTCGAACATCGCCGTGGCGCTGGGCAATGCGCTGGCCGTCGAGAGCGACCTCGCGCGGGCGACGACGCTGCGCGCGGCACTTGCCGGGCGGGCGGATCACCCGGACCGCGCGGTGCGAGAATCGGTGGAATGGGCGCTGGGCCGCGCGGCCGAGGTCGCGTCCTGAACGCGGCGGGAGGCGCCATGACAACGGCAGATGAGCAGTCGACGGCAGCGCAACATTTTCAGTTGCCGGCGGTGCGCGAGGTCGATGCGCTGCGCGCGTTCATCTGGCTTGCGCGCGGCTGGGCCGACTTCTCGGCGCTGGGCGCAAAGAGCGCCTTCTACGGGTTGTGCTTCGCCGGCATGGGGCTCTTGATCCTGTTGGTGTTTCGCTTCGCGATCGACTACACCTCGACGCTTACCACTGGTTTCATGCTGGTCGGGCCCTTTCTCGCCATCGGGCTGTACGACCTGTCGCGGCAGCGCGAGGCGGGACAGGGCGTGGTCCTGACACGCTCGCTCGTCGCCTGGCGCGGCAACGCCGGCGGCATCGGCATCTACGTGCTGATCCTGACGGTCGCGTTCCTCGTCTGGGCGCGCGCCTCGCTGGTCACCTTCGCGCTGTTCGAGGCGCGCGCCCTGCCGACCTGGGCCGCGTTCTTCGCGCAGCTGGTGGCGCTCGAGAACCTGGCCTTCGTCGGCGCGTTCTTCGGGGTCGGGCTCTTTTTCGCGGGGCTGGTCTTCGCGTTCTCGGCGATTTCGATCCCCTGCCTCCTGGACAGGCGCGCTGACCCGATCACGGCCGCAGTGCTATCGATTGTGGCGGTGTTGCGCAATCCGGTGGCGATGCTCGTGTGGGCGGTGCTGATCGTGCTCTTGATCGGCATCGGTTTCGCCACCTTCTATGTGGGACTCATCGTCACCGGGCCGCTGGTCGGGCACGCCACCTGGCATGCCTATCGCGATCTGGTGAGCCGGCCGGAGCAGGAGTAGGCGCCGTCCCCGGCTGCGCCCTTGCGGTCCGGGTCGGCTGACCGGCTCCTAGTCGTGATACGTCATCGGCCCTTCCTCGTGCGGCACCTGCATCGCCTCGAGAAAGCGTGACACCAGGTTGTAGCCGCCGATGGTCGCGGTGAGCTCGACCATCTCCTGCTCGTCGAAATGGGCGCGCGCGGCGGCGAAGACGCCGTCCGGCACGCGGATCTCGCGGGTCATCGCATCGGT
>JBJXGS010000314.1:0-11124 GCA_046160545.1 Burkholderiales bacterium
TGGAACTTCGGCATCCAGGACGAGAACATGCAAAAGACGGTCAACGAGGCGCGCGCCAAGGGCGCAGCCGCGGTGATCCTGCTGTCGCACAACGGCATGGACGTGGACATCAAATTGGCCGCGCGCGTGACCGGCATCGACGCGATCATGGGCGGCCACACGCACGACGGCGTGCCGCAGCCTGTGAAAGTCTCCAACGCGTCCGGCGTAACGCTTGTCACCAATGCCGGCAGCAACACCAAGTTCTTGGGCGTGCTTGATCTGGATGTGCGCGACAAGCGCGTGGTCGATTTCCGCTATCGCCTGCTGCCGGTCTTCTCCAGGTTTCTGCGACCCGACCCGGAGATGACGCAGCATATCGAGCGCGTGCGCGCGCCGCACCTGGCCAAGCTGGGCGAAAAGCTCGCCGTCACCGAGGGGCTCCTGTACCGGCGCGGCAATTTCAACGGCACCCTCGACCAGGTGATCCTGGATGCGTTGATGGAGGTCAAGGGCGCGCAGATCGCGTTCTCGCCCGGCTTTCGCTGGGGCACCTCGATCCTGCCCGGCCAGGCCATCACCTTCGAACACGTCATGGACCAGACCGCGATCACCTATCCGTCGGTGACCGTCAACGAGTTCACGGGCGAGCAGATCAAGACCATCCTGGAAGACGTGGGCGACAACCTCTTCAACCCCGACCCCTACTACCAGCAGGGCGGCGACATGGTGCGCGTCGGCGGACTCACCTACGCGTGCGACCCGCTGGCCAAGATGGGGGCGCGCATTTCCGACATGCGCCTTGCCGGCACGCCGCTGGACGCCGATCGAAAGTACAAGGTGGCCGGGTGGGCACCTGTGGCCGAGGGCGCCAAGGGTGAGCCGATCTGGGACCTGGTGGCCGGCTACTTGCGTGCGAAGAAGGTCGTCAGGCCGGTCAAGCTGAACCTGCCGCGTATCAGCGGGATGCAGGCGAACCCAGGTGCTGCCAGGTAGTGGCAGGCGCCGCCCGGGCATGCAAGTTGACCATTAAATTCACATGTTTCATTTAATGCACTTGTGCGCTATGGTTCGCATCGATTCAGTCCGCAAGCAAGCCCAGGAGTTCCAGTGACCGCCCTTGAAAAAGTCCGCCAAGTCCAGCCGTCCCAATTGTCTCCACAGGAAGCCGAGATGGCGCGCACCGCCCAGCGCTGCATCATGGAAGCACTTGACCATTCGCGTGCGGCGGCGATCACGCTGACCACCGTCGACGGCAGTCACCCGACGGTCGAGTTGCCACCCGGGGCGCTGAAATTCATCGGTCAGTTGCTTGGCGCGATGAGCGAAGGCCACCCGATCACCTTGATGCCAGCCAAGCAGGAATTCAGCACCGTCGAAGCGGCGAACTTCTTGAATGTCTCGCGACCGTTCGTCATCAAGGAAATCGAAGCAGGACGCCTACCCCATCGCAAGGTGGGTACACACCGCCGCGTAGCCTTCGAGGATCTGGTGACCTACGCGCGCGAAATGCGCAAGCGCCAGGAGGGTGCGCTCGAGCGCATGGCCGAGAACGCCCGAGAACTGGGGCTGGACTACTGAAATGGCCGGGCACGTGCGCTACACGGCTTTGCTGGATGCGTGCGTGCTCCATCCATTGGCGACAGCCGATGCGCTGATGAGTCTTGCAAGCGCCGGCCGATCAGTTCATCGTCGCGCAGTGGGATCTGGACCAACTCGTCGCGGTCGCGGCCTTCAAGCGCATGCGCGCGCGATGGCGGAATCCGAAAGCAACGGCGGAAGACTTCGCAGCGACGCTCGAACGCGCGGGCTTGCCCGCTACTGCGCAACGTCTGCGCGAAGCTGCCGAGTTGATCTGAATTTGAACGTCGATCCCCTGGCGCCGGCTAACTGCGGTCTTCAAGGTAAATAGCCTTGTGTCCTGGCACCGACAGACCACGGAACACATCACCGATGCCCGAAGGCCCCGAAATCCGCCGCGCTGCGGACAAACTCAAACGCGTTCTCGAAGGACGGCAGGCGTTGTCGGTGCGTTTTGCCAAGGATCGCTTCCCGGCATTGCAGGCAAGCTCCCGCCGCCTCTCCGGCCGCATGATCGAGGCCGTCGAACCGCGCGGCAAGGCCATCCTGACCCGCTTTGCCGGCGGGCTCACGATTTACTCGCACAACCAGCTCTACGGCGAATGGGCGATCTACCGCGGCGAAGCGCCGGCGTCGCATCTGCAGACCCGCCTGGCCATAAGCACGGCAACGCACAGCGCAATTCTCTACAGCGCGTCCGAGATCGAGGTGCTCAAGACCGCCCTGGTGCACCGGCATCCGTACATTGCAAAGCTCGGGTTGGAACTGCTCGATCCGGACGTTACCGAAGCAGATGTACTGGCCCAGGTGTGCGCGCCGCGATTTGCGCACCGCAACCTGGCCGGACTGCTGCTGGACCAGAGCTTTCTCGCCGGCGTCGGCAACTACCTGCGCAGCGACATCCTGTTCGCGGCGCGCCTGCACCCGGCCGCCCGCCCGGCAGACCTGACGCCCGAGCAACGCGAGGCCCTGGCCCGCGTCGCGCTGCGCATGACTCGCCAGTCATACCGGATGCGCGGCATCACCAACGACCCACAGTTGGCCAAGCGCCTCAAGGCGCAGGGCATGGCCTTCGGCGAATATCGCCATTGGGTGTTCGACCGCGCAGGCGCCCCCTGCCACACCTGCGGCCAAACGATCGTGCGCGTCGACTCCGGCAGCCGCGGTCTCTACCTGTGCGAGCGCTGTCAACCTGTTCACCAGACGAGGGTCTCGCCGGGGAACCGGCAACTCAGCCAGTAGTTGACGGAGGCCGCGTTGCCTGCCTGGCGCAAGCCCCACCACGCCGGCACGAAAATGTCGGTGCGCTGCGCAGCTCAAGCCTTTTCATCGCCTTCGCGCGGTGCTTCGCCTCCCTGGCGTTTCAGGAGTTTCTTGAATGCCGCAAGGTCGGCCCGTGAGCGACGCTCGGTGAAGTAGGCGGCCGTGCTCATGGCCGCCAGCTTCTCGGCCACGGCCGTGGCAACGAATTGATTGATGCTCGTGCCTTCGCTTTTTGCCAGCTTCTCCACCGCCGCCTTGATTGAACGCGGCAGGCGCAACGGATACGTGGTGGTTTCGCTCATCATTCATCCTTTCAGTCGAGCCAGTGCGTCGCGCGGCAGCAAGACTTCAAGTCCGAAACTCGGCGCGACTGCCGCATAGTCGCGCCGATTGAAAGTCACGATGGCATCGGCCCGACCGTTCACGGCGGCTTCCAACACCATCTCGTCGTCAGGGTCGCGCAGCCGGGGACGCCAGAGAAAACGCGTTGGCACCGGCTCTACAATCGCCCCGAGCGCATCAAGAAAGATGCCCAACTCCACCTCGGTCAGTTCCGCGGCGGCCCGGCGTTCCGGACGCGAGCAGACCGCCTCATACTCCAGCATAACGGCGAGGTTGGCACACATCGTGAAACGGTGCTCGGCCGCTGCCAGCAACAACGCCGCCGACGCTCCGCTCGGGCTGCGCATGCCGGCCACCACGGCGTCCGTGTGGAGCACGACTCTCACCATTTCATAATATCATATCGCCGATGATGTCATTTAGTTGCGCGAACGGGGTTTGCTTGTCATGGAGCAGCCGGATGTGAACTTGATCGGGAAGCGGTTGAAGGCTGCGCTTGCACTTCATGGACCATCCTCGCCGTCAAGCTCAACAAAATCATCCAGGCACGGCGGCTCAGTCAGGCCGAGGCCGCCGCGATCACCTGCATGACACAGCCCAAAATTTCCCAGGTTGCCCGCTACAAACTCCAGAACACCTCTATGGAGCGCCTGATGCAGGCCTTAGTGTCGCTCGACCAGCAAGTCGAGATCACTGTTAAGCCGGCTCGCCGCGAACATGCGGCGGGCATTCTGCTCGCCGCGTGACGCGGCGAGCGATGTTCGTTCAGGCGCCTCGCACCGCACGCTCATCCAGCACGTAGGTCTCGAATAGCCTGCACCTACGCAGGCCGCGGCATGAACGGGGGGCACCATTGTGTGCGGTGTTGAAGGCGTCGATCAAAGCGCGCATCAACTCTTGTCGAAACGTCAAGAATGGGCCAAGAACCTGGGGCGCAATCGGCAAACCCAACGCGAGCAATGAATGTTCGCCCGCCCCACCATGTCTACGAGCCCGAAGCTCGTTCGCGTTTTCGACATCAGGCCGCGAGCCCCGCTTTGCAGCCCAAAAGAAGAATCGACGAATCAAAGGGTTGCGTGGTGGTCGAACGCCGTACACAGCGCGGCGTCGAAAATGCTGTTTCGACAGCACGCCGAAAATCCCATAACTGCCTGATCATAAGGGGCTCTTCTCGATCCGCACCTATTAGCGGACCATAAAATCTCTTTTGATTCATGGGTTTACATAAAACCCATTATGCACTTTCCCGCCGACAAAAAAAAAACCGCCCTAGGATCACCTAGAGCGGCACAACCAGCGATTTCGCCGTCAACGTCCGGCGCTTTGTACTGAACCGTCTGTAGTCGCATCCTTCGGTTCAACGCGGAGCAGACGTATCTCAACGTAATGCGGCGAGACCGAAATATTGTAGACAGATCGAGCTGTGACAATGCCGTCAACAACAGTCACGGTATCGTGCCATTGCCCATTCACATTGACATGAGCAGTACTTGCATGCGCTTGATAGTTCAAGACCCTTTTGATGCGACCACCGTGTTCCGTCGTCACCGAGGTCTGGGTATGTACAGGATACGAAATCCCCCCGAACCTACCCACAAACTGCGTGGGGAACGGCCTCGAAGCGTCGTGATATGCGTATGCGATATCCGTGTAAAGCATTTCACGATTTACCGGTGAGCCAAGAACGTACTCGACGACTTTCCGGTATGAGGGGTTGGTTGATGGTACCCTGGGGTCAATGACCTCGTAGACCAGCGTGGCGCCGATCATCTTGGCCGGGACCTGCACTGCCTGCCCGAAGGCGGCTGCGACAAGTCCCAAGAACGCGAGGAGCGCCACGATGGCGCAGTTGATTGCGGTTTTCATGACGGACTCCTTGAGGTCTATGCTAAGGGGAAATCCCTCGCCTATAGCGTTTACATAAAACCCATTATGCACTTTCCCGCCGACAAAAAAACCGCCCCAGGGATACATTCCTGGGGACAGTCACAACCCGCGACGACAACCGCCATCAGCGCCCAGCGCTCGTCACCGCGGCGTCGCTTTTTGCATCGATTGACTTGATACGGAGCAGACGGTGCTGAAGGTCGTACGTGTAAGTCGGAGAGTTGTACACACGTCGTTCGACTACGATGCCGTCGACGACTTTCATCTCATCGTGCCACTCGCCAGCAATTCTGCCGCTGATGATTGAGGTTTGGTCTGTTCGATACCGAACCACACGAACGAACGACCCGCTCTCTGACCTCTGGCTGACCTGCCAATGGTCCGGTGTCGAAGAGCTTCCCCAACGGACACCGAAGAAATGCGCTTGAAAGGTCTTGGTTGCATCGATATACGCGTAAGCGATATCCACCGCGAACTCCTTCTCAATCGAAGGCGGTGTACCCAGCACATACTCCACCTCTTTGCGTCGATCAGGATGTGACACAGAGAGGTGAAGGTTGATGACCTCGTAGACCAGCGTGGCGCCGATCATCTTGGCCGGGACCTGCACTGCCTGCCCGAAGGCAGGGTTGATGAAGAACATCAGGAGCGCCACGATGGCGCTACTAAGTGCGATTTTCATGGCTGGACTCCTTGAGGTCTATGCTAAGGGGAAATCCCTCGCCGTTTACATAAAACCCATTATGCACTTTCCCGCCGACAAAAAAAAAATCGCCCCTACTTCAGGGGCGATCAGCCAAGCCACTCCGATCATTTCTGTTTGATTTCCTTGAGCACCATGGAGTTCGACCAATTCGGTAAAAGATTACCGTCCGTGTCGAAGATCATGAATGTGTATTCGAGTACAAGGTTGAGATCTGGCGAAAAAATAAAATTCCGCTGCACCTTGCCCCTGCCACAGGAGTCAACACCATTGCCGTCGAACGATATGATCTTCACAGCAAGCGTACTTCTTTCACCATTAACAACCACGGTGTGCTTACCATCCACAACGTTGACCGCAAAAGTGTTAACACCAGGGCCACACGCTGGTCGTGTGGTATTTGGAAATGTGTGAGAAATCTGTTTTTTTTCACCAGGGGTCAGGTCTTCAGGGAACCAGCGGAACAACTCTTTTTCATTGAACGAAAAGTTTGCCCCTCTTGATACCCCAGAAAGAAGGGTGTGGTTATTGTCGTAGTTCTCAACCCTTCCAGCTTCGAACTTGATGGTATAGCCATTTGCGGTGGCGGCATAGTTTGCCGGGAAGATGGTGCCAGGCCGAGAGAGGACCTTCTTGTCATCTTGTGACAGTACTTGATTCTGGTAGGTCAAGCGATCACCATCACCCACTTTCTTTCTTTCTTGGGAGTTTGTGACCATGGGTAAAAGAATAATAAAAAACGCAAACAGTTTCGAGGGGGTCATTTCCGTAGTCCTTTCTGTTGTAAGTTTACATAAAACCCACTTTCCCGCCGACTCCCGATAACGATTGGAGAATCTGTCGAAAAGTCTCGCAATTTTCATTGGCGGTGAGACGTACTTGAACGCGGCGCCGGACGGATGTTTTCTTGCACCAGCCAGTGGGCACCTCGCCGAACGAGGATATAGGTCTGGCGGTCGGTTTCACGATATGGGTACCGGTACTTGCCCTCGACGGTGCTCCACCAGCGCAAGTACCAATATTCGGTGGTTCGTGCCACCGCGCTATCACCCTTTATTTCCTTGACCCTGATCGCCATCAGGCGCCTGGTCGATGGGTTTTGCGGATTTGTCAGTATCCAACCTCTCTGGCTGACCCGCGTGAGCGTGTGCAGGAGGTCTCGGTAGGCGGCGCCTTCCTCGGCGAACCAGCGAAGCAGCGGGGCGGTATCAAGCTTCGGTAGCGCGCGATAAGCCTCGAATTCCGATTGCGCGGCTTCCGCGACCACCATCTCGATCCGCGCACGGGCTTCGGCCAGGCCGGTCGCGAAATCGCCGTCCGGCTCCTTGCGCTCCCGGATCAACAGGTAGTAGCCGCCCGTGTCCGGGTAGTCCTCGTCTACTACGAGGTTGTCGCGCCAGGCGTCGCGCCGGCTGAAAAGCCGGAACACGTACTTGAGGGGCGGGCCGCCGCGGAGGTAAAGGCGCCGCAGCCGGTCTTCGACTTCGAACTTGTATTGGGCGATCTGTAGCGGCGCCCACGCCAGCGCCGCTGCCGAGCCATGAAGTGTCTTCTCGAGACAGGCTTGGAAGTACTTCCACTGGGCAGCGTTTCGCTTGCTCGCGAGCCAGCGGTTCTCCATGAGATTATCGAAGGCGGCGCGGATATCCGCCGCGCGGGCTCTGGTCTCCGACAGGGTCAGGAATTCCATGGTCCCTCCGAGCGATCCTTCTCGGGAAATGCATCGCGCCGCATACTACCGGCGCATCCGCCGGCCAATCTCCAATCTTGATTTCCAATTGGATGATAGCGAATCGCGGCACGTCGATGTTGTGAAACCTGGGGCGCCATGGGGCGTCTTACGCGCGGGCATTCCTTGGACGTGTCGAACGGAGGCGGGCGATGGTTCGTTGCTTTTTGACCGGAGTTGAGTCGAGCCTTGAGGAGGCTTTCGTCCTCAATCGGCGCGAATCGCGGGATCTGCTGGCGGCGTTGAGGGAGCGCGTGGCCAGTCTCGAGCGCGTGATCGAGCAGTTCTCGCCACTCGACACGGACGATGGCGGCAGTACGGCCGCTCCAGGCGTCAGGGCAGGCACCGCGCGGGCGCGTCATCGCCTGGTGTGCAAGGCCGTGGCGGATGCCATGGGGGCGGGCTTTCCCGAGGTCCGGCTGTTCCTGCCTTGGCCGGAATACCATGCGCGTGCCCGGTTCGCGCACTGGCATAGCGCTCGCCATCACCCGCTCTACGGCGCGGCGATTGCGGCGCTGGACACGCAGGCGCTGCGCAGGGTCGAGGCGTTGGGGCGGGACGTGCTGCGCCTCCTTGACCCGGCACACGCACTGCCGCCCAGCTTGCGATCCGGCCTGGCCATGGGAACCAGCGCCCTCCACAAGGAGAAGAGCGCGGGGGAAATCATCAAGCTGCTCCAGCGGGCTGCGGCCGAAGGGGGCGACCCGGCGGGCCTGGGACTGACGCAGGAAGCGCTCGATGGGATTGGTCGGCTGTTCGAAGTTCGCGCCGATACGCGCGTCGAGGCGCCGTGACGTGAAAGACGGCGCGAGCCGCGCGAGCGCGCGGCCTTTGCTCATCCTGGGACGACCCGTCGACGCGGCGGATCTGACACTCAAGCGCGTGCTGCGCGGCAAGGAACGCGGGCATCCGTTGATCGTGGTCGACTACCAAGGGGTGCTCGCCGACCAATTGTCAGAGCGCAACAAGGGCAATCTGCGCAAGGGACCGTTCGTCTGGTGCGACCTTGCCAACCGCAGGCGGCCGATCGCGTTGTTTCGTTTCAGGCGGTCGTTGGCCATGAAGGTCGCCTTGACGGCGTTTCTTGCGAACTGCTCGCGCCAGCTCGCCGCCGAGATTCCAAAGGGAGCGATCGATGCGGCAGCGGAGCTGTCGCTTCGCATGGCGGATCAGGGCAGCGTCGGCCTGGCGGCGCTCGCACGGGGCTTGCGCCGGCCGGAGACGTCCTTGCCTTTGCGCCGCGACCCGGAGGCGGCGCGCGCCATCGACCGCCTGGCCGAGATGCTGGAGTGGATGCTGCGCTTTCCTACCGTGTGGAGCCTTTCCGAGGGCAACAACCCGATCGACCTCAAGGCTGCGTGCGCGGCGGGGGGAACGGTTTGGCTCGAGCTGCCCGCGCCGCACTTGGAGCGCCAGGAGCACCGGATTGCAGCCGCCATGGTCGAGGCGGCGGTCCTGCACGCGTTGATGGGCGAAGATGACGACGTTGGAAACCCACCGCCGAAGCGAGCGATGGCCACCGTCGTGTTCGGCTTTCCGGAGGCCTGTCCGTCGACGATGCTCGTCACTGGACTGGTGGCCCGGCAGGTCGGGTTGTTCGCGCTGACCGACACGCTCCCGCGAGCGGTCGCCGCCAAACCCTGGCTGGACTCCGGCGCCGACTGCTGGGTCGCCGGCAGCGTCGGCGACCTGCCGGCAGCCGCCCATCCTTGGCTGCTCAACGATGCGGAGCGGCAACGCCTCGGCTCCCTCGAAGCGGGGCAGGTCTGGGTGCGCTCGGGCGCGACCGGCAAGGCGGTCACCGTGCTGGTGCGCCCGCCCGAACCCGGTGCGACGATGGCGCAGGGATTTCGGCGGGAGTCCTTGAAGCGCCTGAGCGTGAGCCCGGTCAAGCAGTTCTCGTCGGCGATCTCGGCGAACGTCGTGCCGGCGCCCCCGAACGCTGATCTCTACCAGCGCTTATGCACCAGGGAAGCTCTCTTGGCCGGCTGGTTCAGGGTCAAGATGAACAACCGCCATTCGCACGGCAGCGACCGGGTCACCATCGCGCAGTTCGGCGCCGCGCTGGAGGCCGAGATCAGGCAACTTCTGGAGGAACTGACCGCAGGCCGTTACCGCTGCCGGCCGCTGCGGACAGCGCGCATACCCAAGGCGGACGGTGACACGCGCGTGCTAAGGATCGCCTGCGTCCGCGACCGGGTGGCGCAGGCGGCCTGCCTGCAACTCCTGGAGCCGATCTTCGACGCCAGGTTCAGCGCCGCGAGCTTCGCCTACCGCCCTATGCGCGGCGCCCACCACGCGGTGGCGTTGGTCCGCGGCGCGATCCGGGCCGGCAAGCGCTGGGCTGTCACTGCGGACATCCGCAAGTGCTTCGACAGCATCGATCACGACATCCTCCTGCGGCTGGTCGGCGATGTGATCGGGGATCGCGATCTGATCCGGCTGATCCGCCACTGGCTGACAGTCGATGTCATCGACTTCTGCGACATTCTTCCGGCGGAGCGCGGCGTGCCGCAGGGCGAGGCCATCTCTCCTTTGCTCGCCAACGTCTACCTCGACCCCCTGGACAAGGAGCTCGAGCGCTGCGCCATGGTCTTCGCGCGCTACGCGGACGACTACATCGTGTTGTGCGACACCGAAGCCCAAGCCCAGGCCGCCCTCAAGCTCATGAGCGACTTCTTGCAGGGCGCGCTGAGACTGGCGCTGAAGCCCGGCAAGACGCAGTATTGCCGCGTGGAAGAAGGCGTCGGGTTCCTGGGCTTCCGCATCGGCGTCGATGAGGTTCGCATTCCGGCAGATAAGAAGGATCGGGCGTTGGACACGGCGCGCAACTGCGTCGAAGTCATGACCTCGACAGGCGCGACTTCGATGCAGAGATGCCGCGCGTTGATGGACCTGAACGCATTGATCCGCGGGTTCCGGAACTACTTCCTGATCGACGATGCGGGCGCGATCCGCGCGCAACTGGCCGACATGGATGCCGCCATCGATGCATTTGCCGCAGGGCGTCTGGACGCCGATCCAGGGCTGTGCTTTGCCTGGCAATGGCGGGAACGCCTGCAACCCAGGGACGATGAACCTGACCTGCGCCAAGAAGCAGAAGCACAGGCACTCACCGGCGCATACCCCTTGGAACATCCGGCACGCGTGGTTGATGAGGATTCCCCTCGAACCCAGGCGGGACGAGAAGGCGCGGTCGCGTCCCCGCCGGCGGCCGGCGCGGCGGCGCCGAAGATTCCCGCGGAAAGCGGAGCGTCGTTCGACCCGGATGTCCTGGTCATGGACGGCAGACTTCACATCATGACCGGGGGATGCTACGTTACCGTCAGCGGCGAGGACCTGGTGGTCCGACGGCGCAAGGAGGAGATTTTTCGCACCCCCATGGCGACCCTGTCGATGGCCTATCTGGAAGGCAAGGGCATCGCGATCTCGGCCGATCTCACCATGCAGTTGTGCGACCGGGGCGTATCCGTCGTGTTCACACCTCTGATCGGCATTCCCTCGGCGGTCGCTCAGCCGACGCAAGGTATGCGGTCCGACCTGCGGCGGCAGCAGGCCTTGCGCAGAAACGATCCGGAAATGCTGCGGGTGGGGCTCGACATGCTGGCCGCCAAGGTGGCCAACCAGGCGTCGGTGCTCA
>JBJXGS010000315.1:0-2508 GCA_046160545.1 Burkholderiales bacterium
TCTTGGCCGCCCAGGTCGTGACCTGATGATGGATGGGCACGAACGCCGCGTCGTCCACGACGATCTTGACGGCTTCCTGGAACAGCGCCGAGCGCTTCTTGTCGTCGACCGTGCGCAGTCCTTCCTCGAGCAGCGCGTCCATCTTCGGATTGCAGTAGGACGGGTAATTGATCGCGCCGAAGCCCTTTTCCTTGTTTTCGCAGGCCAGCAGCGCGCGCAGCGGCGAGGAGGCTTCACCAGTCTGTGCGCCCCAGCCGACTAACGTCACCGAGAATTCCTTCTTGGTGCCGCGCGGGAAGTAGGTCGCCAGCGGCATCGCGTCGACCCGCGCACGCACGCCGATGCGCGCCCACATCTGCGCGATGGTCTGCATGATCTGGTCGTCATTGACATAACGGTTGTTGGGGCCGTGGAAGGTGAGCTGGAAGCCGTTCGGATAGCCCGCCTCGGTGAGCAGGCGCTTGGCCTGGTCGGCGTCGAACACCGGCTTCAAGGTCGGGTTGTGGCCGAAGAGGGTCGAGGGCACCAGGTTGGCGGTGGGCAGCGACAGGCCTTCCATGAGTCGGTCACGAATCGCGTCGCGGTTGACCGCCAGCGACAATGCCTTCCGCACGCGCGCGTCGCGCAGCGGGTTCTTGTCCAGCGGCTTGCCGTCGTTGTCGAAGACGAAAGGCGTCTTCTCGCGCTGGTCCAGGTTGAAGTAGATGACCCGGTGCGAAACCTTGGAGAAGAAGTTGAGCGCCTTGTTCTCGCGAATGCGCTTCAAGTCCGCGGTGGGCACGTTCTCGATCGCGTCGACGTCGCCCGAGAGCAGCGCCGCGACGCGCGTCGGATCGGCCGCGATGAAGCGCAGCGTCACCCGGGCCCAGGCAGGCTTGGGGCCCCAGTACGCGTCGTTGCGCTCCAGTTCGACACGGTCGTCGCGCTGGAAACGGACGAACTTGAACGGGCCGGTGCCAGACATTCCCTTGCCGGTTGCAAAGTCTTCACTCGCCAGTCCCTGCGGCAGCGCCCCCGCGGTCGCCTTCTTGCTGACGATGAAGACCGCCGTCAGATCCGGCAGCATCAGGGGGTAGGGCGAGGCGGTGGTGAACTGGATCGTGTGCGAGTCAATGATGCGCTTGGAGACGATCGCCTTGGTATAGGAGTCAAAGCGTCCCGGGCTGTTGGCGATGAGCGGAATGCGGTCGATCGACCAGGCCACATCTTCGGCGGTGAAATCCGACCCGTCGTGGAACTTGACCCCGCGGCGCAGTTTGAATTCCCAGGTCGTTTCGTTGACCAGGCGCCATGACTCGGCCAATCCCGGGATCGGCTGGCTGTCCGGGCTCATCTTGACCAGGGTCTCGAACATGTGGTCCGAGACGTTGATGTTGGAGAACAGGTTGAAAAAATGTGGGTCCATCGAACTCGGCGGTGAGCTCATGGCCAGGCGAAAGTCCTGTGCCTGGGCTGAGGCTGCGCACAGGCCCAGCGCCAGTGCGGCGCCGGCCAGCGCACCGCGCAAACTGCGAAAAGCAATCATGGGGGTCTCCAAGTTTTGTTGACGGTCGGATCGAACCAGCGGATAAGCGAAGTCGGGTTTTATAGCAGAAGCCGGGACGGGATCGGGCGGCGCGGCCAAACCCACCCTGCGGGGCTTGGGTCTAACCTTCAGGAAGGGCTGGTGCCGTCGCGGCTGGCAGCGCGCGCCAGCGCAGCGTCTATGTGTTCGCGCGTGAGCGCCGGTGCGAACATGCCGATGAAATCGTAGGCGAAGTTGCGCAGATACGCACGTCTATGCACCGCCAGGTAGGTGGTGCGCTCGGCAAAAAGATGGCCCGCGTCAATGGCCGTCAAGCGCGTGTCGCGCGCCGCGTCGAATGCGATCGCATTGAGGATGCCGACTCCGAGGCCCAGTTCGACATAGGTCTTGATCACGTCCGAGTCGATCGCCGAGAGCACGATGTTGGGAGTGAGCTTGCGCTCCGCGAACGCGTGGTTGATGGTTGAACGGCCGGTGAAAGCACTGTCATAGGTGATGATCGGGTACTCCGCGAGCGCCTCCAGCGTCAGCAGCGGCGCCTTGAGAAGGGGGTGACCCGGCAGCGTGACCACCACGTGGTGCCAGCGGTAGCAGGGCAGGGCCACCAAGTCCTCGTGCTCGGCGATGGTCTCGGTGGCTACCGTGAGGTCCGCCTCGCCGCGCACGACCATGTCGGCGATCACCGGCGGGCTGCCTTGCACGATCGACAGGCGTACCTTGGGGTAGCGCGACTTGAATTCGCCCACAGCCTGAGGCAGCGAATAGCGTGCCTGGGTGTGCGTGGTGGCTATGGTCAGGCTGCCGGACTGCTGGTCGGCGAAGTCCGCCGCGGTCTTCTTGAGGTTTTCAGCTTCCACAAGCAGGCGCTCGATGACCGAGAGCACCGCACGTCCCGGTTCGGTCAATTGCGTAATGCGTTTGCCGTAGCGCACGAAGATGGTCACGCCCAACTCGTCCTCGAGTTCACGGATCTGCTTTGACAC
>JBJXGS010000316.1:0-17127 GCA_046160545.1 Burkholderiales bacterium
CTTACTCGATGACCTTTGCGACGACGCCGGCGCCGACGGTACGGCCGCCCTCGCGGATCGCGAAACGCAGACCCTGCTCCATCGCAATCGGCGCAATCAAGGTCACCACCATCTTGATGTTGTCCCCCGGCATGACCATCTCGGTCCCCTCCGGCAGCACCACACTCCCAGTCACGTCCGTGGTCCGGAAGTAAAACTGCGGCCTGTAGTTGTTGAAGAACGGCGTGTGCCTGCCGCCCTCTTCCTTCGACAGCACGTATACCTCGCACTCAAACTTGGTGTGCGGGTTGATGCTCCCAGGCTTGGCCAGCACTTGCCCGCGCTCCACCTCTTCACGCTTGGTCCCGCGCAGCAGCACCCCCACGTTGTCCCCGGCCTGCCCCTGGTCCAGGAGCTTCCTGAACATCTCCACGCCCGTGCACACGGTCTTCTGCGTGGCCTTCAACCCGACAATCTCCAGGTCTTCGCCAACCTTCACCACGCCACGCTCCACTCGACCCGTCACCACCGTGCCACGACCCGAGATCGAGAATACGTCTTCAATGGGCAGCAAAAACGCGCCGTCAATGGCTCGCTTGGGCTCCGGAATGTAGCTGTCCAGCGCATCGGCCAGCTTCATGATCGAGCCTTCGCCCAGATCTCCCTTGTCGCCTTCCAGCGCCAGCTTCGCCGAGCCAATCACGATCGGCGTGTCGTCCCCAGGAAATTCGTACTTCGACAGCAATTCCCGCACTTCCATCTCGACAAGTTCCAACAGCTCCTTGTCGTCGACCATGTCGGCCTTGTTCATGTACACGATGATGTACGGCACGCCCACCTGCCTGGCCAGCAGAATGTGCTCGCGCGTCTGCGGCATCGGTCCGTCCGCGCTCGATACCACCAGAATCGCCCCGTCCATCTGCGCCGCGCCCGTGATCATGTTCTTCACGTAGTCCGCGTGCCCGGGACAGTCCACGTGCGCGTAGTGCCGGTTCTTGGTCTCGTACTCCACGTGCGCGGTGTTGATGGTGATGCCGCGCGCCTTCTCCTCCGGCGCCGCGTCAATGTCGTCGTACTTCTTCGCTTCCCCTCCAAACTTCGCCGACAGCACCGTCGTGATCGCCGCCGTCAGCGTCGTCTTCCCGTGATCCACGTGCCCAATCGTCCCCACGTTCACGTGCGGCTTGGTCCTCTCAAACTTGCCTTTGGCCATGTCAGTCTCCTTGCGAGCGGATGATTCGAAAACGGATTATTTCTTTGCGCTGATGATCGCCTCGGCGACGTTCTTGGGCGCCTCGGAGTAATGCTTGAACTCCATCGTGTAGGTGGCACGCCCCTGCGTCGCCGACCGCAGCGAGGTCGAGTAGCCGAACATCTCCGAGAGCGGCACTTCGGCGCGTATCACCTTGCCGCCACCGCCGGCAATGTCGTCCATGCCCTGCACCATGCCGCGCCGCGACGACAAGTCACCCATGACAGTGCCGGCATAATCCTCGGGAGTTTCGACCTCGACAGCCATCATCGGCTCGAGCAATACCGGCGCAGCCGCGCGCATGCCGTCCTTGAAGGCCATCGATGCCGCCATCTTGAAGGCGTTTTCGTTGGAGTCGACGTCGTGGTAGGACCCGAAATGCAGCGTCACCTTGACATCGACCACCGGATAACCCGCCAACACGCCGGCCGGCAAGGTGTCACGCAGACCCTTTTCGACCGCGGGAATGAACTCGCGCGGCACCACGCCGCCCTTGATCGCGTCGACAAACTCGAAGCCCTTGCCAGCGTCTTGCGGTTCGATCTTGAGGACGACGTGACCATACTGGCCGCGACCACCCGACTGCTTGATGAACTTGCCCTCAGCCTCGGCAACCGACTTGCGGATGGTCTCGCGGTAAGCGACTTGCGGCTTGCCGACAGTCGCTTCGACGCTGAACTCGCGTTTCATGCGGTCGACCAGGATTTCCAGGTGCAGCTCTCCCATGCCGGAAATGATGGTCTGTCCGGACTCCTCGTCCGTATGGACCCGGAACGATGGGTCTTCCTGAGCCAGTCGGTTCAGTGCTATGCCCATCTTCTCCTGGTCGACCTTGGTCTTGGGCTCGACGGCCTGCGAGATGACAGGCTCGGGGAAGATCATGCGCTCCAGGACGATGACCTTGTCGGGATCGCACAGGGTATCGCCGGTCGTCGCATCCTTCAGGCCAACGGCAGCGGCGATGTCGCCCGCGCGAACTTCTTTGATCTCTTCACGCTGGTTGGCATGCATCTGCAGAATTCGGCCGATCCGGTCCTTCTTGCCCTTGACCGAGTTGTAGATCGTGTCGCCGGAATTGACCACGCCTGAGTAGACGCGAAAGAAGATCAGCTGACCGACGAATGGATCGGTCATGATCTTGAACGCAAGGGCCGAGAAGGATTCTTCGTCGGTGGCGCTGCGCTGGGTGGCGTTGCCGTTCTCGAGTTCGCCCTTGACCGGGGGGATGTCGGTTGGTGCCGGCAGGAAGTCGAGCACGGCGTCAAGCATGGCCTGTACGCCCTTGTTCTTGAAAGCCGACCCGCACAGCATTGGTACGATTTCGCCGGCGATGGTGCGCTTGCGCAAGCCGACCTTGATCTCGGCCTCCGTCAAGACGCCGCCGTCGAGGTACTTGTTCATCAGTTCCTCGTTGGCTTCCGCGGCCGCTTCGACCATTTTCTCGCGCCAAGTCTCGGCCTCTTCCCTGAGGTCGGCCGGCACTTCCTGCAACTCGAACTTCATGCCCTGCGAAGGCTCGTCCCAGACGATCGACTTCATGCGAATCAGGTCGATCACCCCGGCGAATTTGTCTTCTGCCCCGATCGGAATCTGCAGCGGCACCGGATTGGCCTTGAGGCGCGCGCGCATTTGATCGTGCACCTTGAAGAAATTGGCGCCGGTCCGGTCCATCTTGTTGACAAACGCCAGGCGCGGCACGCGGTACTTGTTGGCCTGGCGCCAAACCGTCTCTGACTGCGGCTGCACACCGCCGACGGCGCAATAGACCATGCACGCGCCGTCCAACACACGCATCGAGCGCTCGACCTCGATTGTGAAGTCGACGTGCCCAGGGGTGTCAATGATGTTGATGCGATGCTCCGGATAGGAATTGTCCATTCCCTTCCAGAAGCAGGTGGTTGCCGCCGACGTGATCGTGATGCCGCGCTCGCGCTCCTGCTCCATCCAGTCCATCTGGGTCGCGCCGTCATGCACCTCGCCGATCTTGTGCGAAACGCCCGTATAGAAAAGGATGCGCTCGGTCGTGGTGGTCTTGCCGGCATCGATATGCGCCGATATGCCGATGTTTCGATAGCGTTCGATCGGTGTCTTGCGTGCCACTTTGGATTCCTCTTTCGCTCAAAGATCAAGCCGGCCTCAAATTGACCGGCGAAAAATATGCCGCCAAACCGCTACTGCCCGACTCGCCACCAAAAAAAGAGCGCCTCTTGCAAAAAGAGGCGCTCCGGTCGGTGCTGCACTCCCCGGAGCCACGGCCCCAGGAAAAAACCTAGAACCGGAAATGCGCAAATGCCTTGTTGGCCTCTGCCATGCGGTGCACCTCGTCGCGCTTCTTGACCGCGCCTCCGCGGCCCTCGGACGCCTCGAGCAATTCATTGGCAAGCCGCTGGCCCATGGATTTTTCCGACCGCTTGTGGGCCGCCTCCCGCAACCAGCGCATGGCCAACGCCATGCGGCGCACAGGACGCACCTCCACCGGCACCTGGTAGTTGGCACCGCCAACCCGGCGCGACTTCACCTCGACCATGGGTTTGGCGTTGCTCAAAGCCATGCCGAATACTTCGATGACATTCTTGCCCGACTTCTTGGCGATCTGGTCGAACGCGCCATAGATGATGCGCTCGGCAACCGCTTTCTTGCCCTCGATCATGACGACGTTGACGAACTTCGAAACATCGACACTGCCGTACTTGGGATCGGGCAGGATCTCGCGCTTGGGAACTTCTCTGCGACGTGGCATGTTTGCTCTTGTCCTTGCTTATGCAGCCTTGGGGCGTTTGGCTCCGTACTTGGAGCGTGACTGCTTGCGATCCTTGACACCCTGCGTGTCCAGGCTGCCGCGCACCATGTGGTAGCGCACGCCGGGCAGGTCCTTGACACGACCGCCACGGATCAGGACCACCGAGTGCTCCTGCAGGTTGTGGCCTTCACCGCCGATATAAGAAATGACCTCGAAGCCGTTGGTCAGGCGCACCTTGGCAACCTTGCGCAACGCAGAATTCGGCTTCTTGGGGGTGGTCGTGTAGACGCGCGTGCACACGCCGCGCTTTTGCGGGCATCGCTGCATCGCCGGCACCTTGCTTTTCGAAGGCGGCGCCTGGCGCGCTTTGCGCACGAGCTGGTTGATGGTTGGCATAAATGTCCGATTCCTGAAGCCGCCGGCCCGGCATTGAACCGGTTTCCCCAGCGGCAGAAAAAACAAGCAAAGACTTACAAGTATATTCGAATATTACTGGCGTCGTCAACGCCGGGCTGCCAGGTCACCCCGCAGCCCGGCCGCGTCAGGCCCCGACCACTTCGGTCGCGACTGCCGTCTCGGTGCTGGGGGTGGCCTCGAACACCGCCTCGGCCGATTCCGCCTCCTTGTTGCGACGCGCTGTATGGTAGGCAAGTCCGCTGCCCGCCGGTATCAGGCGCCCGACGATGACGTTCTCCTTCAAACCGCGCAAATCGTCGCGCTTGCCCAGGATCGCCGCCTCGGTGAGAACCCGGGTGGTTTCCTGGAAAGACGCTGCGGAAATGAACGAGTCGGTCGACAACGACGCCTTGGTGATCCCCAAAAGCACGTGCTCGTAGGTTGCCGGTGCACGGCCTTCGGCGACAACCCGATCGTTCTCGTCCAGGATATCGGAGCGCTCGACCTGCTCGCCCTGGATGAAGCGCGTGCCACCGGCATCCAGCACCTGAACGCGACGCAGCATCTGGCGCACGATCACCTCGATGTGCTTGTCGTTGATCTTGACACCCTGCAGGCGATAGACGTCCTGCACCTCGTCGGTGATGTAGCGAGCCAGGGCCTCGACACCCTGCAGGTGCAGGATGTCATGCGGATCGGCCGGCCCATCGACCAGCATCTCGCCCTTGTTGACGACCTGCCCGTCGTGCACCAGAACCTGCTTGTCCTTGGCAATCAGGAACTCATGGGAAGTACCCTCGAGGTCTGTGATGACCAGGCGCTGCTTGCCCTTGGTGTCCTTGCCGAACGAGACCGTGCCGGTAACCTCGGCCATCATGCCGGCATCCTTGGGAGCACGCGCCTCGAACAATTCGGCCACCCGCGGCAGACCGCCGGTGATGTCACGGGTCTTGGAGGACTCCTGGGGAATGCGCGCCAGCACCTCGCCGACGCCCACTTTCTGGCCATCCTTGACGGTGATCAGCGAGCCGACCTGGAACGAGATCGTCACCGAATGGTCGGTTCCCGCGATCTTGACCTCGGCCCCCTGATCGTTGATCAGCTTGACCTGCGGTCGCACACCCTTGACCTTGGACGAACTGGCACGCTTGGGGTCGATGACCACCAAGGTGGAGAGTCCAGTCACCTCGTCCATTTGCCGCGCAACCGTGGCGCCTTCCTCGACGTTCTCGAAGCGAACCGTACCGGCGTACTCGGTGATGATCGGACGCGTATGCGGATCCCAGGTGGCCAGCGATCCGCCAGCCTTGATCGAGACCCCGTCGGAGACCGCCATGGTCGCCCCATACGGCACCTTGTGGCGCTCGCGTTCGCGTCCATTGTCATCGGTCACCAGCACCTCGCCGGAACGCGAAATGACGATCTTCTCTCCCTTGGCTCCGGTAACGTAGCGCATTGCCGGCGAAAAACGGATCACGCCGGAAGACTTGGCCTCAACCCCAGACGCCGCCGCCGCACGAGAGGCCGCACCGCCGATGTGGAAGGTACGCATGGTCAGCTGCGTGCCAGGCTCACCGATGGACTGCGCGGCAATCACGCCTACAGCCTCGCCGACGTTGACCATCGAACCGCGTCCCAGATCGCGGCCGTAGCACTTGGCGCACAACCCGTAACGCGTGTCGCAGGTGAGCGGAGTGCGCACACGCACCTCGTCTATGCCCAGCGCCTCGATCGCCTCGACAGTGTCTTCATCGAGCAGGAAACCGGCCGGATGCAGCACGTCCTGGGTCTCGGGATGCAGGATGTCGGCCGAAGTAACCCGTCCCAGAATGCGATCACGCAGGGGTTCGATCACCTCGCCACCTTCGACCAAGGCCTTCATGGTCACGCCGTTGGAGGTACCGCAATCCTCCTCGGTGACCACCAGATCCTGGGTCACGTCGACCAGGCGGCGGGTCAGGTAGCCCGAATTGGCGGTCTTGAGCGCCGTGTCGGCCAGGCCCTTGCGCGCGCCGTGGGTCGAGATGAAGTACTGCAGGACGTTCAGGCCTTCGCGGAAATTGGCCGTGATCGGCGTCTCGATAATCGAGCCATCAGGCTTCGCCATCAGGCCGCGCATGCCGGCCAACTGGCGGATCTGCGCCGCCGAACCACGCGCACCGGAGTCAGCCATCATGTAGATCGAATTGAAAGACTCCTCGGTGACAGTCTTGCCGTGCCGGTCGACTGTCTTCTTGCTGCGCAACTGGTCCATCATGGCCTTGCCGACCTTGTCGCCGGCGCGGCCCCAGATGTCCACCACCTTGTTGTAGCGCTCGCCCTCGGTCACCAGGCCCGAGGTGAACTGCACCTCGATGTCCTTGACCTCGCGTTCGGCGTCGCGGACGATGTCGTGCTTCTCCGGCGGCACCAGCATGTCGTCCATCGCAATCGAGATGCCCGCGCGCGTCGCGAGCGCGAAGCCCGACTGCATGAGCTTGTCGGCAAAGATGACCGTCTCGCGCAGGCCGCACTTGCGGAACGACGTGTTGATGAGACGCGAGATCTCCTTCTTCTTGAGCGCCTTGTTGATCACCGCGAAGGGCAGGCCGGCCGGCAGGATCTCCGAGAGCAGCGCCCGTCCGACAGTGGTGTTATGGCGCTTGAAACTGCGCACCAGTTCACCGCTGCGGCGATCGAGTTCGGATTCGGCGATGCGTACCGCGACCCGGGATTGCAGCTCTACTTCCCCGTTGTCGAGCGCGCGACGCGCTTCGACGACATCCGAGAAGACGATGCCTTCCCCTTTGCCGTTGATCTTTTCGCGGGTCGCGTAGTACAGGCCCAGCACGATGTCCTGGGACGGCACGATGGACGGCTCGCCATTGGCGGGGAAGAGCACGTTGTTGGAAGCCAGCATCAAGGAACGCGCTTCGAGCTGTGCTTCCAACGAAAGCGGCACGTGGACAGCCATCTGATCGCCGTCGAAGTCGGCGTTGAAGGCGGCGCACACCAGCGGATGAAGCTGAATGGCCTTGCCTTCGATCAGCACCGGCTCAAATGCCTGGATGCCCAGTCGATGCAGCGTCGGGGCGCGGTTGAGCATGACCGGATGCTCGCGAATCACCTCTTCCAGGATATCCCAGACCTCGGGACCTTCCTGCTCGACACGCTTCTTGGCCGCCTTGATGGTCGTTGCCGAGCCCTGCAATTCCAGCTTGTTGAAAATGAAGGGCTTGAACAGCTCCAGCGCCATCTTCTTGGGCAGACCGCACTGGTGCAGCTTCAACTGGGGGCCGACCACAATGACCGAACGACCCGAGTAGTCGACACGCTTGCCGAGCAGGTTCTGGCGGAAACGGCCGCCCTTGCCCTTGATCATGTCGGCCAGCGACTTGAGCGGGCGCTTGTTGGCGCCGGTCATGGCCTTGCCGCGACGACCGTTGTCGAGCAGTGAGTCGACCGCCTCCTGCAGCATGCGCTTCTCGTTGCGCACGATGATCTCGGGCGCTTTCAGTTCAAGCAGCCGCTTCAGGCGGTTGTTGCGGTTGATGACACGGCGATACAGGTCGTTCAGGTCGGAGGTGGCGAATCGACCACCGTCCAGCGGCACCAGCGGGCGCAGGTCAGGTGGCAATACCGGCAGCACTTCGAGCACCATCCAGTCGGGCTTGATGCCCGACTTCTGGAATGCCTCCATGATCTTGAGGCGCTTGGCGTATTTCTTGACCTTCGCCTCCGAGCCGGTCGCCTCGAGTTCCTTCTTGATGGTCTCGGTCTCGTGGGCCAGGTCGAGCGCGCGCAACAGCGCCCGGATGCCCTCGGCTCCCATGCTGGCCGAGAAATCATCGCCGAATTCCTCAACTTTGGCCAGGTAGTCGTCTTCGGTGAGCAACTGGCAGCGCTTGAGCGGCGTCATGCCCGGATCGGTCACGACATAGGCCTCGAAGTACAGGACGCGCTCGATGTCGCGCAAGGTCATGTCCAGCACCATGCCCAGGCGCGAAGGCAGGGACTTCAGGAACCAGATGTGCGCGGTCGGGGAAGCCAGTTCGATATGGCCCATGCGCTCGCGGCGCACCTTGGTCAGCGTCACCTCGACGCCGCACTTCTCGCAGATCACGCCGCGATGCTTTAAGCGCTTGTACTTTCCGCACAGGCACTCGTAGTCCTTGATCGGCCCGAAAATCTTCGCGCAGAACAGGCCATCACGCTCGGGCTTGAAGGTACGGTAGTTGATGGTCTCGGGCTTGCGCACCTCGCCATAGGACCAGGAACGGATCTTGTCAGGCGACGCCAGGCCAATCTTGATGGCGTCGAATTCCTCTTCCTGCGTGACTTGCTTGAACAGATCTAGAAGTGCTTTCATGCGTGTCGCTCCGGCTGGGAATCAATGACGTTCAAGGTCGATATCGATCGCGAGCGACCGAATCTCCTTGACCAGGACGTTGAAGGACTCGGGCATGCCCGGGTCGATCTTGTGGTCGCCCTTGACGATGTTTTCGTAGATCTTGGTCCGACCGTTGACGTCGTCCGACTTGACCGTCAACATCTCCTGCAGCGTGTAGGCAGCACCGTAGGCCTCCAACGCCCACACTTCCATCTCGCCGAAGCGCTGGCCGCCGAACTGCGCCTTGCCCCCCAGCGGCTGCTGAGTGACCAGGCTGTACGGGCCGGTCGAACGCGCGTGCATCTTGTCGTCAACCAGGTGATGCAGCTTGAGGATGTGCATGTAGCCAAGCGTCACCGGGCGCTCGAATGCCTCGCCGCTGCGGCCGTCGTAGAGGGTTACCTGGGTCTTGGACGCGGTCAGGCCATTGCGACGTGCCAGTTCGTCCGGATAGGCCAGGTTGAGCATGGCAGCGATCTCGTCCTCTGTCGCGCCATCAAAAACCGGGGTGGCGAAGGGTACGCCACCCTTGAGGTTGCGCGCCAGGTCGATGATCTCATCGTCGCTGAAGTGCGCCAGATCCTCGCGCCTGCCGCTGGCGTTGTAGATCTTCTCGAGCAGCTTGCGCAGATCGGCGACCTTCTTTTCATGCCCCAGCATCTCGTTGATGCGCTGACCCAAACCCTTGGCAGCCCAGCCGAGATGGGTCTCGAGAATCTGCCCAACGTTCATGCGCGAGGGAACACCCAAGGGGTTCAGGACGATGTCCGCCGGCGTGCCGTCGGCCATGTAAGGCATGTCCTCGACCGGAACGATGCGCGAGACGACACCCTTGTTGCCGTGACGGCCAGCCATCTTGTCGCCTGGCTGCAAGCGCCGCTTGACTGCCAGGTAGACCTTGACCATCTTGATTACGCCAGGGGGCAACTCGTCACCCTGGGTAAGCTTCTTGCGCTTTTCCTCGAAGGCCAGGTCGAACTGGTGGCGTTTCTGCGTCAGGCTGTCCTTCAACTGCTCCAGCTGCTGCGCGGCCTCCTCGTCGGACAGGCGGATGTCGAACCAGTGATAGCGCTCCAGGTCAGCCAGGTATTCGCGCGTGACCTTGGCGCCCTTGGCAAGCTTCTTGGGGCCGCCGGTAACGGTCTTGCCAGAGAGCATGCGCTCGATACGCGAGAACGTGTCGTTCTCGACGATACGCATCTGGTCGGCGAGATCCTGTTTGTAGCTCTTGAGCATGTCGTCGATGATCGACTGCGCACGCTTGTCTCGCTCGATGCCTTCGCGCGTGAACACCTGCACGTCGATGACGGTACCGGCGATGCCGGACGGCACGCGCAGGGAGGTGTCCTTGACATCGGAGGCTTTCTCGCCAAAGATCGCTCGCAGCAGTTTCTCTTCCGGCGTGAGCTGGGTCTCACCCTTGGGTGTGACCTTGCCGACCAGCACGTCGCCGGCCTGCACTTCGGCGCCGATATAGACGATGCCCGATTCATCCAGGCGCGCCAATTGGCCCTCGGAGAGGTTGGAGATGTCGCGGGTGATCTCCTCGGAGCCCAGCTTGGTGTCGCGCGCGACCACCGACAGCTCCTCGATGTGGATCGAGGTGTAGCGGTCCTCGGCGACGACGCGCTCCGAGATCAGGATCGAGTCCTCGAAGTTGTAGCCGTTCCAGGGCATGAACGCGACCAGCATGTTCTGGCCCAGCGCCAGTTCACCCAGATCGGTGGACGCGCCGTCGGCCACCACGTCGCCCTTGGCGACCTGATCGCCGGCCTTGACGATCGGCCGCTGGTTGATGTTGGTGTTCTGGTTGGAACGCGTGTACTTGGTGAGGTTGTAGATGTCGACGCCGGCTTCGCCCGCGACTGTCTCGTCATCGTTGACGCGGATCACGATACGGCCCGCATCGACATAATCGACCAGCCCGCCGCGCAAGGCCTGCACGGTGGTTCCGGAGTCGACTGCGACGGTGCGCTCAATGCCGGTGCCGACCAGTGGCTTCTCGGCACGCAGGCAGGGTACCGCCTGGCGCTGCATGTTGGAGCCCATCAGCGCGCGGTTGGCGTCATCGTGTTCCAGGAAAGGAATCAGCGAGGCAGCCACCGAGACGATCTGGCCCGGCGCAACGTCCATGTACTCGATGCGGTCGGGAGTACAAAGGATGGTCTCGCCCTTGTGACGCGCGGTGACCAATTCATCAGTGAGACGGCCGCCTTTGTCCAGACCTGCGTTGGCCTGCGCGATCGTGAAACGGCCTTCTTCGATCGCCGACAGATACTCGATCTCGTTTGAGACGCGACCGCTGCTCACCTTGCGGTAGGGAGTCTCGAGAAAGCCGTAGTGGTTCAGGCGCGCGTAGAGGGCGAGCGAGTTGATCAGGCCGATGTTCGGGCCTTCCGGGGTCTCGATCGGGCAGACCCGTCCGTAGTGGGTCGGGTGTACGTCGCGCACCTCGAAACCGGCGCGCTCACGCGTCAAACCGCCCGGCCCGAGAGCCGAGACACGCCGCTTGTGGGTGATTTCGGACAGCGGGTTGGTCTGATCCATGAACTGCGACAGCTGCGACGAGCCGAAGAATTCGCGAATGGCCGCGGAAATCGGCTTGGCATTGATCAGGTCATGCGGCATCAGGTTCTCGGTCTCGGCCTGGCCCAGACGCTCCTTGACCGCGCGCTCGACCCGCACCAGGCCGGCGCGGAACTGGTTTTCCGCCAGCTCACCCACGCATCGCACGCGGCGATTGCCGAGATGGTCGATGTCGTCGATCTCGCCGCGGCCATTGCGCAGGTCGACCAGTATGCGGATGACCGCGACGATGTCCTCGTTGGAGAGAATCCCGGCGCCTTCGAGTTCAGTGCGCCCGACGCGTCGATTGAACTTCATACGACCGACGAACGAAAGGTCGTAGCGATCCGGATCGAAGAACAAACTATTGAACAGGGACTCGACGGCGTCCTCGGTGGGCGGCTCGCCGGGACGCATCATCCGATAGATCGCAATACGCGCGGCATGCTGATCCGGGATGTCGTCGGCACGCAGGGTCGTCGAGATGTACGGCCCGTGGTCGAGGTCATTGGTGTAAAGGGTCCTGACACCCTTGACTCCCGCCTCGCGCAGGGTGGTGAGCAGCCCGTCGGTGATCTCGTCGTTGGCGTTGGCGATGACTTCGCCGGAATCCGTATCGACGATGTTTGTGCCGAGCACGCGACCAATCAGGAACTCGTCAGGAACCGAAATGCGTTTCAGGCCCGCCGCTTCCATGTCCCGGATGTGCTTGGCGGTGATGCGCTTGTCCTTGGCGACGATGACCTTGCCGCCCTTGTCGGCAACGTCAAAGCGCGCGATTTCGCCCTTTAAGCGTTCCGGGACGATCTCGAACTGCGCCCCCTCCTTGTGCATGTGGAAGGTGTCGAAATCGAAAAAGTTCGTGAGGATCTGCTCTGGCGAGTAGCCTAAGGCCTTGAGGAGAATCGTCACCGGCATCTTGCGGCGCCGGTCAACCCGGAAGAACAGGATGTCCTTGGGGTCGAACTCGAAGTCCAGCCATGAACCGCGGTAGGGAATCACGCGGGCCGAAAAAAGCAGCTTGCCCGAAGAATGGGTCTTGCCACGATCGTGTTCGAAGAACACGCCAGGAGAGCGGTGCAGCTGCGAGACGATGACCCGTTCGGTGCCGTTGATGACGAACGAGCCGGTAGTGGTCATGAGCGGAATCTCGCCCATGTAGACCTCCTGCTCCTTGATCTCCTTGACCTTCTTCTTCGTCGGATCTTCGCGATCGAGCAGAATCATGCGCACCTTGGCGCGCAGGGGTGATGCAAAAGTCAGGCCGCGCTGCTGGCATTCCTTGACATCGAATGGCGGTTGGCCCAGCTGGTAGGCGAGGAACTCGAGGCGCGCGTATTCGTTGTGACTGACGATCGGGAAAATCGAGTTGAAGGCCGCTTGCAGCCCTTCGGTCTTGCGCGCGTTCCCGGCCGTATCGGCTTGCAGGAACTGCGTGTATGACTCGAGCTGCGTTGCCAGCAGGAAGGGCACTTCCTGGACACTGGCACGCTTGGCAAAACTCTTGCGGATGCGCTTTTTCTCGGTGAACGAATAAGACATAGGCCTCTTTCAGTTCGCAGCGCCGCGCCAAATGGCGCGTCGCCAGGAAGGACGACTGTGAAGGGATGCCGCAAGGCATCCCGCATGGGCGCGACGGTTGGCCACTACCAACCTATGGCGGACGGCCGCGCATTGCGCGCGGCCCGGCCGCACCCGCCTTCCGCAGTCGATTCGGAAGACAAAGGCAAGCCGGGCGCGCCCGGCTTGCCTTTGTCACGCGATCCCGCAAAGAGCGGTGCCGCGTGCCGGTCGACGTCCCCGAGGGGGAGCGCCGACCGATGCCTCGACTACTTGACTTCGACTTTCGCGCCGGCGTCTTCGAGCGACTTCTTGAGCGCGGCGGCGTCGGCCTTGTTGATGCCTTCCTTGACGGGCTTCGGAGCGCCATCGACTAAGTCCTTGGCTTCCTTCAGGCCCAGGCCGGTGGCGGCACGCACCACCTTGATGACTTCGACCTTCTTCTCGCCAGCGGCCGCAAGGACCACGGTGAATTCGGTCTGCTCTTCTGCGGCCGGAGCGGCGGCGCCGCCGGCGGGCGCTGCGACCGAAACCGCGGCGGCGGCGGCGGAAACGCCGAACTTGGTCTCCATCTCCTTGATGAGCTCGGAGAGGTCGAGGACGCTCATGCCCGCGATCGCGTCGAGAATTTCTGCTTTGCTGACTGCCATGATGATTTCCTTGGAAAGTTTTTGGTTCGATGAAAGATGAAAGTGGCGATCGGGATCGACGGCTTACGCGGCCGCCTTCTCCTTGGCGTCGCGGACCGCGGCGAGTGCACGCACGAACTTGGTCGGAACCTCGTTCAGGGTGCGCACAAACTGCGCGATCGGCGCTTGCATGGTTCCCAGAAGCTTGGAGAGCAGTTCATCACGCGACGGCATGGTGGCCAGGGCCTTCACGCCATTCGCATCCAGAACGCTTCCCGCCAACGCCCCCGCGCGGATGACGAGCTTGTCGTTATCCTTTGCGAAGGTATTGAGCACGCGCGCGGCTGCGACAGGATCAGTGGAGATGCCGTACATCAGCGGCCCCGCCATCTTGTCGGCCAGTGCGGCGAAGGGAGTACCTTCGACGGCACGACGCGCGAGCGTATTCTTGAGAACCCGCAGGGACACGCCAGCTTCGCGTGCCTGCCTGCGCAACGCCGTGATGTTGCCCACTTCCAGCCCACGGTACTCGGCGAGCACGATCGCCTGGGCCCGGCCCACCTCGGCCGAGACTTCCGCAACGATGGCCTGCTTTTCCGACAGGTTGAGACTCACGGTACTGCTCCTTGTGAAACGTCCCCGCCAACCCGAAGGGTTGCTGGGAACGCTGGGAAAACACTGCCGGCAACAACTCCCTGCAGCGACATCCCCGTTGACAACACGGCGACCAAAAACTCGAAATTCAAGTCCGGGACCGCCATCTGCGTAGAGCGGCGCCAAATGCGCCGATTAAACGATTTCGAGGACACCGCACTGCGGAAACGACGGTGGGTCTCCCCGCCTTCTTGATCCGCAACCCGTTCACACTGCCCCTGATCCCGTCTCTACGGTCTTTGACAACCCGGCGCCCGTCCGACCAAAACGCAGTCTTCCGAGGCGCCGGCCCAAAGTTGGGTTGAGAAGCCGGCCCGACTTGCAGCCGCCCCCCGAATTCTTGACTCCTTAAGCGCTAAGTGTCTGCGTATCGACGCGAACACCCATGCCCATGGTGCTGGAAACCGAGATCTTCCTCAGGTAGATACCCTTGGATGCTGCCGGCTTGGCTTTGTTCAACGCATCGACCAGCGCAAGTACGTTGGTCTTCAACTGATCAACGCTGAAGTCCGCGCGCCCGATGGTGCACTGGATGATGCCGTTCTTGTCGGTGCGGTACTGCACCTGGCCGGCCTTGGCATTCTTCACGGCCTCGGCGACATTGGGCGTCACGGTGCCTACCTTGGGGTTGGGCATCAGGCCGCGCGGCCCGAGGATCTGGCCCAGGGTGCCGACCACGCGCATGGTGTCGGGAGACGCGATGACAACGTCGAAGTCCATCTGCCCGGCCTTGATCTTCTCGGCCAGGTCATCCAGACCCACGATATCAGCACCCGCAGCCTTGGCCTGTTCGACCCGCTCGCCTTGCGCGAACACGGCAACGCGCACGCTCTTGCCCGTTCCGGCGGGCATGACCACCGAACCGCGCACGGTCTGGTCCGACTTCTTGGCATCGACACCCAGCATGACCGCGACGTCGATCGACTCCTTGAATTTCGCCGTGGCGGTGTCCTTGGCAAGTGCCAGTGCTTCTGGCAGCGGATAGTTCTTGGCGCGGTCAACCTTGCCGGCGAGCGCTTTGCGACGTTTGGAAACGTGTGCCATGGTTACAGGCCCTCCACGGTGATGCCCATGCTGCGCGCCGAACCGGCAACAGTGCGCACGGCGGCTTCCAGATCAGCGGCTGTAAGGTCGGGCATCTTTGTGCGCGCGATCTCCTCGGCCTGGGCGCGAGTGATCTTGCCGACCTTGTCGGTATGCGGCTTCGACGAGCCCTTTTCGATCTTGGCCGCCTTCTTGATCAGGATCGAGGCGGGCGGGGTCTTGGTGATGAAAGTGAAACTCTTGTCAGCGAACGCGGTGATGACCACCGGGATCGGCAGACCGGGTTCGAGTTTTTGCGTAGCCGCGTTGAAGGCCTTGCAGAACTCCATGATGTTGAGACCACGCTGGCCTAGCGCGGGGCCGATCGGCGGCGAAGGATTCGCCTTTCCGGCCGGCACTTGCAGCTTGATGTAGCCGACGACTTTCTTTGCCATTTGAAATGCTCCGAATACCTGCTGTGAGTGATCACGCGGCCTCGGCGGCGGCACTTTCAGGCCGCTTGCCTACTACCGCTCCTCGTTCCGGTGATTACTGCCATGGTCCGACCGGCCGGACTCGGGAAGTGGGTGCTGCTTGGGGACTTCCCTCCCCGTTCGGGATGCCGAAACTTCCGGCTACTGCTTCTCGACCTGCGCGAAATCAAGCTCCACAGGGGTCGCGCGGCCGAATATGGTGACCGTAACCTTGATCTTGTTCTTTTCGTAGTTGACTTCCTCGACATTGCCGTTGAAGTCGGTGAACGGACCTTCCTTGACACGCACCATCTCGCCGACCTCGAAAAGCACCTTGGGTCGCGGTTTCTCCGCGCCTTCGGCCATCTGCGCCATGATCTTGTCGACTTCCTTTTGCGAGATCGGCGTCGGCCGATGCCCGCTGCCGCCAACGAAGCCGGTCACCTTGGCGGTGTTCTTGACCAGATGCCAGCTCTCGTCGTTGAGTTCCATCTCGACCAGGATGTACCCGGGGAAGAACTTGCGCTCGGAAATGCTCTTCTGGCCGCCCTTGAGTTCGACGACCTCCTCGACGGGCACCATGATGCGTCCGAAGCGCTCGCGCATACCAGCGCGATTGATGCGCTCCTCGAGGGCGCGCATGACGCTCTTCTCGAAGCCCGAGTAGACGTGCACCACGTACCAGCGCTTGCCAGCTGCGACTGTCTCGCTCATTTTTTCCACCCCAGCACCAGGTCGTACAACACCCACTCGAGGCTCTTGTCGGTCAGCCACAGGAAGACCGCCATCACGAACACGAATGCGAACACCGCCGCCGTGGTCTGTAGCGATTCCTTGCGCGTTGGCCAAACGACCTTGCGCGTCTCGCTCCATGACTCGCGTGCGAAGGCAAAGAACTCCTGCCCAGGCGCGGTGAACCAGGCCATCGCGCTACCAGCCGCGATGCCGCCCAGCACGTAGAGCACGCGAAAGACCAGCGCGTGCTCGCCGTAGTAGTAAAAGCCGGCGAGTCCGGCGATCACCAGCGCGATTGCTATACCCAGTTTTGCCTTGTCCACGACCTATGAAACCCGCATATCCAGACTTCGCTTCGGGCCCGCGCAACGCGGCGCGCAAAACGCGCCGCGTTGGCTGGCAGGGGCGGAGGGAATCGAACCCCCAACCTACGGTTTTGGAGACCGTCGCTCTGCCAATTGAGCTACGCCCCTAGTGCGATCGCTCAAAAGTAAAGCTCTGCTCTTGAGCCGATTGATTTCCCGCAACTCGCCGGCGGAACCGGTCGAACTGCGGCCGAGACTGCAACACAAACTGATCCAGTACCACAGCCGGTACCGGCAACGCCGGCACCGTGCAGCGGACGCTTACTCGATGACCTTTGCGACGACGCCGGCGCCGACGGTACGGCCGCCCTCGCGGATCGCGAAACGCAGACCCTGCTCCATCGCAATCGGCGCAATCAAGGTCACCACCATCTTGATGTTGTCCCC
>JBJXGS010000317.1:0-7472 GCA_046160545.1 Burkholderiales bacterium
GCGCCTGCCAGCAAGCCGGCCGCGCCGACCTGCCCGGAAGGTTACGTCGTCAACGCCAAGTCGGTAAACAGCAAGACCGGCGCTTATAGCTGCGCGGCGCAAAAGGGTGCCAAGAAGCCCGAGAAGCCGCTCGCCTGCCCGACAGGTACCGAGTACTTCTCGACTCCCAAGGGCTCGTCGCTGGGTTGTCGCAAGCCGGCCGCGGCCGCCAAGAAGTAAACCAGGCTGGCCGGACCAGCGTTGCCGGCCATGCTTGTCGTTCGCGCCGCCCGACTTCGGGTGGCGCGCGCCATTTTCCGCTACCTCGCCGTATTCGGTACCTGCGCCTGCCTTGCAGGTCAGGCGGCGGAATCACCTTTCTCCCAAGCCTATCCGCCGGGCTCGATCGACTCGGTGGACCGGGCCGATGCGGCGATTCGCGCGGCGCGCGACGCGCGTATCGCGCAGTCCGAACGCTACGCGCGCGCGCGCGCCGCGTGCCGCAACGAATTCCTGGCCGAACGCTGCCTGGTCGCCGCACGCGAGGCTAACGACACAGCCGTGCGCGGCATCCAGTCAATTGACCTCGAGGCGCGTGAGTTTCAGCGCCGCGATCGGGCACGTCGACAGGCAACAGCTCGCGAAGCGCGTCAGGCTGAGGATTTGTCGGGTGACACCGCGCGCGCAGCCAGCACTGCGGCGCGCATAAAGGAACTGGATACGAGACGTGAGGAAAGCCGCAAGCGGCGCGAGGAATTTGAGCGCTCAGCCCCTGAACGTGCCGCACAGGCGGCGCGGGCGGAAGAGAATGCGTCACGTCGCGCCGAGCGCCAGCGTCGCCGCGAAGCCGACGCAAAGGCTGCAACCCCGGAGCGGGCCAAGCGAGCCAGCGAGTTTGAGGAGCGCCGCGCGGCGGCGGTAAAGCGTGCCGCGCAACGCGAAGCACGTGAAAAAGAGCGGGCAGCCGAGCGAGCGCGCAAGGCTGCCGCAACGCGCGCCCGGGCGCCGCCTGAGCAATAGAAGTTCGTTGGCATTGCCGTCACGACGGCCTGGCGACTGCAGGCGGGATCAGGCCGCCCGCAGCGCCGCGACTACACGTTGCGCATGTAGGCGTCGATGCAGTGCTGACGTTCGCTCGGCCGCACGGTCACCGGTTGCGCGTTCTTGCGACGCGGCACGGCGCGGGCCTTGGGCGGCGCTGCGATATCGCTGCAGGCAACCTCGGCCATCTTGCGAATCTGGCACAGGTTGTCCCACGGGTCGGCGAGGCGCGGACAATCCGGAGCCGAAACGCGCGGCAATGCGCGACGCTTGGTGGCCGGCGCGGGTGCAGCCGCAGGTGCAATTGCCGGGGCCATAGCGCCGGGCGAGGCAGCCGGGCTTTGGGCATGGACGCCGGACGGAAGGAAGATGACAGCTAAGGTCAGCAGCAGGGCGGATGCGCGGATGGAATGAATCATGAATGCCTCCCCAGAAAGGGCGCCCCCGCGGGCAGGAGCGTTGGACGGGCCTTGCACCGCACTTCAAGCGATGCTCGAAGTGCGATCTCCAACCCATTGTACATGGCTTATTTTTTGCCGAAAAACCGGCTGAACATGCCGCCTTTCTTCTCCTCGACCTCAAGCTCTTCAAGTTCGGGTTCAGCAGGTTTGGGGGGGGGCGCGGGCCGCGGCGGCGGCGCGGGCCGCGGCGGCAGTTTGGGTTTCTCTTCCTCGAACTGGGTGAGCTTGACGATGGCCAAAGAACAGTTGTCGCCGCGTCCGGCGCCGCGCTCGCGCGCCAGCGCAATCAATTGCTCGGAGGCAGTGCGCGGCGGGCAGGCCGCGAGGATTGCGCCCATCTCGATGTCGCTGAAGTACGCCCACAGGCCGTCGCTGCAGAGCAGGAAAGTGTCGTCCGGAAGAAGCTTGTCGGTCGAACCGAAATCGATCACCGGCGCATTGGCTGAACCCAGGCAATGCACGAGGATGTTCTTGTTGGGGTGGTTTTCGATCTCCGCCGCGCTGATCTTGCCTTCGGCGAAGAGCTGTTCCACGTAGGAATGGTCGGTGGTGCGCTTGACCAGCGGGCCGCCGCGAAAATGGTACAGACGGCTATCGCCCACGTGCGCCCAGTCCGCCCGGTCCTTTTGCAACAGCATCGCCACCACGGTGCTGTGCGGCTCCTGTTCGCTGGTGTAGGACGACAGCGTGATGATCAGGTGCGATTCATTGACGATGGACGTCAGCAGTTTCCTGGGCGAATCCTCGCGCGTGTTGAAGTTCTCGAACACCTGTTGCGCGGTTGAGACCACCTGCTGGGCAGCCATGGCGCCGCCCGTGTGCCCGCCCATGCCGTCGGCGACGACTGCCAGCAACACGCCGGGTTCGCGCTTGCTCGGGATGATGATCAGCCGATCCTGCTGTTCGGCGCGATCTCCGATGTGCTGGCCGGTTCCTGCTTCGATGCGAATGGGCATGGCGCTTGATTATAGCCAGTCGAGCGCGTCGACTCACGATCAAATGAAAGAGGGAATCCCTGCACTTCGCGGCACTGCGCCCCTTCGTGTCCGGGTGCGCGCGTGTATCATGCGCCGCATCGACAAAACTCCCATTGGCAGGCGCAGCGCATGCTCACCGCGCAGGACATCGAGGCCATACAGGCGCGCATCCTCGAATTGCAGACAGAGCACCGCGATCTCGACGCGGCCATCCAGACCCTGGGCAGCACGGTCGGCCACGACCAGTTGCAGCTGCGTCGCCTCAAAAAGCGCAAGCTGCAGTTGCGTGACACGATCACCCTATTGCAGATGCGCCTGATTCCGGACATTCCCGCGTGACAGACATGCCGGCGCGCCGACGACTACTGTTCTCCTTGCCGTGGCTCGCTGCGCTTGCCTGCACAGGATCCGCGGTGGCACAGGTTCTGGAGATCATCGATCTGCGGCATCGTCCGGCGGAGCAGCTCATTCCCATCCTGGCGCCTTTGGCCGGCAGTGGCGGGTCGGTCACCGGCAGCGGCTTCACACTGATCGTGCGCGCGCCGGCCGCGCAGGTGGCGCAGATCCGCCAGGTGGTGGCGAGTCTGGATCGCGCGCCGCGCCAATTGCTCATATCCGTGCGCCAGGACTTCGGCGGCAGCATGAGTTCGCGCGGAGTGGGTGGTCAGGTGATTCTGGCCCCCGGTGGCAGCGGCGCGCAGGTCAATGTCCACGACCGCACCGGCACCGCACAGGACAACGTGTCGCAGCAGGTGCGCACCCTGGAAGGCAATCCGGCGTTTGTGCAGACCGGCACCAGCAGCCTGGTGCCGCAACGCACCGTCACCCGTACTGTAGGCGGCACCGTGGTGCAAGAGAGTGTGGTGCAACGTGATCTCAATACCGGCGTGTGGGTCACTCCACGTGTATCGGGGGATAGCGTGACCCTCGAGATCGCCACGCAGCGCGATACCCCCATTGCGGGAGCGGGTGGAATGACCGGCCCCGCCGGAATGGCCGCGACCAATCGCCTGGTGACCAGCGTTTCGGGCCGGCTGGGCGAATGGCTGGACCTGGGAGGGGTCAGTACTTCGCAGTCCTCCGAGACGCGTGGCATGCTGGCGCGCTCGTCCGACGCCGCCGCCGTCGAGCGTCGCGTCTGGGTACGGGTCGAGGAGGTGCGCTGACCTGACGCCTCAAGCGCGTCGGTGACCGCAATGGGCACCGGCGCTACAACGGTGCCCGACACGCAGCGCGAAGGCATGCCACTCAACGTTCCCAATCTCCTCACCTGCCTGCGCATCCTGCTGATCCCGCTGTTCGTCGGCATTTTCTACATGCCCGAGACGTGGCTGGATGGGACCGAGAAAAACCAGGCCGCGACCTTCGTGTTCGTGCTGGCCGCGACCACCGACTGGCTTGACGGCTGGCTCGCGCGACGACTCGACCAACTCTCCGCTTTTGGCGCGTTTCTCGACCCGGTCGCTGACAAGCTCATGGTCGTGGCCGCGCTTCTGGTGTTGGTGCAACTGGGGCGCTGCGATGCCACTATCGCGCTCATCATCGTCGGTCGTGAATTGACCATTTCGGCCTTGCGCGAATGGATGGCCCAGGTCGGGCGCTCAAAGAGCGTCGCCGTCAACGCGCTGGGCAAGGTCAAGACCATCGCGCAGATGATCGCCATCCCCCTGCTGCTCTTCGATGACGATTTCCAGGGGCTTTTTCACGCCGGCGTCCTCGGCCAGTGGTTCATCGTCGCCGCCGCGGCGCTGACGCTGGTGTCGATGCTGGTCTACCTGCGCGCGGCCTGGCCGATGCTGCGCGAGTGATTCCGACCTGATATAATTGATATCTCTTTGCGGGAGTAGCTCAGTTGGTAGAGCGCAACCTTGCCAAGGTTGAGGTCGCGAGTTCGAGCCTCGTCTCCCGCTCCAGATTGCAAGACAAGGAAAGTCACGCGACTTTCCTTTTTTGTTTATCTTCCCGGAAGTTCTGCGGGACGGACCACCCCACACGGCGGGGTAGCAAAGTGGTTATGCAGCGGCCTGCAAAGCCGTGCACGCCGGTTCGATTCCGGCCCCCGCCTCCAGTTTTCCAGGCTGTGTGCCCGATGCGGACGATTCCGCCGGGCCAGGGTGGCTATCGTGGGTCGCAAGGTGTCATAGCCCCGTAACGCCAGGCTGGGACACTTCCCGGCTTCCCGGCGCGATCTTCTCAGGCAGGCTGCTCGCTGCTATCGCCACGGCGCTTTACGAAAAAAGTGAACAAAATCACGCAATTGCTTGCGGGCGCGGGAAAACCGCGATGCTTCGCGTGCGAGAATCCAACGCTTCCAACGTGCATTTGCTGCCGGCGTCGCCGCACAGCGTTCGGACGGGGGCCGGGGGGGCGCCTGGCACCGATTGGCACAGGAGAAGCACCAGCGCCATCATTCATGCCCAATCCCCACCTGACCCGCCGCGACGACGCAAAGCGCGTCTTTGCACTCATGCAACAGGCCTTGTCGGTCCGGCGCCACCTGGACCTTCTGGTCTGGCTGCAGGGGGACATGCAGCATTTCCTGCCGCACGAGATCATGGTCGCCTCATGGGGCGATTTTCGACTGGGTCTCGTACACCATGACATTGTTTCCAGGCTAGCGGGCTTGCGCACCGCCAATTGTCCGCCCGATGAGGTTGCCCCTCTCCTTTCCGGCCTTTTTGCGCGCTGGACCGAACTGGAAAAGAAACCCTTTGCCATGCGCGTGGGCGAATCCGGCTTTGAATCCGCAGCAGCCGTGGGCGTTTTCGGCCGTGCCGTCGCAGGTATGCCCTATGCGTTGATTCACGGCATCAGTGATGAGCGTGGTCGCCACGACTGCCTGTATGCCCTCTTTGGCACCCAGCCCCTGACTTCGGAGCGGTCGCGCGCTGCGTTCGAACTCTTGTTGCCCCACATCGACACCGCGATGCGCCAGGTGCCACCGCTGCGCATAGAGGTGGTCGCGCTCGGCGAGGACGACGAGCTCGAGACCGCTTGTCCCGATGGCACTGCCCTATCCCTGCGAGAGAGCGAGATAATGGCCTGGGTCAAGAAAGGCAAGACCAATCACGAGATCGGCTCGATCCTGGATATCAGCGCCTTCACCGTCAAGAATCACTTGAAGCGAATTTTCCGCAAACTCGATGTGTACAACCGCGTGCAGGCGGTGAATCGGCTCGAAGGGGCGAATGCCGATGGAACGCATTGAGGGTGCCGGGGGCGCGCGCAACACCGCACGCCGTCCCCATGCGCAGATCGCCGGAGACGATCTGCTCTCGGCCATCGAGGCGCTGCTCGACCCGGCCGTGCTGGTCGCCTCGCTCTGGGTGGTGGCGCTGGTCTATGAAGGCCAACTGCCGCCGGCCTACCTGATCCTGGCCGTCATCGTCTTTTCGATCACCTTTCCGGGGACGTCGCGCCTGCAGTTCTCGGTGCGTCGCGTGATCACCGATGTCGTCTTCACCTGGACCTGGATCGCCGGCCTCCTGCTCCTGACCGGCGTAGCGACTCGCTACATCCGCGAGTTCGACGAGGCCGCGGTCCTGACCTGGCTGTGGGCGGCGCCGACTGCACAGATCGGCGCGCACCTGCTCCTGCGCGTTGCCGCGCCGTGGGTGCTGGCGCTGCAAGGGCCGGCGCAACGCGCGGTCATTGTCGGCATGAACGACCAGGGCCTGGCTCTGGCCGGGCGCATTGCCGACGCCCGCTACACGCGCATGCAGTTGTTGGGTTTTTTCGACGATAGGGCACGCGATCGTTTGACTGGTACGACGGACCACGCCCTCCTGGGCAAGCTCGCCGACCTTCCTCGCTACGCGCGCGAGAACCGCGTGCAACTCATCTATCTCTCGCTGCCGATGGCGTCGCAGCCGCGCATCCTGTCTGTGTTGTCCGACCTCAAGGACACCACCGCGTCGATCTACTTCGTACCCGACATGTTTGTCACCGACCTGATACAGGGACGTTCGGGCCAGGTGTATGGCATGCCGGTGATCTCGGTGTGCGAGACGCCGTTTCGCGGCGCCAACGGCGTCATCAAGCGCCTGTCCGACCTGGTGCTGGCAACGCTGATCCTGGTGCTGATGCTGCCGGTCATGCTGCTGATCGCGCTGGCGATCAAGCTCGATTCGCGCGGGCCGGTGATCTTCAAGCAGCGGCGCTATGGCCTGGATGGTGAAGAGATCCAGGTCTACAAGTTCCGCTCCATGTCGGTCACCGAGGACGGCGCGCAGATCGTCCAGGTCAGCCGCAACGATGCGCGGGTGACGCACGTGGGCGCCTTCTTGCGACGCACATCACTGGATGAACTGCCACAATTTGTCAACGTACTGCAGGGGCGCATGAGCATCGTCGGACCACGCCCGCACGCGGTGGCGCACAACGAGATGTACCGCAAGCTCATCACCGGCTACATGCTGCGCCACAAAGTGCGCCCGGGCATCACCGGCTGGGCTCAGGTGAACGGCTTTCGCGGAGAAACCCGCGAACTGGAAAAGATGAAGGCCCGCGTGGACTACGACCTCGACTACCTGCGCAACTGGTCTTTGGCGCTGGACTTGAGGATCATCATCAAGACCGTCCTGGTGGTGTTCCGCGACCAGGGAGCCTATTAGCCACGAAAGTTGCTGACAGACTTCAAATATGAGTTGCAAGTGACTGTATTTATTGAAACAATCGACGCATTGCGCCTATCGCCCAAAGGCGGCGCGTCGCTCCCAGAATAATACTTGTCCCCTATGGCATCCCCTTCGCGCAATCCACTGGCCGGATTGGTCCCTCTCGGCCCCGGCACCGACTACCTGGAGGAAATCCTCGCGGTGCTGCAGCCGCTTGCGCTCTTCGAGGGCTTTGCCTTCGCGGAATGCCGCCAATTGTGCGAGTACCTGGAGTGCTATGGTGCCCCCGGCGGTAACGTGATCGTCCACGAGGGCGAACCCGGTACGTTCATGGCCATAGTATTGACCGGAGGTGTCGGGGTGACCAAACTTGGCGAAGACGGCGAGATTCGCGAAGT
>JBJXGS010000318.1:0-5411 GCA_046160545.1 Burkholderiales bacterium
TGCCTGCCGCAGGTATCGCCCAAAAAACACTCGCTGCGCGTGGCAATCCAGCGCAGTGGCCGTCCGACCATGGCCGAGGCCGCCAGCAGGGCAGCGTACTCGGGATAGGGCTGCACCTTGGCGCCGAAGCCGCCGCCGACATCCGGAGTCAGGACGTGCAGTCGCCCGGCCTCTATGCCAAGCGCTCCCTCGGCGATGAGTTTCCGCACCACCATCACCCCCTGCGTCGGTGCGGTGAGGGTGTAACGCCCGGTCGCGGCATCGAAGGCGGCCAACGCAGCGCGCGGCTCCATGGTGCAGGCCGTGACCGCCGGATCGTCCAGGGTTATGGTCTCGATGTGCTTGGCTGCCGCAAAGGCTGCGTCCGAGGCGCCAGCGTCACCGTCCTCCCAGTCGAGCGCAACGTTTCCGTCGAGCTCCGGCCAGACGCGCACTGCGCCATCGGTAAGCGCGGAGTCGACATCGACCTGCGCCGCCAGGGGCGTCAACACACATTCGACCAGCGCCGCCGCGTCAGAAGCGATGGCAGCCGTATCGGCCACCACCAGCGCCAGCGCCTCGCCGACATGGCGCACGCGGCCGGTCGCCAGGGGCGGAATGCCGCGCGCGTGCATCGGTTGCCCGTCGCGGCCGTTGAAAATCACCAGCGGTGGAATCGGCCGAATGCCCGCGGCGGCCAGGTCAGCCCCGGTAATGACGGCGTGCACCCCGGGCAGGCGCAGGGCTCTACGCGAATCGATGCTCACAATCTCGGCATGGGCTTCCTGGGCGCGCACAAAGGCTGCGCCCAACGCCCCCGGAAATTCGATGTCGGCCGTGTAGCTGCCGGCTCCGGCCACCAGCGCGGCCAACTCATCGAAATCGCCGGATCGACCGGCGCCCGAGCGCAACTGGTCGAATTTCATCGTCGTGGCCGACCGAGCTAGATGAACACGGACTTCATCTGCCCGGCCGGATAGCGGGTTCCTGCGGCAGCACCGCGGGGAAAGGCAGTCGAGAGTTCCACCAGTTCGGCTTGGGTCAGGACGATGTCGAGCGCGCCCAGGTTTTCGCTCACCCGCGCCACCGACTTGGTGCCCGGGATCACCGTCAGGTCTTCGCCCTGGGCCAGCACCCAGGCGAGCGCAATCTGTCCCGGCGTGGCCCGCTTGCGCGCCGCCATGTCGGCAAGTGCGGCAACCAGGCGCCGGTTGCGTTCGAGGTTTTCGGTCTGGAAGCGCGGATGGTCGCGGCGCCGGTCGTTGGCCACATCGTCGGCACCCTTGACCGTGCCGGTCAAAAGGCTCCTGCCGAGAGGCGCGTAGGCGACGAACGCGATGCCAAGTTCGCGGGTGGTCGCCAAGGTCTCCTCGGCTTCCTCGCGGTACAGAAGCGAGTATTCGGTTTGCAGCGCTGCGAGCGGGTGCACCTTGTGCGCACGGCGAATCGTCGCCGGGCCGGCTTCCGAGAGACCCAGGGCACGCACCTTGCCCTGCTCGACTAAGCGCGCCATGGCGCCAACGGTTTCCTCGATCGGCACCTTGGGGTCCATGCGGTGCATGTAGTAAAGGTCGATGACATCGGTGCCCAGGCGCTTCAAGCTGGCCTCGCAGGCTGCGATGACGTACTCCGGGCGGCCGTCGACGCCGTTGCCGCCGGACTCGGTCTTGACCTGGCCAAACTTGGTCGCGAGGACCACCCCGGAGCGCCGCCTCTGCAAGGCGCGCTTAAGCAGGGTCTCGTTGTGCCCCCAGCCGTACATGTCGGCGCTGTCGAGGAAATTGACACCGGCGTCCAGCGCCGCGTGCACCACACGCACGGCATCCTCGTCGGCGACGCTGCCATAAATTCCGGAAAGGGACATGCAGCCCAGTCCGACAGGCACAACATTGAGGTCGGAGGCGCCGAGTCGGCGGGTGGCAAGGCTTGCAGGCATGGTGGCTTCCCGGATAGTTGCTGCGAGGCGGCGATTCTACGGAAACCGAATCCGAGCCGGCTACCCGGGCAATGCGGTAGCATCGCCCGTCCACAGAACGAATCGGGGAGAAGCCGGGGTGAGTGCAACTGCGTATGTCGAACATGAGCGCCATGGCGAAGTGCACCTGCTGCGCCTGGCCAACCCGCCGGTCAACACCCTGCGCAACGAACTGCGCGCGCAATTGCTCGCGGCCATCGGCGCGGCAAGTGCGGACGGCGCCAAGGCACTGGTCATCAGCGGTCGCGGACGCATGTTCAGCGCCGGCGCCGAACTGCGTGAGCACGGCAAGCCGCGCCCGCCGCCGCTCCTGCCGGACGTGCTGGCGGCGCTGGACGAGTTTCCCGGCCTGTCCGTAGCGGCGATCCACGACACCGCGATGGGCGGCGGACTGGAGCTGGCGCTGGCCTGTCGCGCCCGCCTCGCGACCCGGGGCACGCGGGTCGCGCTGCCGGAAGTCAAGCGCGGCCTGATTCCGGGTGCCGGCGGCACCCAGCGCATGCCGCGACTCATCGGTGCGTTGCCGGCGCTGCGCATGATTCTGTCGGGTGACTCGATCGACGCCGAAGCTGCCAAGTCCATGGGCATCATCGATGAGGTCGTGGAAGGCGATATGGAGGCGGCGGCGCTCGCATTCGCGCGCAAGCATCTCGACGCTGCAGAACGCTTCAAGCGGGTACGCGACCGCGGCGAGCGTGCCGATTCCGCGACGCTGGCGGCCTTCGACGCCGAAGTCGCGACCTTGACAAAGCGCAGTCGCGGGCAGGAAAGCCCCCTGCGCTGCGCCGAGTCGGTGCGCAACGCACTGACCATGGATTTCGATGCCGGCATCGCTGCTGAGCGCGCCATTTCGCTGAGTCTGGCGCAGTCGGAGCAGGCGCGTGCGCTGCGCCACGTGTTTTTCGGCGAACGTGAAGCCCAGCGCGTCATCGGGCTGGGCGACGACGTCGCGCCACTGCCGGTGGCACGGGTCGTGGTCATTGGTGCCGGCACCATGGGTGGCGGCATCGCGATGTCGTGCGCCAACTTCGGGCTGCCGGTCACGGTGGTTGAACGCGACGCCGTTGCGCTGGAGAAAGGGCTGGCGCGCTGTCATGCCAACTGGCAGCGCACGGTCGACAGCGGCAAACTCCCGAGCGCGGAGATGCAAAAGCGCGCCGCGCTCCTCACCGGGTCGACCTCGCTTGCGGTCGTGGGCGAAGCCGATCTGGTCATCGAAGCCATTTTCGAGGACATGGACGCCAAGCGCGCACTCTTTGCCGAGCTCGACGGCCTGGCGCGTCCCGGCATCGTGCTCGCCTCCAATACTTCAACGCTCGATATCGACGCCATCGCCTCGGCAACCCGGCGCCCGGAGCTGGTGGTGGGCATGCATTTCTTCAGCCCGGCGAATGTCATGCGCCTGCTTGAAATCGTGCGCGGCAAGACCACCGGCGATGCCGCGATCGCAACTGCGATCGATATAGGGCGGCGCATCGGCAAGCTGCCCGTGGTGGTGGGGAATTGCGACGGCTTCGTGGGCAACCGCATGACCGCCAAGCGCTCTCCGCAGATCGAACGCCTGCTCATCGAAGGCTGCCTGCCGCAGGACATCGACCGCGTCATGGAAGCCTACGGCATGGCGATGGGGCCACTGGCCACCGGCGACCTGGCGGGCCTGGATATCGGCGCGGCGGCGCGCAAGCGTCGCGGCACGATCGCGCCGGTGGCCGATGCGATTGTTGCGGCAGGGCGCTTCGGGCAGAAGACGGGGTCCGGTTACTACAAGTACGATGAAAAGCGTCGCCGGCAAAACGATCCGGAGGTCGAGCGCATGATCCTGGAGGTGGCGGCACGCGAGGGCGTGACCCGCCGCGCCATCTCGGATGAGGAGATCCTCGAGCGTGTGCTGTTGCCGATGGTCAACGAAGGCGCGCGCATCATCGAGGAGGGTGTCGCGCAGCGCGCGGTCGACATCGACGTGATCTTCGTGAACGGATTCGGCTGGCCGGCCTGGCGCGGCGGCCCGATGTTCTGGGCCGACACTCTGGGTTCGAAAAAAGTATGCGAGCGCCTCGAAGCCTATGCGCGCGCCACCGACAGCCCGGACCTTCGGCCGGCGCCTCTGGTGCGTCGCCTGGCAGAGAGCGGCACCAGCTTCACCCTGCCGCCGGGACAGCGCACAACCTGAGCTGCTGCCTGCCGCCAACCCGCAAGGAGTACAAGGACATGGACCTCAAGTTCACCGCAGAAGAGGAAGCGTTTCGCGAGGAGGTGCGCGCCTTCATCGATGCCGAGCTTCCCGCGGATACCCGGGCGCACATGGCCTCCGGGCGCACGCCGACGCGCGACATGACCGTCGAGTGGCAAAAAAAGCTCAACGCGCGTGGCTGGGCCGTGCCGCACTGGCCGGTGGAATGGGGTGGCCAGCCGTGGAGCGCGATCAAGCGCTTCATCCTGAATGACGAAATGCAACAGGCACCCGCGCCAGCGCCATTGGGCTTCAACGTCACGATGTGCGGTCCGGTGCTGATTGCGTTCGGCACGCAGGCGCAGAAGGAGCGTTTCCTGCCGCGCATGGCGAATCTGGACGACTGGTGGGCACAAGGATTCTCCGAGCCCGGCGCGGGTTCCGATCTGGCGTCGCTCAAGACCCGTGCGGTACGGCAGGGTGACCACTTCGTGGTCAACGGCCAGAAGACCTGGACCACCTCGGCCCAATACGCGAACTGGATATTCCTCCTGGCGCGCACCGATCCCGACAACCCCAAGCAGCAGGAGGGCATCTCCTTCCTGCTCGTGGACATGGCGACGCCCGGCATCACGGTGCGGCCGATCGTCACCATCGACGGTGGTCGCGAGGTCAACGAAGTCTTCTTCGACGATGTGCGCGTGCCTGCCGAGCACCTTGTCGGAACCGAGCACCGCGGCTGGGATTGCGCCAAATTCCTGCTTTCGAACGAGCGCACCGGACAGGCACGGGTCGGTGCTTCCAAGGAGCGCCTGCGGCGCCTGAAGGCACTGGCGCGCGAGACACCGGCGGGCGGCGGAAGGCTTATCGACGATGCGCGCTTTCGCGTCCGCATGGCAGACGTCGAGGCGCAATTGAAAACCCTCGAGATGACCACCTTGCGGGTGCTGGCCGACGAAAACCGGCAATTGAAGGGTCGCAAGCCCAACCCGGCCTCCTCGGTGCTCAAGATCCGCGGCACTGAAATCCAGCAGGCGATTTCGGAGCTCTACGTCCTGGCTGCGGGCCCGTACGGACTGGTCTCGTCCGGCAATGCGCCAGACTCGGAGCTTGACTGGACCAGCCTGGCGCAAGCGACCTACTTCAATTGGCGCAAACAATCGATCTACGGCGGCTCCACCGAGATTCAGAAGAACATCATGGCCAAGGCCTTTCTGGGACTCTAAAGACATGGATTTCGATCTCACCGAAGACCAGTCCCTCATCAAGGACGGGCTGGATCGTCTC
>JBJXGS010000319.1:0-5152 GCA_046160545.1 Burkholderiales bacterium
AGCACCTGCGCCGCCTCGATGTACTCGCGGCGGCGCTCGACCAGCGCCGCGCCGCGCACGGTGCGCGCGTAGTAGGCCCATTGCACCGTCACCAGCGCAGTGATGATCTTGCCCAGGCCCTGGCCCAGGAGGGCCAACAGCACCAGCGCGATGAGAATGGGCGGGAACGAGAGCTGGATGTCGGCGATGCGCATGAGCACGCTGTCGGTGCGTCCGCCAAAGTAGGCGGCCAGCATGCCGACGACCGCTCCGATCACGAGCGCCAGCACCGTGGCCGAGACGCCGACGAAGATCGAAATGCGCAGCCCGTAGAAGATACCCGCGAGCATGTCGCGGCCCTGGTCGTCGGTTCCCAGAAGTGCGGTCTTGCCGTTGCCCAGCTTGGCACCGGGATCGAGCTTGGCGTCCAGGATGTCGAGCTGCGCTAAGTCATACGGATCTTGCGGCGCGATCCAGGGCGCCGTGAGAGCGATGATGATCAGGATGAGCAGCACCGCCGCGCCGGCGACGGCGAGCTTCGACTCGGCGAATTCCTCGACAAAGCGGGCCAGGGGCGTTTGTTCGCGGGCGGTCATGACGCTGCCTTCAGCCGGAGGAGTCCGACAGGCGCACGCGCGGATCGAGCAGCGAATAGGCCAGGTCGACCAGCAGGTTGACCACGATGAAAAGCGTGACGATGATGAGCAGGTAGGCCACGATCACCGGTCGGTCCAGGACGTTGATCGAGTCGATCAGGAGCTTGCCCATTCCCGGCCAGGCGAAGATGGTTTCGGTGACGACCGAGAACGCGATCACGGCGCCAAACTGCAATGCGATCACCGTGACGATCGGGATCATGATGTTCTTGAGCACATGCACCAGCACGATGCGCGAGTTGGAGAGTCCCTTGGCGCGGGCGAACTTGACATAGTCCATGAGCAGCGCCTCCTGCGTGCCAGAGCGTGCCAGGCGGATGATGAGCGCGATGTTGAGGAGCGACAGCGTGAAGGCAGGCAGCAGCAGGTGCTTGAGTCCGGTCACCGACAAGAAACTCACCGGAATGCCCAGGAAGAGGGTCGTCGGCCCGCGGCCGTTGGACGGCAGCCAACCGAGGAACACCGCGAAGACCATGATCAGCATGAGGCCGACCCAGAAAGTCGGCAGCGAGAAACCCAGGATCGAGGTGGCCATGATCGCGCGCGAGGGCCAGGCCTTGGGCTTCAGGCCCGCGTACAGGCCCAGCGGCAGGCCCAGGCCGACTGCCAGCAGCATCGAAAGCACGGCCAGTTCGAGGGTGGCGGGCATGCGCTCGAAGATCAGCTCGATGGCCGGTACGTTGAATGCGAACGAGCGGCCCAGGTCGGCAGAGAGCGCCTGCTTGACGAAGATCAGGTATTGCATCCACATCGGCTTGTCCAGCCCCAGCCGCGCGATCGCGGCGGCGCGGTCGGCCTGGGTCGCGTCGGGGCTGATCAGGATGTCGATTGGGTTGCCGATCGCATACACGCCGGCAAAGACCAGAAGCGACATCACGAAGAGCACCAGCACGCTTTGCAGCAGGCGACGGATGATGAATACGAGCACGGCGGGCGGGAGGTGCAGTCTAGAAAGGGAGCTTTGCGGGCAGGAGCTTCGGCGCGTGGCGCCGTTGGCCCCAGCGCGGCGCCGCAAGCCTCAGGCAGGTGAATCCTAGCAGAGCCGCGCCGTCGCACCTCGACCGTGACAGGAAACTGGCGATTCGGTTGCGGAAGGCCCCAACTCGCTGCCGCAGCGGGCTGTCTGTGCTGCCAAGCGCGCACCTATAATTCGAGCTTCCCTCGTCTTGCCTTTGGCAGCGGAGAATTGCATTGAACCTCGACCGCGTCGGCTCCGGCCGCGATCTGCCCCGCGACTTCAACGTCATCATCGAAATCCCGATGAACGCAGACCCGATCAAATACGAGGTCGACAAGGAGACCGGCGCGCTGTTCGTGGACCGTTTCATGGGCACGGCCATGCACTACCCGTGCAATTATGGCTACATCCCGCGCACCCTGTCTTCCGACGGCGACCCGGTCGACGTGCTGGTGATCACACCGTTTCCGCTGGTGGTCGGCGTGGTCGTGCGCTGTCGGCCCCTGGGCATGCTGCGCATGATCGACGAGGCAGGTGGCGACGAGAAATTGCTCGCGGTTCCGATCGACAAGGTCCTGCCGTGGTATCGGCACTGGAAAAAGCCGTCGGATATCAATCCAGAACGACTGGCGCAGATCCAGCACTTCTTCGAGCACTACAAGGATCTTGAAAAGGGCAAATGGGTCAAGGTGGATGGCTGGGGCGGGCCGACCGAGGCCGCACGCGCGATCAAGGACGGCGTGGCGCGGTACGCCAGCGCCAAGACCAAGCCCAAGTTCTGAATGTGAACGATCGCGAGGCCGCCGCAGCCATCGCCGGCGCGCTGGATCAGGCCGCTGCACTCGCTGCAGCCGGCCGGATCCCCGAAGCACTGCGCGGACTGACGCGCCTGGTCGCCGAAGCGCCGCATTGCGTCGAGGCCTGGAACCGCCTGGCGGTGCTGCTGGCAGGGCGCGGCGAGGACTTGAAGGCCCTCGCCTGTCTGGAACGCGCGCTCGCCATCGCGCCCCGCGAGCCGTCACTGCATGCCAACCTGGGCGAGATCAAGCGACGTGCGGGCCTGCCCGAGGATGCGCTGCCACATTGCGAGCGCGCGGTCGCGATCGATGCCGGCCACGTCGCCGCCAATCTCAATCTGGGCTACGTGCTCATGGACCTGGGGCGGATCGATGCGGCACGGCCCCATTTCGAGCGGGTGCTCGCGCGCGAGCCCGGCAGCCCTTTTGCGTGGACGGGGCTCGGGCGGGCCTTGCTGGCGCAAGGTGAGGCGGACGCTGCGGTTGCCGCGTTCGAGCGTACCGTCGCGATCGCGCCTGCCGATGCGCTGGCGCACGCGTTGCTCGCGCGCGCGAGGTTGCGTCGCGACGACTTTGCCGCGGCGCTTGTCGCTGCGCAGCGCAGCCATACGCTAGCCCCGGGGATGCTTGACGCTGACTGCGTACTGGCCGATGTGCATACCCAGCGCGGCAGCGCGCTGGACGCCGAGCGGGTGCTGCGACCAGCGCTCGCACGTCACTCCGGCCATGCTGCGCTCGCCTATCGCCTCGCATTGTCACGCTTGAGCCAGGGCGACTATCGCGAAGGCTTCCGGCTCTACGAATCGCGAGTCGATCTCGAGGTCGACAACCGCATCGCGCTGCCCATCCTGCCCATGCCGCTGTGGCAGGGCGAGGACCTGCGCGGCAAGCGGCTACTGGTCCTGACCGAGCAGGGCTTCGGCGACCATCTGCAGTTCTGCCGGTTCGTTGCGCGTCTGGCTAAAACCGGCGTGAACGTCGAGCTGGGCTGCAGCCCGGAGCTCGAGGAACTCATGGCCTCGCTGCCCGGCTGCACGGCTGTGCACACCATGAAGGCACAGGCACGCGCCTCGTCTTGCGATGCCTGGACCTTCGTCGGCAGCCTGCCGCATCGGCTGGGCGTGGACGCTACGTCGGTCGCGCCGGACGGGCCTTATCTGTTCGCCGATCCGGGGCGGCGCGCCCGCTGGCGCGAGCGCCTGGCAGCGCTCCCGCCGGGTCGCCGCGTCGGCCTGGTGTGGGGTGGCAGGCCCGGGCACGAGAACGACTGGCGGCGCTCGGTGCCGTATGCTGAATTCGCGCCACTGGCACAGGTACCCGGAGTCACGTGGATCAACCTTCAGCATGGCCAGCGCGCCGCCGATGTGCATACCCAGCCACAGGTATTGGCCATGGGCCTGCCGGATTCCGATTGCGCCACCTTTGCTGATGTGGCTGCGCTGATCGCCGAAATCGACCTTGTCATCACCATCGACTCCGCGCCTGCACACCTGGCGGGCGCGCTCGGCAAACCCGTCTGGGTGATGATTCCGCACGTGGCTGATTGGCGCTGGGAACTCGCGCGCGATACCTCGCCCTGGTATCCGTCAATGCGGCTTTATCGCCAGAGTCGACAGGGCGACTGGTCTGGCGTCATCGCCGGTATCCTCGAAGAACTTCGCAAGGCGTGCTGATCGGCGTGTGGCACAGCTTTCGCGCTGGCCGGCAATGGCCGCAGCCCATGGCCGATGATCAGCGTGCCAAACACACCTGACCCGCCCCCGCGGAACCGGCGAGGAAGCGATCTGTCGACAGGAAGGCCGGCGGCAGGGTGCGCCGGGGCAAGGCGCCGGGCAGGCTGAACGAGGCTTCGCCGGGGGCCAACACCAGTTCGCCGCCGCCTTCGCGCACGCCGATGCTGCCCTCGTTGACGAAGGTGTACAGGCCAGCCGCGCCGCGGTCGCCGGCGACCGGGGTGCCGAAGGTTTGCTCCAGGTCGATGCGCAGGTCTTCCGGCCGCTGCGTCTCGTCACCGGGCAGTCCCACGGGACGCTCGATGGATTGCGGCGCGCCGTTGCGCGCGGCCACCAGCACGGTCTGGCCGCTGCGCACCTCGGTGGCGGTTCCGCCGGAGGTCACGCTGGTGGCGCCGCTGTCGGTTCGAACGATGAGGCCGCCACCGACCGGGCCCGGGCTGGTGATCAGGCTTTGCGCGATCGACTGGGCCGGTGCGCGGGCGGCGGCAAACGCATCGTTGCCGGCGCGTGCGGCGGTGGCGCCGAGCAGTGCCCATGCCTGCATGGCTACCTGCGCGCGCCAGGGGTCGCACTGCGCAGCAGCGCATGCACTTACGGCTTGCTGCAGGGCTGCACTGCCGGCGGCTGCGGCGGCGATCGCTCCGCTCACCATGCCGCCGGCTTCGGTGACGGCGGCGGTCCAGTTGGCCGCAGGGGCGGTCATGGCAGCGCCGATTTCGCGTGCCAGGCGTTGGCGGAATTCCGGGCCGGTCAGCGCGGCGTCGAGGGCTTCCTTGAGGATGGCCAGTGCCTCGGCGGGCAGGCGTTCACGCTCGCCCAGTCGGTCCAGCGCGATCGCACTGGCCTGGCCTATGGCGGTTTCGCTCGTCGCAGCCACGGCGATACGCTGCGCATCGGGCGCTTCGCCGCCCGTGAGGAGGCCGTTGGCGACATAGGCGTCTTGCACCAGTCCGCCAACGACGATGCGCGCGATTGCAGCAAAGACAGCGCGCTCGCCAGTTCCCGCAGCGTGGTTGGCGACGGCTT
>JBJXGS010000320.1:0-48309 GCA_046160545.1 Burkholderiales bacterium
CGCGTGGCGGCGAACCAATGCAGATCGACTACTTTCTCGAGAAAGGCGCCGCTGGCTGGAAAGTGATCGACATCAACGTGCTCGGAGCACGCCTGGTCGAGACCTACAAGAACCAGTTCAGCGGCGCGATCGCCGCCAACGGAATCGACGGACTCATCAAGTCCCTGGCGGAACGCAACAAGTCCATCGAGGCGCGCGCCAAGGGCTGAGCGCCCGGCCGCGACTCGCGGAACAGCCATTAGCCGCCGAGCACGGCCCTGTCGCTGCCATCGAGTTCCCAGGCGATGCCGCCGCGGATCAAGGCCGCGAAATCCTCATCCGGCACCATCGTGGTCAGGCAATAAAGGCGCTCGCGGCCGGTGTTTTCGACCCGATGCTCGTGCCCGGCGCGCACCAGGAAGCTGTCACCCTTGCGGACGGTCAGGCACTGGCCGTTGCAACTGGCGACCCCTTCTCCGTGCAGGACGTAGAACACTTCATCGGCCACCGCGTGGCGGTTGGGTGGCGTCGCGCCGCCGACTTCGAAGATCTCGATCACCTGCACGAAGCCCGTGCGGTCGCTGTGCGGGTCGACGGTGAAGGCGAAGTAGTTGCTGTCGGCGGCCTGGATCTTGCGCGCCGCCAATTGCGCGCCGCGGCGATGGATGACAGGTTCACTCATTTGGTCGACAGGCCTTTGCGCAGCGCGATTGAGGTGGCGGAAAAGCCGAAGCACTGGCGCACGTTGTAGAGCGTCGCCTCAAGACAATAGCCGGGCGAGGTGGTCGCGCTGCAATCCTCGACCAGGATGGTATCGTAGCCTAGGAAATTTGCGTCCATCAGGGTCGCCAGCACGCATTGGTCGGCATTGACCCCGGAAAAGAAAAGCGTCGTCACACCCTGCTGGCGCAGGATGCTGTCGAGCGGCGTGTCCCAGAAGCCGCTCATGCGGTACTTGTCCACGCGCAGGTCCTGTGCAGCCGGCGCAAGTTCATCGACGACCGCCGCAGCCCACGAGTCCTTCTCGAGAACGCGCGCGCCGGGCACGGGGGCGCCCGGCAGCGGCGAACCGAGCCCGCCGCCGCGCGCCGCGCCATCGTAGACGTGCAGCAGCGCCGGACTCAGGTTGGCCAGATCGGGGCGGTTTCCCCAGTTGACCCAGACGATCGGCACTCCGGCCCCGCGCAGCGCCGGCAACAGGCGACTCAGCGGGGCGATCGGCGCGCGCGCCGGCGCGATGTCCACGCCGATGCCCGCCAGCCAGCCGCGCGGGTGGCAAAAATCGTTCTGCATGTCGATGACGATCAGCGCGGACTTGTTCCAGTCGACGACGATGTCCTTGCCGTGCGCCTTGATCTGCCCGCGCCGCACTTCGCGCGGCACGCGGGTCATGTCGGCAAGCCGCGCCGAAACCCGCCAGCGATTGCCGTCCCGCGCGCCCATCGGCACGAGCGAAGATTCCTGGCGGTGATCGGAAATGGGGCTCATCGCGGCGAGAATACCGCACGCTCCTGCGCCCTGGCAATCGCGACGCGACTCCCGGCTACCGCTGTGGCACACTCGCGACGCCCTATCCCTCAGCCGCTTCACCACATGACCAAAGGCAGCACCCGCCCGCCGCGCGCCGCGCGCCACGCCGACATCAAGCGCGCCGCCATCGAGGAGTTCGCGCGCCACGGCTTCCAGGGGGCGTCCACCCAGGCCATCGCCGCGCGCGCCGGGCTTTCCAAGCCGCAGCTCAACTACTACATCGACGGCAAGGAGGACCTGTACCGCGAGGTGCTGCTCGACACCATGAATGCGTGGGGTGGCCTGTTCGAGTTCGACGAGGCGCAGCGCGGCCCGCACGCGGTGCTGTCCGACTACATCCGCCGCAAGCTCGATTTTTCTTTCGACAACCCGCTTGCCACCAAGATATTCACCGGCGAGATGCTCGCCGGCGCCCCGGTGTACATGGCCTACATGCCGGTCTTTCGCCGCCGCACCGCAGCCGCCGCGACGATCATGCGCCAGTGGATGGCGCAGGGCCTGATGCGCCGCAGCGATCCCTTGCAGGTGCTGATGAACATCTGGGCCATCACGCAAAGCTACGCCGATCACGAAGTGCAGGTGCGCTATTTCATGCGCCGCAAGACCCTCGGCGCCCTCGACCGCAGGCGCATCGTGGCTCACGTGACCCGGTTCGTGCTGACCGGACTGGGGGTGCGGCCCGCACCGGGGCGGAGCGCGGGTTCCGCGCCCGCACCCACACCGGCAAGACGTGCACCGCCGCAGCGCGCAAGTGCACCCGTGGTGCGCAGGAGACCACGCAAGGAGTGAGGTCAAAGACGCTGGCGCGCCGCGGCAGCGCGCGACGCGTCGGAAGTAGTTGACCGATCGGTCAAACATCGCTAGGCTTTCCGTCGACGGGTGGGGACGGCGCGCATGCGCCGGGCGACCAGGTGCGCCGGAGAGCGGCGCCGCAAACGCTTCTTCCAGGAGATCCGCCATGCTCACCACCCGCCAGAAAACCCTGCGCCGCTTCTGGTACCCCGTCGTTCGTGTCACCGACGTGGGTGACAAACCGATGCCGTTTCGCCTCATGGGCGAGGACATCGTCATCTGGCGCAATGCCGCCGGGCAGCTGTCGGCACTGGCCGACCGCTGCTGCCACCGCACCGCCAAGCTATCGCGCGGCTGGGTCGACGGCGACCTGATCGTCTGTCACTACCACGGCTGGGCCTACGACAGCGGCGGGGTGTGCCAGCGCATGCCGCAGACCCCGGGCCTGCCGGTGCAGCGTGCCCGGGTGGCCGGTTATCGCACCGAATCACGCTACGGCTACGTCTGGGTGTGCCTGGGCGAACCGCTCGCCGGCATCCCCGAGTTCGAGGAAACCAACGAGCCGGGCTTCCGCCTGGTGCAGCAGTTCTACGAGCGCTGGGAATGCGCACCGTTCCGGCTCATGGAAAACTCGCTCGACCCGGCGCACGTCAATTTCGTACACAAGGGCACCTTCGGTCGCCCGGAAGACCCGGTGCACCCGCCGGGCGTGCTGACGCAGAACGGCGATGCCGGCTTCACGCTCGAAGGACGTTTTTCGGTCAAGAATCCGCCCGGCTCGCAAGCCGTCCTGCACGGAGACGGCGCCAAGGAGATCACCGAGCGGCGCATCCGCAGCATCTGGTACCTGCCCTTCGTGCGCAAGTCCCGCATCGCCTACCCGGACGGCCTGGTGCATTCCATCGTCACCTGCGCCACGCCGGTCGACGACGGCGTCACGCAGGTCTGCCAGTGGGCCTACCGCAACGACACCGAAGCAGAGGTCAGCACCGCGTCCATCAACGCCTTTGACGCGGCGATCGTCGCCGAGGACCGCTACGTGCTGGAGACGACCGACCCCGACGTGCCGCTGGCTGCGGCTTCGGGCGAGGAAAAGCACATGGCCACCGACGCGCCCGGCCTCCTGATGCGCAAGATGCTGCTTGACCTCTTGGCGCGACACGGTGAAGTAGAAGTGCGTCGCTCGCCATTGCTGGCCGCCTGATGACCGGCTCCTCGCTGAAGCGCTACTGGCGCGACCTCTCCTGCGCGGAGATTGACGCTTTCGACCGCGCTCGCACCGTCGTCGTGCTGCCGGTATCGGCTGTGGAACAGCATGGCCCGCACCTGCCGGTCTCGGTCGATACTTCGATCATGGAGGCGCTGATCGAGCGCACTGTGGCGCGCCTGCCCCCCGCGGAGTCGGTACTCTTCCTGCCCGTGGCGCCGGTCGGCAAATCCAATGAACATGCGCGCTACCCGGGCACGCTCTCGCTCTCGGCCGACACCGTCACGCGGCTGTGGATGGACCTGGGAGAGAGCGTCGCGGTAAGTGGCTTCAGGCGCCTGGTGATCTTCAACAGCCACGGCGGGCAGATGGCGCCGATGGACGTGGTCGCGCGCGACCTGCGAGCGCGGCACGGCATGCTGGTGGCCAAGCTCAGCTGGTATCAACTCGGCCTGCCGGCGGGGTTGTTTGACGACGCCGAAGTCCGCCACGGCATCCACGCGGGTGACATCGAGACCTCGATGATGCTGGCCATCGCGCCAGATCTGGTGCGCATGGACCGGGCGCGCGATTTCTCCCCGCTGTCACGCGAGCTTGAAACCGCGTTCCCCCTGCTCATGCGCGATGACGGCGGCATGTTTGGTTGGCAGATGCAGGACTTGAACGCGTACGGGGCGGCCGGCAACGCTGCGCTGGCGACATCCGCCAAGGGACAACAGGTTCTAGAGCACGTATGTTCGCGCATGGTCACCTTCCTCGCCGAAGTCGCGCGCTTCCCGCTTGAGCGCCTGTCCATGGAACCCGCGCTCATGCGCACCGTTTCGTAACACTGCCGCCTCCCCACTCATCGATTGGAGTTCACCATGCTCAAGACCCGCCCCCTCGCGGCCTTCTCGGCGCTGCTCGCCGCCCTGTTTCTCGTCCTGCCCACCGGGCCCGTTGAAGCGCAAACCCGCCTGCGCGTCTCGATGGGCTGGCGCTTCCAGGGGCCGCAGGCAATCTTCCTGCTCGCGCGCGAAAAGGGCTATTTCAAGGCCGAGGGCCTGGACGTGCAAATCGATCCCGGCATGGGTTCGGCCGGCTCGATCCAGCGGCTGGTCAGCGGCGCCTATGACATCGCCGTGGGCGACACCAGCACGCTGATCGAATTCCTCGGCAACAATCCGGGCCAGGCGCGCATGCAGGTGGTCTACATGTTCCAGGACCAGAGCGCGGTGACGATCTGGACCTTGAAGCGCCACAACATCAAGAGCCTCAAGGATCTGGATGGCAAGACCGTCTCGGGCGCCCCGTTCGAGACCGCGCGCCGCCTGTGGCCTATGATCGCGCGCGTCAACGGCATGAAACCGGACACCGTCAAGTGGGCCAACATGGACGCGCAAATCCGCGCCACTGCGGTGATACGCGGCGACGCGCTGGCGATGGGCGGATTCTCCAATGCCTGGAACGAGTTCACCGCGCGCGGCATTGCGCGCGACGAGGTGATCGGCTTTTCCCTGGTCGGCATGGGCATCGACATCTATGGCGACGCGGTCATGGCAACCTCGAAGATCATCGAGGAAAACCCGCGCGCGGTGGCCGGCTTCCTGCGCGCCTTCAACCGCGCCTTCGTCGAGACCTGGCGCAATCCGCAGCCGACCGTGGACCTTCTGAAGAAGCTCGAGCCACTCTCCGACCCGGTCATCGAGTTGCAGAACCTGGAGGCGATCAGGCCGTTCGTCATGAATGACTTCACACGGGCCAACGGTTACGGGCTGATTCGCAAAACAAAGCTGGAAGCACAGGTCGAGGATGTCAGCGCGGCGCTGGGTGTCAAGTCCCGCGCCAGCCCGGACATCATCTTCAACTCCAACTTCCTGCCTCCGCGCGGCGAGCGCGCCCCTTGAGTCGGCAACACACGCACGACTGCCTGCGCATGCCAGCACGCCACGCGGAATGCCGGCCTGCGGGCGCCGACTAGCCGCGCAGGAAATGTTCGCGGTAGTACTTGAGCTCCTCGATGGACTCCATGATGTCGGCCAGCGCCTCGTGCTTGCCGTGTTTGGTGAGTCCCTTGGCGAGCTCCGGCTTCCAGCGCTTGACCAACTCCTTGAGTGTCGAGACATCCAGGTTGCGGTAGTGAAACCAGGCCTCGAGCTCAGGCATGGTGCGCGCCATGAAGCGGCGGTCCTGGCATACCGAGTTGCCGCACATCGGTGAAACACCTTTCGGCACGTGCGCTCGAACGAAATCCAGAAGGCTCAGTTCGGCGGCGCGCTCGTCCAGCGTTGAAGCCCGCACACGTTCTATGAGGCCAGACTTGGCGTGCGTCGCCTTGTTCCAGTTGTCCATGCCACCCAGCACCGCGTCGGATTGGTGCACGACCACCACAGGGCCTTCGGCCACGACGCGCAGCTCGTTGTCGGTGACGACGATGGCAGCCTCGATGATGCGATCGGTATCGGGCGACAGGCCGGTCATTTCCATGTCGACCCAAAGCAGATGATTCTGGTCCTGGGGCATCGCGGATGCGGGATAATTTGCAATCGTCGATTCTCGCACACGCACCGCCCGCGTCCCTGATGAACGCTTTCTCCTGGCTGTTTGCCTTGTTCCTGGCCTTGTCGACCGGCCTTGCCCTGTGGCTGGCCACGCGCCACGCTGGTCACGTGCGTGCGCACCGTGACCAGGTCCCGACCGGCTTCGGCGCGGTCATCACGCCGGACGCCCATCGCCGCGCGGCGGACTACACGGTGGAACGCACCCGGTTCGGCATGCTTGAGACCCTGGTTGATGCGGCAGTGCTGCTGGCGCTGACCTTTGGCGGCGGGCTACAGCTTCTGGCCGAATTCACCGGGCGGCTGCCGCAAGGCTATCCGCGCGAGTTGGGATTTGTGGCTGCGGTTGTCGTGGTGCTCGGCCTCGTCGGTCTGCCGTTCTCCTGGTACCGCGTCTTCGGCATCGAGCAGCGCCATGGGTTCAATCGCATGACCCCGGCGCTGTTCGTGACAGATCTCATCAAGGGCCTTGCCTTGGCGGCTGTATTGGGCGCGCCTTTTCTCATGGTCATCCTGTGGTTCATCGAATCGGCGGGAGCGTTGTGGTGGCTGTACGCGTGGCTGGCGTACTGCTCCTTCCAGCTCCTCCTCCTGTTCCTCGCGCCCACTTTCATCATGCCGCTGTTCAACAAGTTCACGCCGCTTGAGGACAGCGAACTCAAGCGCGGCATCGAGGCGCTGTTGGCGCGCTGCGGCTTCACCTCGGGCGGCCTGTTCGTGATGGACGGCTCGAAGCGCTCGCGCCACAGCAACGCATTCTTTTCCGGCTTTGGCGCGGCCAAGCGGATCGTCCTTTTCGACACCCTGATCCACAAACTCGCGCCCGACGAGATCGAGGCGGTACTGGCCCACGAGCTGGGGCACTTTCGCCATCGGCACATCGTCAAGCGCATCGTCGTCGCGCTGACGATCGGGCTGGTGTTCTTTGCGATTCTGGGTGTACTGTTGAGCGAACCCTGGTTCCACCAGGGCCTGGGTGTTACCAGCGCCGGCCCGGCGATGGGCCTGGTGCTGCTCACCATGGTGATGCCGATTTTCACGTTCGTACTGACTCCGCTCACAAGTATCGCTTCGCGGCGCCACGAGTATGAAGCCGACGCGTATGCCGCCAGCCATACCTCGGCCGGCGCGCTGATCGGCGCGCTGACCAAGATCTACAACGATAACGCAGCCACGCTCACTCCCGACCCGCTGCACTCCGCGTTTTACGACTCGCACCCGCCAGCGGGCCTGCGCATCGGCCGGTTGCGCGGCGACGCCGCGTGACCGCCGCGCGGAATGGAGTGACTTGAACCTCGACACCGGAACGGTGGTGGCGACCTTCGGCCGTCACCACGAAGTGGAGACCGACGCCGGTGCGAGGTATGAATGCGTAACCCGCGGCCGCCGGCAGGACTGCGCGTGCGGCGACAAAGTGGCGTTTCGCGTCACTGCGCCCGGCCAGGGTGTGATTGAAACGGTTCTGCCGCGACGCACCTACCTGGAGCGCGCCGACCGCTTCAAGCGCAAGGCGATCGCCGCCAACGCCGACCAGGTCCTGATCCTGACCGCGGTCGAACCACCATTTTCCGACGAGTTCGTCATGCGCGTGGCATTGATCGCGCACGCGGCCGGCGTAGAAGCCCTCATCGCCTTGAACAAGATCGACTTGCCCGGCCTTGAGGCAGCCCGTGCCCGTCTCGCGCCGTTCGCCGGCGCCGGCCACCCGGTGCTGGAAATTGCAATTCGGCCGCGCGACGCCATCGGCGCCAAGACCGACACAGTGCACGGCCTGACCGCGCTCAAGGCAAGCCTGGAAGGCCGCGCAACCGTTCTGGCAGGGCAATCAGGCATGGGCAAGTCCTCACTCGTCAACGCCTTGGTCCCTGACGCCAAGGCGCGCATCGGCGAGATCTCCAGTGCGCTCAATGCGGGCCGGCATACCACCACCTTCTCCCGTCTCTACCGCATAGACGAGCGCACCACCCTGATCGACTGCCCCGGCATGCAGGAAGTCGGGCTTGCCAATCTTGCGCCATCCGCGCTCAACAGCGGATTCGCGGACCTGGCGCAGTTCATGAACGATTGTCGATTCGCCGACTGCCGGCACGCCAGCGAGCCCGGATGCACCTTGCTTGGCGCGGTTGCCGACGGCCGGGTGAATCGCCGCCGGTTCGAGCTGTATACGCGCTTTCGCGACGAGGTCACGGCCGCCCGCACGGCCTCGTACTGAAAGGCGCCGCAACCCGGGCGCGGTGCCTCAGGAGACCCAGCGCGCTATCGCGAGAAGCGTCAGGAGCAGGAGCCACAGCACCAGGGCGCGCCAGACCAGACCGACGGTGCTGGAGAGGAAGCCGGCGTCTGCTTCCTCGCCACAACCCAGTGTGGCACGATCATCGATCGGCCCCGCAGCTCCTGCATCGCCCCCCGTGCGGATCGGCATGCCGAGCAGCACGCCGATCGCGCCTGCACCACTGGCAAGCACAATGCCGGCCTCGGGATCACGCCAGCGGGCGGCCTGATTGCGCCAGCAGGCGACCGCGTCCTCGAAGTTGCCGACGATTGCAAAACCGATTGCAGTCAGGCGCACCGGCAGCCAATCGATCAATGCATGCGCGCGCCGCGAAAAGGCGCCGAAGTCCCCGTGTTCAGGGCCGACCTGACGCCCCCAGGTCTGCGACAGGCCGAGGCTTGCACAATAGAGAATCGCCCCCGCGGGTCCGGGAAGCAGCGCAAACCAGAAAAGCACCGCAAAGACGTGGCGGTGCGAAGCGACGAATGCTTCCTCTATTGCCAGACGAGCGACCTCGGCCGAATTGAGGTCATCGGCCGCCTGGCCGCGCCACGCGGCGATCAGTCGCCGCGCGCGCGGCAGGTCGCCGTCGACGAGCGCGCGATGAACGTCGGTGAAATGATGGCTGAACTGACGAAAACCCAAGGTCACGTAGAGAACGGCAACGTTCCAGAACCAGGCCAGCAGCGGATGGGTCGCCAGCAACATGAAGTGGACGGCCAGCGCCACGAGCAGCATCGGCACCACGGCGACGAGCCACGCCAGGGCGCCGTGGTGATGTTCACCCGCGTTGGTATTGCGCTCGATCAAGCGCTTGATCGCCATCAGAGGCGCGAACAACTTCGACCGATCCGAGAGCGGCCGCAACTGCTCGATGAGAAGCGTGGCGATCAATGCCAGGACAGTCATGTCGCGGGCAAGATAGCACAGGCTAGAATCGATTCAACTCCTCGATTAAGGTCGTGCGCAATGCTTGCGCCACGCCATTTGGCATGCAGATCACGTCGCCGTTCGGCTATGGGCCCATCGTGCCGCTGGAAAAGCAGCATCGCGTGCTGCTGCCCTCCCTGACGGCCGGATCTGTCCCGGCATTTGCGGCACGCATCAATGCGATGGCGATTTCGTACTCCGAGTTCGCCACCGTGCAACGCGACTACCCGATCGTGTTCCTGTCGGCGGACGAAGGCCGCAGTTTTGCGCCGGTGGCGGTGTTGGGCCTGGCTGATGGCCAGAATCTGTTCGTCGAGGACGATGGTCGCTGGGCGGCCAATCACTATGTGCCTGCATTTGTACGCCGCTTTCCATTCTGCGCCTCCCGCGTCAACGTCGATGGCGTCGAACAGGAACAACGCCTGGTCTGCGTCGATCGCGCCTACCTTGACGATGGTGGCATCGAGCTCTATGACCAGTCCGGCGCACCGACCGCTGTTTGGGCGGAGCGCGAGCGCCTGCTTGCCGAATACGAAAGTGACCTGGAGCGCACCGCCCAGATGTGTGCCTACTTGAAGAAGCTCGACTTGTTTGTCCCCATGACGATGGAAGTCAAGGACGCCGGCCAGACCGGGCTGCGCATGCAAGGCATGCACTGCATTGACGAAACTCGCCTGGTCGCCCAGAACGCTGCCAGCCACAAAGCGATGGCGACGCGCGGCCTCGCAGCACGCATTTACGCGCACCTGTTTTCACTCTCGGCGTTCGCGCGCTTGGTCGAGCGCGCTCAAGCGCGCCAAACCGCGGTGCGCTCAGGCACCAGTGCCCGCGACGAGGCCGGCACGACAAACCCGACTCAATCGCGCAGGAAGTGATACAGATTGCGCAGCATCGCCGCGGTGGCGCCCCAGATGAAGCGCTTGCCGTAGGGCATTGCGTAAAAGTGACGCTCGCCGCCCTGCCACGGGCGGCTGCGCCGTTGATGGTTGCCCGGGTCGAGCAGAAAATCCAGCGGAACCTCGAAGGCTTCCGCAACCTCGCCGGCATCCGGGGTGAGCTCGAACGGCGGATGCACAAGCGCCACTACCGGGGTTACCCGGTAATTCGTGACGGTCATGTATTCCGGCAATTCACCGATCACTTCGACGCGATCGCGATTCAGGCCGACCTCTTCGGCAGCTTCGCGCAGCGCCGTGTCGGCGGCGTCGCGATCGCGCGACTCCGCCCGCCCGCCCGGGAAACTGATCTGCCCGGCATGCTGCCTCAAGTGGGCTGGCCGTTCGGTCAGCAGCAAAGAAAGGGCGCCACGGGCGACGATCGGCACCAGCACAGCCGCGCGGCGGTAGGCACCCGCGTCGATCCGGCCATCTTGCGCGAACTGCATGTCACCCAAGGCCTCGTGATGCCAGGCGCGCGGCGCCCGAAAGCGTTCACGCAGGCTTGCCGGAGTGAGATCCGTGACCGCAGCGAGACCGGCGTTGTACAGCGCCGGGTCGTGCGGCGCGAACTTCTTCGCCTCTTCGGTGCTGATGGTGAGGCTTTGTGGCTGTGGGTCGGGCATCGTTGCAAAAAGGCCGGGATCAGATGCGGATTCTAGGCGCGACAGCAATGCTTGCAATGCTGCTGGCCGGCTGCAGCGCCGGGCCGGATCACCCTTCGCTCAAGGACGCCTCGCTCCCCGAGCTGATTCCGGCCTACCGTTATGTCTATCGCGGCAACGCGATAGGCGGCTATCAGCTTTCGCCAGACGGCACGCGCCTGGCCTGGCAGGGTCCATGGTGGGGACGCCGCATGCTGTTTGTGCGCGATCTGGCCAGCGGTGCAACCCATCGCTGGCGCGCCGGTGGCGCCGTGCGCTGGGCGGCCGACAGCCGCCATCTTCTCTACGTGAGCGATGCCGGTCGCAACGAGAACCAGCACGTTTTCGCCATCGACACGGCAACGCCGGATGCAGCCGCTTTCGATTTGACGCCCAACCTGGAAGCACGGGTTGCGATCCAGCACATCCCTGAACAGGACTCCCCGTTCATCCTCATCACCCACAATGGTCGCGACCGGCGGTTGGCGGACATGTACCGCGTCAATCTCGCGACGCGTGAGACCGTGCTGGCGGCCGGGAATCCGGGGGACGGAGTCGCGCCGCTGACACGCAACGACGGCAGCCTGGCGGGCTGGCAGCGATCCCGCGCAGCGCAACGCAGCGCGGACGACACGCGACGCACCCAGCGCGATCGCGTGCCGGAGCTCAAGGCCCGCGCCGAAGGCAGCGTTCGCATTCTCGGCCCCTCAGGCGAACGCGATGTCGTCTGGGCGATCTCCAGCCGCGGCCGCGACCGCATGGCGCTGGTCGCGTTGCACACCGGGCTGGGCTGGGAGCGACCGGTGTTCGAGGATCCGATCGCGGATGTGGCGGCTGTCTCCATCAGCCAGGTGACCCGGTCGCCACTCATCGCCCAGGCCCAGCCAGGCCTGCCGCGCGTGGAGATTCTTGACAGCGCACTCAAGCAGGACCTGCGATCCCTGTTGACGCGCTTGAACGGCCAGTCGTATCGACTCGACTGGATCGGCTCGGATCGACGCGAGCGCCGCCTGCTCCTTGGCGTGGGTACCGATACGCAGTACGAAACCTGGTTCATCGATCGTGACCGCGGCACCATGGAAAGCCTCGGCAGCGAAGTGCCGCCAGATCTGCAGCGCAGCCTCTCACCAATGCGCCCGCTTTCCATGACCAGCCGTGATGGACTCATCCTGCGCGGCTTTCTGACGCTGCCGCGCGGTGCCGCGCCCAGGCGCCTGCCGACCGTGGTACTGGTCCATGGCGGACCCTGGGCCAGTACGCCGTGGGCCGACCCGTTGCGATCCGACGATGCGCTGCGCGCGCAATTCCTTGCCAACCGCGGCTACGCGGTGTTACAGGTCGACTATCGTGGCTCGACCGGTTACGGTCGCGCCTTTTTCAACGCCGGCATGGGCGAATTCGGCAGCGCCATGCAAAACGATCTTGACGATGCGCTCGCCTGGGCGGTGCGTGAAGGAATCAGCGATCCCGAGCGCAGCGCGATCATGGGCATCAGCTACGGGGGATACGCAACGCTGGTCGGGCTGACCAGCACGCCGCGTACCTGGGCCTGCGGTGTCGCGATCAATCCTCCGACCGACTTGGCCAGCCTGATCGAATCCTTTCCGCCCCATTGGACCGTGGACCTGTCAACCTGGCACGATTTCGTCGGCAACCCCGCCAACGCCGACGACCGTGCCGCGATGACACACAAGTCACCGCTCACCCATGCGGCACGGCTGGAGCGACCAGTCCTCATCATTACCGGTGGACGCGACGTACGCGTGAGGCCCGAGCAGAGCGCGCGCATGGTCGCGGCCCTGCGCGCGGCCGGCAAGAACGTGCGTCACCGCGTTATTGCCGAGATGGGCCACAACCCGGGCTACTGGGCCCATCACCTGACGGTTCTGCGCGAGACCGAGACACACCTGCGCACCTGCCTCGGGGGCCGCGCCAATCGCATCGAGGCTTTCGAACTGCTCTCCGGGCTCTGGACACGCGCCTCCGCTTGGTGGCGCTCTTCCGCGGCGGGCTCCTAGGACGGTCCGGCGGCCTTTTCCGGGGTGAAATCCAGCCCTGGCGACGTGCTGGACTGCGCGTACTCGCTCAGCTTTTGCAGCACGAAACTGCGCACGATAGGCGGCAACGTGGTCGATTCGCGCATGAAACGATCGATCACGGAATTGGCGTCGAACTCGCCCCCCTGCTGCAACAATGAAGCCGAAGCACCATGATCGTCCAGCGTGTCGTTGCCCTTGACCACCCGATGGTGCGAGAAACCGCCCTCCTTCTTCCACTCAAGGGTGCGCTGCTTGCGGCGGATGTCGTAGCACAGCTGCATGCCGACGAACTCGCGATCGGCCTTGACGTCCGAGCGTTCGCTGTGACGAAAATAAAAGATGAAAAGATCGAAGTACTCGCTCTGGTACCAGCGTCGCTTTGGTCCCTGGGTCGCCTGCTTGCTGACCGTAATCTCGCGAAACACGCCGCTCTCCGCCCCATCCTCGGACATATGGGATGCATGGCATTCTAGCGCGCGCGCAAAAGCTGGGCCAATCCGCGCACGGGCCTGCCACACCCTTGAAAGATTGTTTCCGCAGCCGTTAACAGGTGGGATTGCTTCTCGGCCATGTGTAGAATGCGGCAGCGCAACAACCGGCCGCATCGTCGGTCTGCGCCAAATGAAGGGATTGCGAACATGCTTTATCAGCTGCACGAGTGGCAACGGCGATTCCTCGGCCCGATAACGAACTTTGCCCACGGCGCCGCCTCGCTCTATTCGCACCCGGCCAGCCCGCTTGCCTACACGCCGTTTTCGCGCGAAATTTCAGCCGGCTACGAGCTTTTGCACCGGCTTGGCAAGAACTACGAAAAGCCTGCCTTTGGCATCCACGCGGTCGACGTGGGCAGCAGTAGCATCGCCGTCACCGAGGAAGACCTGGTCGTCAAGCCGTTTTGCACACTCAAGCGCTTCCGCCGCGCCGGCGCCACCCGCGATCCCAAGGTTCTCTTGTGCGCGCCGCTGTCCGGTCACCACTCGACGCTGCTGCGCGACACGGTGCGCCAGTTTGTCGTCGCCCACGAGGTGTACATCACCGACTGGAAGGATGCCCGCATGGTGCCGATGAGCGACGGCAGCTTCCATCTGGACGACTACATCGCCTACCTGATGGAATTCATCCGCCTGCTCGGTCCGGATGTGCACGTGGTCTCGGTCTGCCAACCGACCGTGCCTGCCCTGGTTGCAGTGTCTTTGCTGGCGGCCGAGAATGACCCCGCCAGCCCGCGCACCATGATCATGATGGGCGGCCCGATCGACACCCGCCGCAGTCCTACCGAGGTCAACGCGCTGGCCAAGCGCAAGTCGCACGCCTGGTTCCGCGACAACGTGATCTATCGTGTGCCGCAGAACTACCCGGGCTTCATGCGCCAGGTCTATCCCGGCTTCCTGCAGCATGCCGGATTCGTCGCGATGAATCCTGACCGCCACCTTGACAGCCATTGGGCCTTCTATCAGCAACTGGTGGCCGGCGACGGCGAATCCGCAGCCGCGCACCGCGCCTTCTATGACGAGTACAACGCCGTCCTCGACATGGATGCCGACTACTACCTCGATACCATTCGCCTGGTGTTCCAGGAACACGCGCTGCCGTGCGGCACCTGGGTCACGGGCCCGACCCTGGGCTCGCGCAAGGTCGAGCCGGCCACCATCAAGCGTACCGCACTCTTCACCATCGAGGGCGAACTCGACGATATCTCCGGCAGCGGCCAGACCGAAGCTGCGCACGGCCTTTGCACCTCGATACCGCGTGCGCGCAAGCTGCACTTCACCGCTCCCAAGTGCGGCCACTACGGGATTTTCTCCGGCCGGCGCTGGCGCGAACTGATCTACCCGCGCATCGCCACCTTCATCCGCAAGCACGCCTGATACCAGGGCCGGATGTGCGGCGGGCTATCCCGTCGCGCGCCCGGCTGTCCTCATTCGCCATGCCAAAAACTTTCGTCAAAGTCCGCAACTCCAAAATCCACGGGCGCGGCGTCTTCGCCGCCTGCGACATCCCCAAGGGCACGCGCATCATCGAGTACAGCGGCAAGCGTCTAACCCATGCCGAGGCAGACGTAATCTACGGTGGTTCGGTCGAGTCCGGCCACACTTTTCTTTTCACGTTGAACGACCAGTACGTGATCGACGCCAACCAGCGCGGCAACGCAGCGCGCTGGATCAACCACGGTTGCGCGCCCAATTGCGAGTCGGTGTGCGAAGAGGACGACAGCGGCCGCCCCGAACGCGAGCGCGTCTTCATCGATGCGATCCGCGACATCAAGGCTGGCGATGAACTCCTGTATCGCTACTATGTGACCCTGGAGCAGAAGCACACCAAGCGACTGCAGCGCCTGTGGCAATGCCTGTGCGGCGCGAAGCGCTGCTCGGGAACGATGCTGGAGTTGAACTAGACGCCTGCGGCGTTCGGCGCCGGCGCCTAGCGCACGCTGCCGGCGCGGGGAATGACGCGCTCGGCCAACACTCCGGCCATGCTGGCGCCAAAACGCTTGGCCAGCCTCTCGGCCACGTTTTCCTTCTCGGTGTAGTCGATCACCAGTTCCGCCTTGATCACGTCGCGCGCGACCGAATCGACAGTGCCGTAGCCGTCCGCCAGTCCCAATTCGATGCTCCTGGCGCCGGTCCATAGCAGGCCGGTGAACACATCGGGGTTCTCCTTCAAGCGCTTGCCGCGGCCCTTCTTGACCACTTCGATGAACTGCTGGTGGATTTCGCCAAGCATGCCCTCGGTGAATTCACGCTGCTTGTCGTTGATCGGCGCAAACGGATCCATGAAGGCCTTGTTTTCGCCTGCCGTGTAGACACGCCGTTCCACTCCCAGTTTTTCCATGGTGCCCGTGAAACCGAACCCGTCCATGAGCACGCCGATCGAGCCGATCAGCGAAGCCTTGTCGACGAAGATGCGGTCCGCCGATGCAGCGATGTAGTAGCCGCCAGAGGCGCACAGGTCCTCGACGACCACATGCAGTGGCTTGTCCGGATGCTTGGCGCGCAGGCGCTTGATCTCGTCGTAGACGATGCCCGACTGCACCGGACTGCCGCCCGGGCTGTTGATGCGCAGGATCACGCCTGCCGAGTAAGGATCCTTGAACGCATTGGCGAGTGCGGAGGTGATGCTGTCGGCACTGTTGCTGCCTCCTGCCTCGATGACACCGCGCACTTCGACCAAGGCGCTGTGCTGCTGGGTGTGCGCGGCCTTGCGGCCGGGGATCGGCAAATCGAGCAGCACAACCAGGAAGATGGTCAGATAAGCGAAGGTAATCAGCTTGAAGAAAATGCCCCAGCGCCGGGCGATGCGCTTTTCCTTGAGCGAGGCTGTGGCCAGCTCCTCGAGCGCCTGGCGCTCCCAGCCGGACTCGGCGCGCGCCGCGCGCGGGGGATCGGGATTATCGGATTGCATGGCTTGTCAGTCTTCCAGGTAGATGCCACCGTCGCGCTCGGTCACCGCGACACGGGTCAGGCCCTGGCCGCGACACGGACCGCCTGCGCACTGGCCGGTCTCCGCGTCGTAAGTCGCACCATGGGTGGCGCACATCAAGTATAGGCCGTCGGCGTCGAAGAAAACGCCCGGCTGCCAGTCAAGCTCGACCGGCACGTGGGCGCAACGGTTCAGGTAGGCATGCGCCCGGCCATCGAAGCGCACCACGAAGGCGCTCTCCGGACCGCGCGCGCTTTCGCGTTCGAAGCGCACGCCAGCCCCGCCTTCGACGAGGTCCGCGCTGGCGCAGATCAGCCGTGCGTTTCCAGCCATCGCGCAAGTTCCGCCACGCTGTCGACAACGCCACGCGGGTTGAGCGCGACCAGTTGCTCGCGCGGATGCGCGCCGTAGGTGACCGAAAGGGCATGCGCACCGGCGTTGTGCGCCATCTGCGAGTCGTGCGTGGTGTCACCGATCATGAGGGTACGCTCCGGATCGCTGTCGAGACGCTCCATGACGTCGATCAGCATCTGCGGGTGTGGTTTGGAGCGGGTCTCATCGGCACAGCGGGTCCAGTCAAAGGCCTCCCTTAGCCCACCCTGCAGCAGCACCCGATCAAGACCGGCGCGCGACTTGCCTGTCGCGACCGCCAGGCGATAGTCGCGCGCCCGCAGTTCAGCGAGCAATTCGCCGATCCCCGCGAACAGGACCAGGTCATCTTCGTGCGCACGCCAGTGCGCGACATAACGCTCGACCAGGCGCGGGTACTCTGCCCGCGGCAAACCCGGCACCGCGATGCCGAGCGCATCGGCCAGCCCCAGTCCGATGACGTGGCTTGCGATCGAGTCGGCCGGAACCGGCAGGCCCAGATCGCGCGCGGCGGCCTGGATCGAACGCACGATCAGGGCTGTGGAGTCCATCACCGTACCGTCCCAGTCGAATACCAGAAGGTCGTAAGCGCGGGTGCTTTTCATGCGGCCAGATTGTAGGGGGTCACCGGCGGAAACGCAGTACTTTCAGGCAGCGTCCGCAGCGAGGCGCGCAACGCAGGCCGGCGGCAACGGCGCCTCAACGCGCATACGTTCCCCCGAGAGTGGGTGTACGAAGGACAGCTTCTTCGCGTGCAGGAACATGCGCGAAAAGCCGCGCGACTTCTCGCGTCGGTTGAGAGCGAAATCGCCGTACTTGTCGTCGCCCAGGATGGGGTGCCCGCTGGCGGACAGGTGCACGCGGATCTGGTGGGTGCGCCCGGTTTTGAGTTGCACCTCCAGCAGTGTCGCATCGGCATGCCGCGACAGTACGCTGACCACGCTATGGGCCTCGCGTGCGTCATCGTCCTCCGCGTCGTCACTGGCACGCACGCGCTTCTCGCCCGAAGCCAGCACGCGCGCAGCCAACGCGATGCGGATATGGTGTTTGGCCGCATGCGGCCACTCGCCGCGCACCATGGCGACATAGCGTTTGTCGACCTTGCCGTCACGCAGGAGCGCGTGCATGCCGACCAACGCCGCGCGCGAGGTGGCCAGCAACAACGCGCCGGAGGTGTCGCGGTCTAGCCTATGCACGAGTTCCAGGAAACCGTCCCCACGCTGCGCTCGCAGCGCTTCGATGACCCCGAACGACAGGCCGCTGCCGCCATGCACCGCAATTCCGCAAGGCTTGTCTACAGCCAGAAGGCCATCCCCCTCGAATATCACCGGCAAGGCCGCACCGGCCCGCGCCGCCAGACTGGTCGGACCAGCCTTTGGCGACGCAGGCGTCAGCGCCAGCGGAGGCAAGCGCACCACATCGCCCGTCGCCAGGCGGGTATCGGCGCGCGCGCGCCCCTTGTTGACGCGCACCTCGCCGGAACGCACGATCCGGTAGACGTGGCTCTTGGGCACACCTTTCAAGGTGCGCATGAGGAAATTGTCCAGCCTCTGCCCCGCCGAGTCGGCGTCGATTTCCAGGCTTTTGGCAGCCGACTTGGCTAAATCTTTCATTCGTATATATAATTTGTGTCGGCCACGCTATGTTACGGCCAAGGTCAATGGTTCGTCTGAGCAGGAAACAAAAACAATGTTCCGTCAGGCACCGGACGACCAAAAGGGCTGATCGCTCGCCTCAGCAGCAAGGAGCGATGGTAATTGCAAACGAATTAGCGCGTCTTTTCGATTCGATGCGATGCCGCGGGCAGCGGGGCTTTTCCCCAGCGCCTTGAGCGGTTTCGCGGCGGGTGATCCTTGACTCCCATTGTCTGTCTGGTTGTTGTTCTTGTTCTCGCGCTTGCCGCGATGGCGAGACTGCGTCCGCCTGTACCCTTTGTGGGTGCATCCGGCTGCCTGCCCGACACGGGGATGACGGCACCGGCCGGCGCGCGCCCGCCAGGAGCTTTGAATGAAACGCATGTTGTTCAACGCGACGCACGCCGAAGAGCTGCGCGTCGCGATCGTGGATGGCCAGAAGCTAGTCGATCTGGACATCGAAATCGCTGGGCAGGAGCAGCGTAAGAGCAATATCTACAAGGGTGTCATCACCCGCATCGAGCCTTCGCTCGAAGCCTGTTTCGTAGATTACGGCGTCGACCGCCACGGTTTCCTTCCTTTCAAGGAAATTTCGCGCAGCTACTTCCGCGAAGGCGTCTCCGCGCGTGACGCCACCATCAAGGAAGCGCTGCGCGAAGGCCAGGAACTGCTGGTGCAGGTCGAAAAGGACGAGCGCGGCAACAAGGGGGCTGCGCTCACGACCTTCATCTCGCTTGCCGGCCGCTACCTGGTGCTGATGCCCAACAATCCACGCGGCGGCGGTGTGTCGCGGCGCGTCGAGGGCGATGACCGCCAGGAATTGAAGGAGGTCATGGATCAGCTGCGCTATCCCGACGGGATGAGCCTGATCGCTCGCACCGCGGGAATCGGCCGCGAGGCTCCGGAACTGCAATGGGACCTCGACTACCTGCTCAAGCTGTGGGATGCGATCAAGTCCGCATCGGACACGCTTAAGGGCGCGAACCTCATCTACCTCGAGTCGAGCCTGGTCATCCGCGCCATTCGCGACTATTTCTCGCCGGACATCGGCGAGATCCTCATCGACACCGATGATATCTACGACCAGGCCAAGACCTTCATGTCCCTGGTCATGCCCGACACCGAGGGCCGCGTCAAGCGCTACAAGGATGATGTGCCCTTGTTCTCGCGCTTCCAGATCGAGCACCAGATCGAATCGGCTTATTCGCGCACGGTGCAGCTTCCCTCAGGCGGTGCGATCGTCATCGACCACACCGAGGCGCTGGTCGCCATCGACGTCAACTCGGCGCGTGCCACACGCGGCGGCGACATCGAGGAGACCGCCTTCCGCACCAACATGGAGGCAGCCGAAGAGGCCGCACGCCAGCTGCGCCTGCGCGACATGGGCGGGCTCATCGTGATCGACTTCATCGACATGGAGTCGGCCAAGAACCAGCGCGACGTCGAGCAGAAACTCAAGGACGCGATGCGACCGGACCGGGCGCGCGTGCAAATGGGCAAGATTTCGCGCTTCGGCTTAATGGAGCTGTCGCGCCAGCGCCTGCGTCCGGCGCTGGCGGAGGCCAGCCACACGGTATGCCCGCGCTGCAACGGCACCGGCCATATTCGCGATACCGAGTCCTCGGCGCTGCACATCCTGCGCATGATCCAGGAAGAGGCGATGAAGGACAGCACCGCCACCGTGCGTGCGCAGGTGCCGGTCGATGTCGCGACTTTCCTCTTGAACGAAAAGCGCCTGGAGATCAATCGCATCGAAGTGCGCAACCGCGTCAACGTGCTCCTGATCCCCAACCTGCACCTGCAGACGCCGCACCACAAGATCGAGCGCCTCAAGTTCGACGACGCCGCTGTCGACAGCAGCAAACCCAGTTTCAAGCAAGCCGACGAGCCGGCCGCCGAAAACCTGCGGCGCAAGGAGCCGGGCGCTGCCGTGCGCAAACTCGAGCCTGCCGTCAAGGGTATTGTCCCCGACGCGCGGCCCGCGCAAAGCGCTTCTGCGGCGACATCCGAAGTGCCCGCAACCGCCACACGCGCCGCTCCCGCCCTGGTCGGCGCGGCAGCTGAGCCGGCTGCCCAATCCAGCGGTTTCTTCAGCCGCATCGCCGGCTGGTTCCGGCCACGCGAAGAGACCTTTCCCGCTGTTGCGGTAAATCCGGCCGCCGCCGCGAACGATTCGGCTTCGGCAGCGCCGGCGGCTGAAGCGCGCGCGCCACGCGGTGACCGTGGTGATCGAGGTGATCGCGGCGGACGGGGTCGCCGCGCAGAACGCGGAGATCGCGCGGACCGTGGCGATCGCAATGGTCGCGACCGTGGCAGCCGAGGTGATCGCAATGAACGTGGTGACCGTCCTGATCGCGGCGAACGCCCGGGCAGGCAGGATCGTCCGCTGGAAGCTGAAGCCGCCAACCTCGACGCAACCCAGCCCGTGGTCGGCCAAGCCGGTGGTGAAGGCGAGCGCGCTGAACGCGGCGAACGCCCTGACCGCGGCGAGCGTGGGGAGCGGGGAGAACGCGGCGGCCGCGGCCGCCGCGGCGGGCGTGGTCCACGCACCAATGGCGATGCGCGCGCTGCCGAGAACGGCGATGCGCAAGCCGTTCAGTCCCTGGTACCGCTCTCGGATACTGCAGCACTCCCCACTCATGCCGATGATTCTGTCAACGGCGCCGGCCCCGAAGGCGACGGCCCCGAAGGCGAACGCGTTGATGGCGCCGGTCGGCGTCGGCGCGGCAGGCGCGGCGGCAGGGACCGCAACGGATCGCGCGAGGGCATCAATGGCGCATCCGGCGACGACCAGCAATCCCTTCCGCTGTCGGAATCACAGCCCGAGGCAACGATGCAAGAGGCACGGCAACTGGTGACCGCGATGCCCGTCGCCTTCCCCGAAGCCGAGTTTCTGCCGGTTGCGGCAGCGCCGGTACCTGCCGAACCTGCGCCGGTTGCGCCAGCTCCCGTCCCTGAGGTCGGCACGCAACCGATCGTGCTTTCAAAGACTGCTGCCGAACTCGAAGCCGAGCGAAGCTCGATGCTTGAAGCTGCCGGTCTGGCGCTGATCGAAACTGACGCCGCGAAATGGCGGGCTGCCTATGATCGCGCGGCAAGCATCGTCGAAACGCCATCCGCACCGCGCCTGATCCGCCCGCGTCCTCCCATGGACGAAGGCCCGCTGGTGCAGGTGGAGACGCGCCGCCAGTAAGGACCAAGGACTGCCCAGGGTCACGCCGCGCCGCAGACGATCAGGCGCGCGGCGTGGCCAGCAGGTCCTCCAGCAGGCCTGCGCAGGCGTCCTCGATGTAGTCCAGTACCAGTTCAAATCCGTTGGGGCCGCCGTAATAGGGGTCGGGCACGACTTCCACGGCGTGGCGTCGCGCGTGATGCATCAGCAGGCCCAGCCGGTCCTGCGCAGCGGGTGGACAACGCGCGACCATATCGTCCAGATTGTCACGGTCCATCGCGAGGATCATGTCGAAGGCTGTGAAATCGTGCGTGCGCAGGCGCCGCCCGCGCTGTCGCGACAAATCGTAGCCGCGCTTGGCGGCATGCGCCTGTGCACGCGCATCCGGTGCGCCGCCAATGTGGTGCCCGCTGGTGCCAGCAGATGCCACCTCGATACGGTCACTCAAGCCGCGCTCGGCCACCATGCGCCGCATGACGCCTTCAGCCGTCGGCGAACGGCAGATGTTGCCCATGCAGACAAAGAGCACGCGTTGCGTCACGCTGGTCTCGCCACGGCATCGACCGCCTGACAAAGCGCTCGATTGAACCCTTCGCCATCTTCAACGTAGCAAGCGTGCGCGACGCCGGCCAAGGTCACGAAGGCGCAGCCGCAGGCTTTCGCCACCTCCGCACACCCCGCTGGCGGGGTGACGCGATCGAACTCTCCGCACAACACCGCCAATGGTCGCGGCGTGCCGGCCAGATGCGTGGCAAGGTCATCGTGCGCCAGCATGTGGGCGGCTTGCGCATAGCCACCGGCGCTGGCACGCGCCATCACTGCGGCAATGCGCGCAACAGTCGCTTGCGGCGCGCCCGGCGCGCACAAGCCGGCTGATCGTTCGCGTGCAATACCCTCGATGCCGAGGCGCTCGAGGAGGTCAAGGCGCTCTCGGTATTTGGCGGCGCGCACGTCTGGCGCGGCCTTGCCGTAGCCGCGCGCCGGGCTGGCCAGCAGCAACCCACGGGCGCCGGCATCCGGGCGCGCTGCCCATGCGGCCGCGACCATCGCTCCCAGGGAGTGCCCGACGACAATCGGCATCACAACTCCAACAGCAGCCAGCCATGCATGGACCACCGCGGCGTAGTCCGCCGCGAGCGGTTCGGGCCGCTCAAGCGGCGATGAACCGCCGTAACCAGGGGCATCCCAGGCGAGAACCCGAAAGCGCCCCGACAACTGGTCGAGTTGCCCCTGCCATGATCCGGAACCGGAGCCGATGCCATGCAGCAGGACCAGCGGCGGACCCGTGCCTGCCTCGCGCCAGGCGACCGTGCCGCGGCCAACAGTACGCTGATGCAAGGGGTGATCGGGCATGGAGTTCAATGAGACGGGGCGTACAGTGTATGGGTCGCGCGTGAGTATAGCGGCGCATTCCGCGACGTCGCGATCAGCACGCGCCGACATCGCCACTCTGCCGCAAGCCAGCGCCGCCGCGACGCTCGCTAGGACCCAGGCGAACGGTCAGTGTGGAACAACGCAGAGAAAGCCGGCCAGCGCGTCCGGGACGACACCACCGGCATGCGCCAACCCTGCAAGCCCGAGGGTCAGCACCAGCCCTCCCGAGACGCCACGCCACCAGGCCGTGCGCCCGCGGCGAGCCACCGCGCGCATCAGCGCAGCGGCGAAAAGCAGGTTAGGTAATGTGCCCAGCCCGAAGGCCAGCATCACCGAGGCGCCACCGGCCGCGTCACCAGCCAGGAGCGCAGTGGCCAATACGCTGTAGACCAGCCCGCACGGTATCCAGCCCCACAGCAGGCCCAGTGCGAACGCGCGTCCGGTGCTTCTTACCGGAACGAATCTTCCCGCGAGGGGCCGCAAGAGCGCCCACAAACGAGCGCCGGCCCGCTCCAGCGGCGCGATATAGCGAGGCACGCCCAGCAGGTACAGGCCGAGGGCGATCAGCATGCACTGGGCGGCGACGTACATGAGGAACTGCAAGGGCAGCACGCCTTCGACGAATACCGCCAGCGAGCCGGCCCAACCCGCGAGCGCACCCGTGCAGACGTAAATGCAGATGCGACCGCCGTTCAACGCGACCAGGCTTGACCAGGGCAGGCCTGCCTGGGCACGCATCGAGTCGGCCGATGGGCCTGCGGCACGCACGGGCAGCGCCACCGCGCCAACCGGGCCGCCGGACAGTGCTGCGACAATGCCGCCGCACATCCCGGCACAGTGCATCCCGCCAAACAACCCGACCAGGAAGATCGCACCCAGTGCCGCGAGGGTCATCGTTCAGATGATCTTGGAATAGCGGCTGCGCGCGAGGTCGACGCGCAAATAGCGGTCGAAGGGCATGCAGATCGCGCGCAGAAAAAAACGGCCGCGTCGGGTGACACGGATCTCGCCGGGCTCGATCTCCAGCAGGCCCTCGCGCAGCAACGGGGCCAACTCGGCCAACTCCGGCGCGAAGTACTCGCGAAAATCGATCAGGTGCGCGATCGCAATCGACTCAAACGATACCTCGCCCTGGCACATGAGCGCCATGATCACTGCGCGCCGCGCCAGGTCATCAGCGGTCAGCTCGATGCCGCGTACCACGGGCAGGCGACTCTGGTCGAGGCAATCGTAATAGTCGTCCAGTGAGTAGACGTTCTGGCTGTAGGTTGGCCCGACGCGCGAGATCGCGGAAATCCCGATGGCGATCAGGTCGCAGTCGGGCTGGGTGGTGTAGCCCTGGAAGTTGCGATGCAGGCGCCCGGTGCGCAGCGCCACTGCGAGTTCGTCGCCCGGCTTGGCAAAGTGGTCCAGGCCGATATAGACATAGCCAGCCGCCTGCAGGCGCTCCAGGGCGAGGAGAAACAGGTTGAGTTTGGTTTCGCCGGTCGGCATGTCGGCTTCGGCAATGCGCCGCTGCGGCTTGAAGCGGGTCGGTAGATGCGCATAGCCGTACAACGCAACGCGATCCGGCGCGGCGTCGAGGACGTGTTCAAGTGTCCGGCTGAAGGTTTCCAGGGTCTGGCGCGGCAAACCGTAGATCAGGTCGAAGTTGATCGACCCGAAGCCGGCCGACCGCGCAGCCGACAGCGCGGCCATGGTCATCTCGACGCTCTGGATGCGGTTGATCGCCTGCTGCACAGCCGGATCGGTGTCCTGCACGCCGATGCTGACGCGGTTGAAGCCCAGGTCCGCCAGCTGTTGCATGGTGTCGGGCGCGATGCTGCGCGGATCAACTTCGATGGAGATCTCGCAGTTGCGGTCGATGTCGAAATTGCCGCGCAGCATGCGCATCAGCGTGCGCATTTCCTCGTGCGACAAGAAGGTCGGCGTCCCGCCCCCCAGATGCAGCTGCGTGACGTGGCGCTCGGCGCCGAGCAGGGCGGCGCGCAGTTCGACCTCGCGTTCGAGATAGCGCAGGTACTTGGCCGAGCGGCCGTGGTCGCGCGTCACCACCTTGTTGCAGGCGCAGTAGTAGCAGATCGACGCGCAAAACGGGATGTGCGCGTACAGCGACAGCGGACGCACCACCCCGCCGATGCCGCGCTTTTCCATCCACGCCGCGTGGGCTACGCCATCGAAAGCCTCGACAAAGCGGTCCGCGGTGGGATAGGAGGTATAGCGCGGCCCGAGCATGTCGTAGCGACGGATCAGATCGCGGTCAATATCGAGGGTCACGGGACAGGCGGACATGGTACGGCACCCTTGGCCGGGCGGCGGATTCGGGCCACTATGCCGTGCCGCCAATCCGGTGGGTTGATCCATGTCAACCGCATATCGCTCCACCGCCGGGCAGCTGACAGCAACGACTCCCGGTGGGGCGCCGCTATACTGCCGCGCATGGGTTCGCGTTACTGGTCAGACCACACCTCCAAGGCCTTGGCCGGCATGGAACGTGCGCGCCTCGTGGCAGTGCTTCCGGTGGCTGCCATCGAGCAGCATGGTCCGCACCTGCCGCTGTCGGTCGACACCGACATCGTCAACGGCATCGTCGCGCGCACCGCGTCGCTTTTGCCCGCACATAGCCAGGTGCTGTTCCTGCCGACACTCGCGATCGGCAAGTCCAACGAACACTTGCGCTACCCGGGGACGCTGACACTTTCGGCCGAGACCCTCATGCGCCTGTGGCACGAGGTCGGTGATTCGGTCGCCGCCGCAGGCGTCAGGAAGCTGGTGCTTTTCAACAGCCACGGCGGCCAGAGCGCGGCGATGGACCTGGTCGCGCGCGATCTGCGGGTGCGCCACGGCATGCTGGTGGTGGCCTCGAACTGGTACATGCTGGGCCTGCCCGAGGGCCTTTTCAGCGCAGCGGAGCTGCGTCATGGCATACACGCCGGAGAGATCGAGACCTCCCTCATGCTGGCCCTGCGTCCGCAATTGGTGAACATGGAAGAGGCGCGCGATTTCGCCTCCGCAGTAGCGACACGCGAGGCCGACTTCCCGACCCTGGGCGTGGTCACCCCCAATCGCATCGGCTGGCAGACCCAGGACCTCAATCCGCAAGGCGCGTGCGGCAACGCGGCACGCGCGACCGCGGAGACCGGGCGGCGCGTCCTGGAACATGTTGCCGCTCGCTTTGTCGAGGTGCTGGATGAGGTCGAGCGCTTTCCGCTGGAATCGCTGAACCAGCCGCCTGCCTGGTGACGCACGGACGGCCGCCGTGAAGCAACGCCCTGATGCGGTCGATTGGCAGTCCGTGGCCGATGCCCTGGCGGGCCTCGACATCGTCACCGATGCGACCGAACGTGCCACCCTGTCGCGCGACTATTACTGGTACAGCCCGATATTGAAGGGAGAGCTCGACGACCGCTGCGCCGACCTGGTGGTACGACCGCGTAATCAGGCCGAGGTCATGCGCATCGCGGCGCTGGCCGCCACGCGCCGCCTGCCAGTGACCGTGCGCGGCGGCGGCACCGGCAACTACGGACAGGCGGTGCCGCTTGAGGGCGGCATCGTCATCGACATGACGCGCATGGACCGCGTGCTCGAAATCGCCACCGGCGCTGCGCGCTGCGAAGCCGGCGCCCTACTGTGGGATCTGGACCAGGCGGCACGCCGCAGCGGACAGGCGCTGCTCATGTATCCGTCGACCGCGCGCATCGCCACGGTCGGTGGCTTCATCGCGGGCGGTCATTCGGGCATCGGCTCGATCCGGCACGGCATCCTCGCTGATCCGGGCAATGTGCGCAGCATCCGCGTGGTGACGCTTGAAGAGTCGCCGCGCGTCATCGACCTGATCGACGCCGACATCCAGAAGGTGCACCATGCCTATGGCACCAACGGCATCATCACCGAACTGACCGTGGCCCTTGCGCCTGCCGTCGACTGGATCAACGTGATCACCTGCTTCGACGACTATGGCGGGGTGCTCGAGCTGGGCCTGGCCGCCGGCGCGCGGGCCATGGCCGGCGACGATATCGACGTGTTCCTGCTCTCGGCGGTGGAGCGGCGCATCATGCCCTACTACGAGGCGCTCGCTGACCGTGTGCGCGGCCGCGACGCGATGTTCGCACTGGTCTCGTCGTCGACACTGCCGGCCTACACGGCGTTGGCCGCCTCCCTGGGCGGCACACAGGTGCTGGCGATGTCGGATGCGGAACTGGAAGCCGCCGGCCTGCCGTACGCGATCGAATGTGCCTACAACCACACCACCCTCACCGCGCTCAAGACCGACCCCAGCGTCACCTATCTTCAGATTGCATTCCCGCCACCGCTGGACGTGGGGCTGGTGCGATCGTTGATGGAAGAGTTCGGTGACGAGCTCTACATGCACCACGAATTCGCACGCGCCTACGGACATCTGACCGCATTCGCCCTGCCGCTGGTGCACTATTTCGACGCCGAGCGCATGGCCGAGATCATCGCGATCTTCGAGGCACGCGGGTGCACGGTCTTCAATCCGCACACCTACGTCTTGGAAGACGGCGGCATGAAGGTGGTGGACTTGTCGCAGATCGAGTTCAAGTCACGCGCTGATCCGCAAGGCCTCATGAATCCCGGCAAGACGCGCGGCTGGAACGCGCAGCTGCCGGCGCCGCGCTAGTGCCTCACCCGCCCCCACCGCAAGGAAGCCAACATGCCGACCGCCAAACGCCCCACGCCGACCACCATCGCCCAGCCGACAGCTCGCTACGCGCCCTACAAGCGGGCCGGCGATTTCATCTTCCTGTCGGGCATCATCGCCGTCGACCCATCGCGTCACAAGGTCATCATGGGTTACGCCGACATCCCGCCGCCAGCGCGCAAACTACTGGGCGAGACCGGCGAGATGTCGATGGATGTCAAGGAAGGACCGATCGCTGCGCAGAGCTGGTACGTGCTCGACCGCATACGCGCCACGGTCGAGTCGGCCGGCGGCAAGATGACCGATGTGATCAAGCTGGTGCAGTACTTTCGTGACCTGCGCGACTATCCTGCCTACAACCGCGTGCGCAAGCTCTTTTTCGGCGCCGAAGCGCCGGTCTCCACGGTCGTCGAGGTCAAGGCAATGCTGCCGACCGAAGAGGTGCTCGTCGAAGTGGAAGCCACGGCCTGGCTGCCACGACGCTGAACTGCCTTCTCGCCGACAGCAGCATGGCCGCGTGCGCGATAATCCACAGTGCGGTCATCATTCGACGCCCGCCCGACAAAGCCCCCTGTCATGAACGCACCCGTCTCGCTACCCCACCTGCGCGTTGCCTGCTCCAACTGCAACTTGCGCGAGTTGTGCCTGCCGGTAGGTTTGACGCATGAGCAGCTCGAGTCCTTGGACGAGCTGGTCTACACGCGCAAGCGCATCAAGCGCGGTGACACCCTGTTCCGCTCGGGAGATGAGTTCGCTTCACTGTATGCGATTCGCAGCGGCTTCTTCAAGACCCGCGTGGCCAGCCCCGACGGACGCGACCAGGTGACCGGCTTCCAGATGGCCGGCGAACTCCTGGGCATCGACGGCATCGGCACCGATGCGCACCATTGCGACGCCATCGCGCTGGAAGACAGCGAAGTCTGCGTGATCCCCTACGCGCGGCTCGAGGAAGTCTCGCAGCGCTTCGAACCCCTGCAACGCCACTTTCACAAGGTCATGAGCCGTGAGATCGTTCGCGAACACGGCGTGATGCTCCTTTTGGGCAGCATGCGGGCCGAGGAGCGCCTCGCCTCGTTCCTGCTCAACCTCTCGCAGCGCTTCACGTCGCGCGGCTATTCGGCTTCAGAATTCGTCTTGCGCATGACGCGCGAGGAGATCGGCAGCTTTCTCGGCATGAAGCTCGAGACGGTCAGTCGCGCCTTTTCCAAGTTCCAGGACGACGGCCTCATCAGCGTGCAGCAAAAGCACATCCGCATTGCCGACCTGCCGGGACTGCGCAAGATCGTAGGCCAGGCTGGCGCCGCCGGCTGAGAGCAGGCGGCCGCGGGCAATCCATGCGCATCGCGGTCCTGGGCGCAAGCGGCGTTGCCGGCCGCGCCTTCGTCACACTGGCGCGCGCCGCGGGCCATGACGTCGACGGCGAGCGCACCGATCTGTTCGACCCTGAAGGCTTGCTGGCGCGACTGCGCGACTGCGATGCCGCGGTCAACCTCGCCACTTCGATCCCGCGGCACGGCGGGCGGGGCGACTGGACGGTCAACGACCGCATTCGTCGCGAAGGCACCGGCAACCTGATTAAGGCCTGTGTCAAGGCGCAAGTGCCGGTGCTGCTGCAACAAAGCGTGGCCATGCTGCTCAACGCAGCCGACGATAGGCCGCAGGGCGAGGACGATGCCATCCAAGGCTACGGTCGCATCGCCTCGGCCGCCGACATGGAAGCGCTGGTGCGCGCCGCGCCGCTGGACGGCCGACTGGTGCGGGGCGGGCTGTTCTATGGCCCCGGCACCGGGCGCGCGGAGGCCTGGGCCGCCGAACTGGCTGCCCCGGACTTTCGCATCCCCGGCGACGGCAGCGCCTGGATATCGCCCATCCATGTCGAGGACTACGCTGCGGCGCTGTTGACTGTGCTCCACCAAGGACGGCCACGCGAGGCCGTCAACGCCTGCGAGGATGCTCCTATACGCCTGCAAGAACTGTATGAAGGCCTGGCGCGCAGCAGCCGGCGCGCAAGTCCGCCCTGTGGCGGACCCTCCGGCTTGCGATCGTTTCGGGTCGACAACCAGCGCTTGCGGGGGCTGGGCGGGCAACCGCGCCACGCCCTGCGCGCAACCTTCGCCTGATCGCCCCTGGCACTGCGCCCGCCAAGTTCGCTCGAGGAAACCTCATGGAATGGCATCAGGTCCGCGAGACACTGGCAGCCCTGCCCGCAGCTGAGCAGCGCACCTACGCCGCGGGCGCGCTGGTTGTCATGGTGCTCATGGCGCTGGTCCTGCTCCTGGAAAGCCAGTACTTTCGCCGTACGCGGCGGGTAGGCAGCTGGGCGGTCCTGCGCCTGGTGTCGCTCGTCATGGCGCCACTCACCTTTGCGGTCATCGTCATGCCGGCGCGCGCCGTCTCGGGCATGGAGGCGCTGGCGGTGTTCTATCTGTGCCTGCTCACGGCAGGACCGTTCTTGTGGTTCGGCAGTCACCTGCTGTGCGCCAAGCGCCTGCGTCCCGCGCTCTCGGAGATCGAGGCCGTGCTGCTGGCCTTCAGCGCTCTGGCGATCATTGCCATGCCGGTAATCGCTTTTCAGTATGCGGAGGAGCCGCTCAAGGAAGCGGCACGCGGCCTCTCCGGACGCCCGACGCCGGGCGCGGCCGCGCCCGCCCATCGCGCGACACCGGTCCTGCGCCGCAGCCTGCCGGGGGCTGGGGTCGTGTTCACGCAATCACTGATCGCGCCACCGGGAGTAAGCCTGGAGCGCGTCGAGCGGCGCCGCAACGGGCCCTGGTACGATGCCACGGGCGTCACCAACAACGACTTCTGCCGCCACGGCCAGGACCTGCACCTGATGTGGTCCGCCCAGGAGGCGGCGCCCGAATTGCGCCTGCATTGGCGCAACGCCGCGGGTCAACTGCAAACGGGCGAGCATCTTGCGCGCGGCACCCCGCTGCCTGAAGGCGGCGACCGCAGATTCGCCATCGCGGTCCGTCCTGATGGCATCGACCCTGAAGCGCCTGTCCCGCGCTCGCGCGTTTTCTTCACCTTGACACGCGCTGACGGCACGCAAACGTCACTCTTGCCCAAAGAAACACGCGATGGCAAGAGCGAAGGCAATGGCTGCCTGATGCCGGGGGATGTGCAAGTTCCCTGGAGCAACTTCGGCAGTCTGAAGAGCGTCAACATCTCATTCCAGCCGCAGAGCGGGGGGCATGTGCGCGCCGTGGTCGAAACCGGCACCGATGCTGCAGCGCCCGCTGCCGCGCGCTAACAGCGTCACCGGCCGACCGGCGCCACCTCAGTGGTAGGCGCGAAAGCGAATCGTCGAATCGCGCCGGATCTGCTCGACCAATGCCACCTCCCAGGTGAGATAGGCGCGCGCGTGCTTCTCGTAATCGCCTTCGGTCTCGTGATCGTAGGGCTTGTACCAGACATCGTTGCGCTCCGTGGTCGGGCGCGTCACGCCGGCTTCCTCCGGCAGTCCGGCAGTGCGCCAGGCACGCATGCCGCCTTCAAGCACGCGCACGCCTGCACCCGGCCAGGCAGCCCTGGCATCAGCAGCAGCCAGGTGCGCCAGCGCCCCATCGTCGGATACGAGCACGATCTCGGTGGCGTCACCGCAGGCCGCGCGCGCTTCGGCCAGCCGTGCGCGCACCGCCCACCACGCACCCGTGACGTGGCCGGCGCGGTACTTGAGGCTGGTGGCAAGGTCCAGAACCAACGGCGGCGACGCTGCTTCGAGCGCCACCGAGAGTTCGGCGGCCGTAAGCGTCGGTGCCTGCCCAAGGCCGGGGGGTGCCACGGCAGCGGGACCACTCTCGATATCCCAGCCGGCAAACCCGTCGTCGCCTGCGGGTTCAAGCACGTGGACCTCATCCCAGCCCATCTGGTTCAGCCACGATGCGGTCATGACCGAGCGCACCCGCGCCGGGTCGATGAGCACGATGCGCGCGCCGCGCACGGCGACGAATTCGTCGGTCGCCTGCACCAGCTGTCCGCCCGGCGCGTGGCGCGAGCCCGCGATGCGACGCGCGGTGAATTCCTCGGCGGTGCGCACGTCCAGCAGATACAGGGTGCGCGCCGCCTCGGCGCGCCACGCGCGCACCTGAGCAGTACCTGCGAACTTGACCTTGAAGCGCGCCGCGGCGTGCGCGGCGGCAGCCTGCGCGCGGCGCAGCCCGGCATCGCTTGGCGGGGCGGCGACACGGGTCGCGCCGCGCTCGACCTCAAGGCCTGCCAACTCCCAGCCCATGGTGCCGTCCTTGAGTGCGACTACTTCGTTGGCAATGCCGGCGTTGCGCAGCGACTGACAGCCGATGATGGAGCGGGTCCGCCCGGCGCAATTGACAACCACCAGCGTGTCGGGATCGGGGGCCAGGTCATGCACCCGGTAGACCAGCTCCGCGCCCGGCACGTCGATGCCGCCGGGAATATTCATGCGATGGTATTCGTCCCAGGGGCGCGAATCGAGAATCACCATGCGCCGCCCCGCCGCCTGCATCGCGGCGATCTCCTCGGGAGGGACACGCGGCGTGTCGTAGTGGTGCTCGACGAATTCGCCGAAGGCTTTCGAGGGAACATTGACGCCGGAAAAGAGCTCACCGCCGTCGGCCTGCCAGGCCGCGCAGCCGCCGGCGAGGATGGCGATGTCGCCGTAGCCCAGCGCGCCCAAGCGCGCAGCGGCGCGTTCGGCCAGGCCCTCCCCGCCACCGTCAAGCAGTACCAGCGGCGCGGACTTCCTGGGCAGCAGCGCCTCGACCATCAATTCCAGGCGCGAGAGCGGCAGCGCGCAGGCGAAGAACGGGTGTCCCTGGTAGTGCACGCCCTGCTCGCGCACATCCAACAGCGCGAATTCACTGCCGGCCAGAAGCAGCGCGCGTACTTCCGCTGGAGTGACCGCGCGGCTCATGCGCGCACCGCGGTGCGCGCCTCGCGGATGTCGGTGTGCGGCGGGAAGACCTTCCACGATCCGTCGGCGGCGGTGTAGAACTCGCGCCGGTGCAATTGCTCCAGCGCCATTCCGTACATGTGGAAATTGAGTACCCGGCCGTTGATGTGGATCGAATGCAGGTCATCGGGCAGGAAGGAGACACCGCTGCCCTGGCGCACGACGTGTTCGGCGTCGCGCCTCGCGACCCCGCTGCCGTCCCGATCGTAAAAACGGTTGACTTCGTCGCCCTCGATGCCGACGATCACCGCCCAGGTGGTGTGGTTGTGCGGCGGAGTGTCGTACTGGCCACCGCCGGAATTGGCATACAACGCAAAGCGATGGTCATCATCTTCCGAGAGCCGATAGAGGCAGGAAGTACGCTTCGATCCGGGCACAGGCGGCGGAAAGTCGTCCAGCGTGAAGAGGTCCGTGCGCGCTGCCAGCTGCATCAGGCGGGCGCGGATGCGGGCCAGCGACTGGCGCGTTACACCCTCGGCGGATTCAATTGTGCGGATGTCTGCGACTGCCGCGGCTATCGCCGCGGCACGCTCTGCGTTGCGTTCCATGCAGTGCTCCCGGAAACGATGGCGCGGACCATCCCGCGCCAAGATGACCCTAATGGTACCGCGTCGCCCGGCGCAGGGACCCGTCGCCGACCCGCTGACGGCAAGACCGCTGCGGGGCAGGACTCGACCCCTTCTCAGTGCAGGATCAGCAGTGGCACACGAGTATGCGAGGAAACACCCTCCGCCGTGCTGCCGTGAATGAGTCGATCCAGGCCGCGCCGGCCGTGCGAAGCCATCAGGATCAGGTCGCAGCCGTGCTTGGCGGCAGCCCCGACGATGGCATCGACCGGAGCATCGGATTCGATGAAGTCGCTGGCGAATTCCACACCCTCGGCACGGGCGCGATCGCCGATGCGTCTAAGAACCGCCTCGGCATGGGCGTTCACCTTCTCGCGATGATCGCCGATGGTCTCGAAGCGGCGCGAGATGATTTCGCCGGTCAGCGGCACCTCATACTCCGGCTCGGCGATAAAGCCGGTCACCTTCGCGCCGATCGAGCGGGCGAAGCGTATACCGGTGTCGATGGCACGGTCGGAAAACTCGCTGCCGTCGACGGGAATCAGGATGTGCTTGAACATGGCTACCTCGCTGGTCTGGACGATGGGCACCGGCCCCCGCTCGGGAAACGCCGGTACACTCGATAGTACGCGGCGACAGGCCAGGCTACTTGACCTGTCTCAAGCCGACACGAGCCACGCGTCACAGGAACCCCTGCGTTGATCCAGGTCAACACGCGCGCCGAGGCGACGTTTAACTTCCATCGTATCGGCGCGCCACGCGTGTCTTTCCCCACCCAAGGAGACCACCATGTACAAGAACATCCTCGTCCCGATCGACGGTTCCAAGCTGTCCGAAAAAGCCTCGCGCGCAGCCGTCGGACTGGCCCGTGTCACAGGCGCCAAGGTGACGTTGTTCCACTGTGCAGCCGATTTCCCGCCGCCGGTCTACATGGAAAGCGCGATCCTGGCCGCGCAGGTCACTGCGGGCGCGTTTCGCAAGCAGGCGGTCAAGCATGCCCAGGAGGTTTTGGAAAAAGCTGCCAAGAAGGTAACCGGCGACGTCAAGGTAGAGACCCTTCACGCGGTCTCGGAACTACCTTACGACGCGATCATCAGTGCGGCGGCCAAGGTCAAGGCCGACCTCATCGTCATGGCCTCGCACGGACGCCGCGGCCTTGCAGGCTTTCTGCTCGGCAGCGAAACGCAGAAGGTGCTGACGCGCTCCAAGGTGCCGGTGCTGGTGGTGCGCTGACCTGCCGGCAATCCGCGCGGCTACGACCGGTTGATCTCGTCGGCGCCGCGCGTCAGCAGCACCGTCAGCAACGACGATGCCGCGCCGACGGCCCAGAAGCCGAAGAAGCCGATGGTGTAGGCCCCCAAGCGGCTGATCTGCAATTCCTCGCCGAAGAGCCAGAACTGCTGTGGATCGAGGAGCGAAAAAAACACGCCGACCGCCCCGGCTGCTGCCAGGAAGGACGGCCACAATACCCACATGGCTTTTTGCAACATGGCGGTTCCCCTGCGCGTGCGCGGTCTCTAGCGCTGCGCGGCCGGCGCCATCGCCAGCGGCCGGCGGGCCGGATCGTTCCAGTCCGCGACCAGTCGCCATTCCGCGGTTTCGAGAAACGCGATCCAGCGTGCCCCTGCGCCCTCGGCCAGACGCAGACTGCCTTCGTAGACACCCCCTCCCAGGTGAGCCAGGACGAGTGTGTGGTCCAGGCCCGCGCGGGTCGGATGCGTCAGGCGCAGGGTCACGGCCGCGGGCAATACCCCGTCGCCAGACAGCGTGACCCGCACGCGCCCGTGCGTGGCGTCGTAGGACACGCCGGCGCGCACCTGTCGCGCCGCCGCCGCGTCCTCGCGCGCCAGAGTACGATTGATCGTGAGCCCGCGCTTGTAGTAGTCGTCCGCCACCAACCCGTCGCTGGTGCGAAACGCGATCACGGTCGTGATGACGCCTGCAACCACCACCGCCGCCGGCCCAGCCATGATCAGCCACGGCCAGGGCTCTCGATACCAGGGTTTGACCGGCAGCTGAAGCGTTGGAATGTCTTTCATGTCAAGCCTCCGGAAAATGGGGTCAGACCCCAATTGATTGTCCTGCTGCGATCACCTGTTTCATCGCGGCACCAGGAACACGGCGCTTTCGCGCACCTTGATCGACGCATCGCCGATCGACTCGACCAGGAACTCGATGCGGTGCGAGCCGGGAGCCAGGCGCGCCGGCGGGATGCGCACGCGCATCGGGACCATGCGGGTCGTGGCGCCGGGCAGTTCGGCGATCGCCTCGGACACCACCTCGATGCCGTCGATGCCCGCAGCGACGATCTTGTAGCGCCGCGCCACCTCCTGGGTATTCATGATCTGCAAACGGTAGACGTTCTCGATCAAGCCGTCTTCGACGACCTTGCCGAGCGCGCCGCGGTCGCGGATCACATCCACCTTGAGCGGCACGCGCAGCACGATCGAGGTCAGGAGCGCGATGATCACACCGCCCAGGATCGCGCTGTAGATCAGGGTACGCGGGCGCAGCACACGCGCCCAGACCTGGCGCGGAGTCCAGCGCCCGGCCATGCCGTTCTCGGTCGAATACCGGATCAGGCCGCGCGCATAGCCCATCTTGTCCATGACCTGGTTGCAGCCGTCGATGCAGGCGGCGCAGCCGATGCACTCGTACTGCAGCCCACGGCGGATATCGATGCCGGTCGGGCAGACCTGCACGCAGATGCCGCAGTCGACACAGTCACCCAGGCCGCTCGCCTTGTGGTCGACCTTGCGGCTGCGACCACCACGCGGCTCGCCGCGCGCCTGGTCGTAGGTGATGACCATGGTGTCGCGGTCGAACATCGCGCTCTGGAAGCGCGCATAGGGGCACATGTACTTGCACACCTGCTCGCGCATCCAGCCGGAATTACCGTACGTGGCGAGAGCATAAAAAAAGATCCAGAACGTCTCCCAGGGGCCGAGCGTCCAGCTGGCGAACGACGGCACGAGGCTGCGGATGGGCGTGAAGTAGCCGACGAAGGTGATGCCGGTCCACAACGCAAGAAGCACCCAAAGCGCGTGCTTGGCGCCTTTGCGCAGGAATCTCTCCTTGAGAGTGCCGCGCTCATCCAGGCGCATGCGCGCGCCGCGATCACCCTCGCAGAGACGCTCGATCCACAGGAACATCTCGGTATAGACGGTCTGCGGGCAGGCGTAGCCGCACCACAGGCGCCCGGCGACGGTCGTAAAGAGGAACAAGGACAGCGCGGAGATGATCAGGAGAGCCGTCAGGTAGATGAAGTCCTGCGGCCACAGCACCAGGCCGAAGATCATGAACTTGCGTTCAGCCAGGTTGAAGAGCACCGCCTGGCGCCCGTTCCAGGTGAGCCAGGCAGTTCCGTAGAAGAGGACCTGGGTGAACCAGACCAGCCCCCAGCGCCAGCCGGCGAACCAGCCGTGCACCGCGCGCGGGTAGATCTTCTTGCGAACCTCGTAGAGCGCGGCCTCGACCTCGCCGGAAAGCTCAATCACCTGCGCCGCAGGCGCCTGGCCGGCCGGGCGCGCGCTGCCGCCCATGGACGTCACTTCGTGCCGGCCCGGGCAGCAGGTGCTGCGGCTGCGGCAGATCCTGGCGAACCTGCCGGCGTCGCGGCAGTGGCCGGGGCCGGCGCAGCTGCCGCCGGCGCGGCAGGCGCCTCACCACCACCCAGGCCAAACACCCAGGCGGTCAGCAGATGAACCTTGGCCTCACCAAGAAATTCCCTATGCGCCGGCATCATGTTGTCGCGGCCCTTGACGATGCTCTCGGTCACCGCTGCGACGCCGCCACCATAGAGCCAGATCTTGTCGGTCAGGTTGGGCGCGCCCAACGCGGGGTTGCCGCGCCCGTCGGCGCCGTGGCAGGCGGCGCATACGGCGAACTTGGCGCGGCCCTTTTGCGCCGCGATCGAATCATGCGCAGCACCGGAGAGCGAGAGCGTGTAGTTGGCCACGTTCTTCACTTCTTCCTCGCCGCCGAGGGCAGCCGCCATCGGTGGCATGACACCATTGCGTCCGGCCAGGATGGAGGTCTTGATGGCCTCGGGCGTTCCTCCCCACATCCAGTCGCGATCGGTCAGGTTGGGAAATCCCTTGCTGCCGCGCGCGTCCGAGCCATGGCACTGCGCGCAGTAGTTGAGAAAAAGCCGCGCGCCGATCTCGCGCGCCTGCGGGTCTGTGGCGAGCGTTGCGGCATCCTTGGCGAGGAATTTGGCGAACAGCGGCCGGGACTCCGCCTCGGCCTTCTTGACCTCTTCAGCGTACTGCCCGGTCGAAGACCAGGCCAGGCTGCCGGTGAATCCGCCCAGTCCCGGGTAGAGATAGAGGTAAATGAGCGAGAAGAAAATCGTGATGTAGAAAAGCCACATCCACCAGCGCGGCAGCGGGTTGTTGTACTCGGTCAGATCCTCATCCCAGACGTGACCACTGGTCTGGATGTTGCCCTTCTCATCGCGGATGACGGTGCGGCTGGAGGTAAAGATCAGCAGGACGATGCAGAACAACAGCGAAACGATGGTCCCGATGGCGATGTACCCGCTCCAGAAGCCGCTGGTGAAGTCGGCCATGTCAGCCCCCCTTGACGTCGTCGTCGAACGGAATCATCGCGTCGGCCTCGAAGCGCTGCCGGTTGGCCGGCCAGACAGCCCAGGCGACGATGCCCAGAAAGACCACGAACGACAGCGCGGTCACCATGATGCGCAGAATATTGATGTCCATAGGGTGCTCCGTCTACTTGGGATTCGAGCCATTGATCACTGCGACCTGCGGTGTGGCCGGGGCAGCGGGCGCCGGTGACGCAGCGATGGCGACCGCTGTTTCGGCGCCAGGCAGGCTGGATGTCGGCGCGCGCGGCTTGATCAACGTTCCGAGTCCCTGCAGGTAGGCGATCATCGCGTCCTCCTCGGTCTTGCCAGTCAGCGCCTTCTCTGCACCGGCGAAGTCCGCTTCGGTGTAAGGATCGCCGAGCCTGGCGAGTGCCTTCATCTTCGGTAGCGCGGATTTGGGATCAAGCGCGGTCTTGGCCAGCCACGGATAACCCGGCATGTTCGACTCCGGCACCACGTCGCGCGGATTGGCCAGATGGATGCGATGCCACTCGTCGCTGTAGCGCCCGCCCACGCGCGCCAGGTCGGGACCGGTGCGCTTACTGCCCCACTGGAACGGCCGGTCATAGACGAACTCGCCGGCCACTGAATAGTGTCCGTAGCGCTCGGTCTCGGCGCGAAAAGGCCGGATCATCTGCGAATGACAGTTGTAGCAGCCCTCGCGCACATAGATGTCACGTCCCGCGAGCTGCAGCGCCGTGTATGGCTTCAGCCCCGCGACCGGCTCGGTGGTCGACCTCTGGAAATACAGCGGAACGATCTCGATCAATCCGCCGATGCTCACCGTGAGAACGATGAGCACGATCATGATGCCGATATTGCGTTCGATCGACTGGTGCGAGAAATTCATGGTTCACCTGGGCTTTCGTTTGGTCGTTCAGGCGTGCGCCAGCGTCGCGGCGGACGGCTGCGGCACCGGTGCGTCATCGATGGCGCGTCCGGCAGCGATGGTGCGGAACATGTTGTAGGTCATGATCAACATGCCGGTGAAGTACAGGAGCCCGCCGATGAGGCGAATCAAGTAGTACGGGAAGGTCGCCTTGACCGACTCGACGAAGGTGTAAGTGAGCGTGCCGTCGACGTTGACCGCGCGCCACATCAGGCCCTGCATGACGCCGGCAATCCACATCGCCGCGATGTAGAGGACGATGCCGACAGTGGCGACCCAGAAGTGCAGCTCGATCAGGCGCGTGCTCCACATTTCCTTCAGGCCGTAGAGGCGCGGCAGCAGGAAGTAGATGCAGCCCATCGACACCAGGCCCACCCAGCCCAGAGCGCCCGAGTGCACGTGGCCGATGGTCCAGTCCGTGTAATGCGAAAGCGCGTTGACAGTCTTGATCGACATCATCGGACCCTCGAAGGTGCTCATGCCGTAGAACGACAGCGAGACGATCAGGAACTTGAGGATCGGATCCGAGCGCAGCTTGTGCCAGGCGCCCGAGAGAGTCATGATGCCGTTGATCATGCCGCCCCAGGACGGCGCCAGCAGCACCAGCGAGAACAGCATGCCCAGCGACTGCGCCCAGTCGGGCAGCGCCGTGTAGTGCAGATGATGCGGGCCGGCCCACATATAGGTGAAGATCAGCGCCCAGAAGTGCACGATCGACAAGCGGTACGAATAGACCGGCCGCTCGGCCTGCTTGGGGATGAAGTAGTACATCATGCCGAGAAAGCCAGCCGTCAGAAAGAAGCCCACCGCGTTGTGCCCGTACCACCACTGCACCATCGCGTCCTGCACGCCGGCATAGGCCGAGTAGGATTTCCAGAACGTCACCGGCATGGCGGCGCTGTTGACGATGTGCAGGATGGCAACGGTCAGGATGAAGGCGCCGAAGAACCAGTTGGCCACGTAGATGTGCGGGGTCTTGCGCTTTACGATGGTGCCGAAGAAGACCACCGCGTAGGACACCCAGACGACCGCGATCAGGATGTCGATCGGCCACTCCAGCTCGGCGTACTCCTTGCCGGAGGTGATGCCGAGTGGCAGCGTGATCGCGGCCAGCAGGATGACCGCCTGCCAGCCCCAGAAGGTGAAGCCCGCCAGCGCCGGCGCGAACAGCCGCGTGTGGCAGGTGCGTTGCACCACATAGTACGAGCAGGCGAACAGGGCCGAGCCGCCGAAGGCGAAGATCACCGCATTGGTGTGCAGCGGCCGCAGGCGACCGTAGGTGAGCCAGGGAATGTCGAAGTTGAGCGCCGGCCAGGTGAGCTGCGCGGCGATGATCACGCCGACCAGCATGCCCACCACGCCCCAGATCACGGTCATGACCGCGAACCTGCGTACCACTGCGTACTCGTAACGTTCCTGCGACATCGTGCCCCCTTGAAGCTTGCCGGCTGTTTGGTCCGGGTTCGAATTTAGATTTCGTGCTGCGATGCGGCTTGATCCGCATCAAACATGTCGGGGTTCGTCGCGTTGTCTGACGCCATCCTTACGCGCCGCCGGCATGCCGGGCGTCGGAGCGCATCTCACTCGTCTTCGTCGAGGATGGCTCGCGCGGGTGCCTCGAGGTCGTCGAACTGCCCGTTGGATACCGACCACCAGAAGAGAGCGCCGATGCCCAGCACCAGGAACAGCGACAAGGGCACCAGCAGATAGAGAATGTCCATGCTCAGGCTCCCGCCGCGCTCGCCGGCGTCGGGTCGGCTGCGTGGATGCGCGCGACAGGCAGGGCGCCGTCCGGCGCGGCTGCAGCCACTGCCGCGCCGGCCACCGGCCTGGGCGCCAGGCGCAGCGCATTGAGGGCCACGACCAGCGAACTGGCCGCCATGCCCAGCCCGGCCAGCAAGGGCGAGATCTGCCCGCTGGCCGCAAGCGGCACCGCGATGACGTTGTAGGCCGCCGCCCACCACAGGTTCTGACGCACCACGACGTGCGCACGCTGCGCCATGTGGATTGCAAACTCCAGGTCGGCAGGTCGGCCGGAACACAGCAGCATGTCGGCGCGGGTCTGCGCCAGCGGTGCACCGCCACCGATGGCCACCGAAACGTCCGCCTGGGCCAGCACCGGCGCATCGTTGACACCATCGCCGATCATGGCCACGCATGCGCCCGCATCCTGCAGGCCCTTGACCAGGGCACGCTTGTCCTCCGGCTTTTGCGCGGCATGCGCCACCGGAACGCCCAGTTCACCGGCGGCCAGCCTCACTGCCGCCGGTGTGTCGCCGCTGGCCAGAACAACACTCGCGCCACGCGCCTTGAGATTGCCTACAAGTTCGCGCGCTCCCGGCCGCACACCGTCGGAGAGCAGGATCACCCCCAGCCAACCGTCGGCGTCGGCCAGGGCCGCGACACTACGTCCCTGCAGGCGCTGCGCTGTCTGGTCCGCAATAGGATGTCCGTGCAGACCCTGCGCGTAAGCAAGACTGCCGGCGCGCACCCGCCGGCCGTCAAGCAACGCCTCGACGCCCTCCCCGGCACTCACCTTGACTTCCGCTATGGGCGACGCCTGCCGTCCGGCACCGGCGGCGGCAGTCGCCACGGTTGCGGCCAGGAGCGGCGCCGCCTCCATCGATATGGCCTGCGCGATGGGATGCACAACCGCCACCTCCAGGCGCGCCGCTGCAAGCAGGACCTCTGCGCGCGTCATGCGGCCGGTGCAGAGTACCTCTTCGACGCGCATGCGCCCGGTGGTCAGCGTGCCGGTCTTGTCGAAAACAAAGTGGGTCGCGCGCGCCAGGGCTTCCAGCGCGTGGGCGCGCGTGACCAGTACCCCGCGCTGCGCCAGGCTGGCTAGCGCGGAAGTCATGGCCAGCGGCGCGGCCAGCGACAGCGTGCACGGGCAGGTGACAACCAGCACCGCAATCGCCGCTGGCCACGCGCGCGCCGGTTCGATCAGGCTCCAGATGGCGGCTGTGCCCGCTGCGGCGACAAGGATCAGCCACAGGAAAGCCTGCGCATGGCGGTCCGCCAAGGCGGCCAGCGGCGGTTTTGCGCGCGCACCGGCGTCGATGAGCTCGAGCATGCGCGCCAGGTGCGATTCGCCGGGTCCGGCCGTGACCTCGAGGGTCAGCACGCCCGAAAGATTGACCGCACCGGCGATGACCAGGTCGCCCGGGGCTTTTTGCACCGGACGGCTCTCGCCGGTGAGAAGCGCCTCGTCGTTGAGCCCATGTCCGGCGATGACCTTGGCGTCGGCCGGCACGGCCTCGCCGGCGGCGACTCGCACGCGGTCGCCGACAACCAGGCACTGGGCGTCGACTTCCTCGACCGACTCCTCGCCCGGGCCGCTGCGCACACGCTGCGCGCGCAGCGGCTGCGCGCGCGCCAGTTCCTCGACCGCGGCGCGCGCCCGCGCGCGCGCAAGCGCCTCAAGATAGCGCCCGCCAAGGAGCAGAAAAACGAACATCGCCACCGAGTCGTAGTACACCTCGCCAGCGGCGACGAAGCTGGCCCAGGCACTGGCGCCAAATCCGACCGCGATGCCGATCACGGCGGGCAGGTCCATGCCGATGCGCCACGCGACGAGGCTGCGCCAAGCTGATGCAAACAGCGGCGCCGCCGAGAAGCCAATCACTGGCACGCACAGCACAAAGCTGGCGATGCGCATGAGCTGCGCCAGGTCGGGGGGCAGTTCTCCCTCTCCGGCCAGGTAGGCCGGGGTCGCGTACATCATGATCTGCATCATCGCGAAGCCGGCAACGAAGAGCCGCCAAAGCGCCAGGCGCCGCGCCTGGCGCGCCTCGCTCGACTCGCTGCCAGCCGCCAGCGGCCAGGCGCGGTAACCCGCGCGCGCCACGACCGCCATGATCTGCGCCAACGAAGCCTGTTCGCCACCACAACGCACACGCAGGCGATGGCCGGCGAGCGACGCATGCACGGACTGCACACCGTCCAGCGCGCCGACCTGCATTTCGATCAGTTGCACGCAGCTTGCGCAGTGCATGCCCTCGACCGCGAAGAGCAGGCTGCGTCCGGCCGCGCCGGCTTCAGCCACGCGAGCGTCCCGCGTACCAGTCGCCGCGCCCGAGGTCGATGATCCAGCGCGCTGCCATGGCGCAGGCCGAACAGCACATCGGCCGCGTGCGGCCTTCGAAAGCCACCCACGCCGGCACCGGCTCCGGCAACGGCAGGGTGCAGTGAAAACACGCTACCGGTGCCGGTGTCGCTGCGCTGCAGGCAGCGCTGTCAGCCGCACCGGGCGCCTCGATGCGCGGCGCGCTGCGGCCGAAGAATGGGAGTCCGAACATGGTATACCGGGCAATGCCGTCGCAGGAAGCGCCGACGACGCCATCGTAGGGACGCGCCATCCGGCCGGGTTGATCCATGTCAACCCGCCCCTTCCTCCCAGCAACGAGCATCTGCCCATCATGATTCCTCACCACTACCTCACCACCCTTTTTTGCCCGACCAGCGTCGCCGTGGTCGGTGCCGGCACCCGCCCCGGCTCGCTGGGTGCCGCGGTGTATCGCAACCTGCGCGACGGCGGCTTCCAGGGTCCGCTGCTCCCGGTCAATCCGCGCCATTCCGAAATCGACGGAGCGCGCTGCTACGCCAACCTCATGGCGCTGCCGCAACCGGTCGACCTGGCGGTCATCGCCACGCCGGCCGCTGCGGTGCCGGGTGTTCTCGAGGACGCTCAACGCGCGCGCATCGGCCATGCGCTGATCCTCACCGCCGGTTTCGGCGAGACCGGCGCCGCGGGACGGGCGCTGGAGGATCAGGTGCGCGGCATCGCGCGTCGCGCCGGCATCCGCCTGGTAGGCCCCAACTGCCTGGGCATGATGCGCCCGTCCATCGGGCTCAACGCCAGCTTTGCGCGGGTCGGCGCGCGCCCCGGCCACCTGGCGCTGATCGCGCAATCCGGCGCGGTCTGCGCCGCCTTGACCGACTGGGCGCACGCGGCCGGCATCGGTTTTTCCAGCGTGGTCTCGACCGGCGCGGCCGCCGACCTCGACTTCGGCGAGATCCTCGACTTCCTGCTCTATGACGAGGCCACATCTGCCATCCTTCTGTACATAGAGGGCATACGCGACGCACGGCGCTTCATCGGCGCGCTGCGCGCGCTGGCGCGCGCCAAACCGGTGATGGTCTTCAAGGCCGGCCGGCGCGCCGCCGGATCGCGCGCCGCGCACAGCCATACCGGCGCCATGACTGGAGACGACCAGGTCTTCGACGCGGTGCTGTCGCGTTGCGGTGTGGTGCGCGCCGGCACGTATGCCGAGCTTTTCGCCGCGGCGCGCGTCATGGCCTCGGGGCGCCTGCCAGTCGGCAATCGCCTCGCGGTGCTGACCAACGGCGGCGGACCGGGCGTGATGGCCGCCGACTGTGCAGCGTCCCTCTCGGTCGAACTCGCACCGCTCTCCCCGGCGACTCTGGACATCCTGAACAGCGTGCTTCCGGCGCACTGGTCACAAGGCAATCCGGTCGACATCATCGGCGACGCCACGGCAGAGCGCTTTACGCGCGCCCTCGCCCCGCTCCTGGACGACCCGACGGTGGACGGCGTTCTCACCCTCTTTTGCCCGCAGATCATGAGCAGCGCCGAAGATGTGGCCGGCGCACTTTTGGCGGGCGCGAAGGCGACGGCCAAGCCGGTGCTGACCACCTGGCTGGGCGGAGTCTCGGTCGACGCCGGCCGGAGCGCCATTGAAGCTGCCGGTATGCCGGCATTCGATTCCCCCGAAGCCGGAGTCACCTGCTTTGCAGCGCTTGCGCGCTACCGGCGCGCGCAGGCTCTCATGCTGGAAGCTCCTCCGCCACTGGCAATCGGCGCCAGCCATGACATTGCGGATTCCCACGCCCTGGCACGTGCGGTCGTCGCGAGCGGTCGCACCCTATTCTCGGAGCCGGAATCCAAACGCCTCCTGGCCAATTTCGGCATCCCGACCCCGGAGACCGTGGTGGCGAAAACGCTGGTCGAAGCCATTGCGACGGCCACCCGCCTGGGATTTCCCCTGGCGCTGAAAATCGTCTCACCGGATATCAGCCACAAGTCCGACGTCGAAGGCGTGGTCCTGTCGGTGCGCGACCTGCCCGAACTGGAGCGCGAGTTCCGCAATCTGGAAGCGCGCGTCGCGCGGCGCGCGCCGCAGGCGCGCATCGAGGGCGTGGCCATCCAGCGCATGGTGGAAAAGCGCTTCGGCCGCGAGGTCATCGTCGGCGTGGCGCGTGACGCGGTCTTCGGACAGGTCATCACCTTCGGCTCCGGCGGCGTGGCGGTCGAAGTGCTGCGCGACAGCGCGATCGGACTGCCGCCCTTGAACGACCCGCTGGCGCGCGACCTGATCGAGCGCACCCGCATCGCGCGGCAGCTGGCCGCCTACCGGCACATCCCGGCGGCGAACTTCGACGCTCTGGTCGGGGTTTTGCTGTCGGTTTCGGACATGGTCTGCGCGCTGCCGTGGATCGCCGAAATGGACATCAACCCGCTTTCGGTCGACGCAGCAGGCGCGATCGCGCTGGACGCGCGCGTGGTCGTCGACCCGACGCGCCTCGACCCCGACCCGCGCTTTGCGCACCTGGCGATCCACCCTTATCCGGCCCAGCTCGAAGAGCGCGTAAACCTCCATGGCGGCACGCTCGTGCACCTGCGCCCGGTGCGGCCCGAGGATGCGGCCATCGAGCGCGCATTCGTCGAGGCACTTTCCGAGAACTCGCGCTACATGCGCTTTTTCAATCCCGCGCGCACCATCTCGCCGCGCCTCCTGGCGCGCCTGACCCAGCTGGATTACGAGCGCGAGATGGCGCTCCTGGCCTTCCACGACGGCGCGATGATCGGCGTGGCGCGCTATTCGCCCAACCTGGACGGGACGAGCTGCGAGTTTGCCGTCACGGTAGCCGATGCGTGGCACGGCAAGGGCGTGGCGACCCTCCTCATGCAGCGCCTGATGGCGGCGGCACGCAACGCCGGCTACGCGCGCATGACCGGCAGCGTCCTCTCCAGCAACTACCCGATGCACGCGCTCATGGCCGGCCTGGGATTCGCCTCGACCCACGCGCCCGACGACCCGACGCTGCTCGAATTCGCGCTCAACCTGTAGACGCCTGCTGGACTCCGGCATCCTGCCGCTGACCTCGGGATGCATTGCCAGAGAGTTCGCGGTGGGATGCGTGTGTAAACTCGCTGCGTTCCAACAACGCAAGCTTGCCAGTCCACAGACAGTCTCGCGCGGCCTGTCCGGATAGCCAGAGCGCACCCCTGCGCCCATGGCGAGGCTGCGTGCCTTCACTTCCAGGAGCCCCATTCATGTCCATCATTCCGACGCTGCGCGTACTCGCCGTCGCCACCGTCCTTGCCACCGGCAGCGTACTGGCGCAGTCAGACTGGCCGAACAAGCCAATTCGCATCATCGTGCCTTCCGCAGCTGGTGGCGCAGCCGACTTCACCTCACGTACCTTTGGTCGCTACCTTGAAGCCCAGACCAAGCAGCCGGTGGTCATCGACAATCGCGCGGGAGCCGGCGGCATAGTCGGAACCGAAGCAGCCAAGAATGCCCCGGGCGATGGATATACCTATCTCCTGTCTACCAATTCGACCCACGCCGCGAACGTGAGCCTGTTTGCCAAGCTTCCCTACGATCCGCAGAAAGACTTTGAAGCCGTCGGCATGTTTGGCTCCTTTGCCACTGTCGCGATGGTCAAGCAGGGCAGCGCCTTGCGTTCCATTGCCGATGTGGTGCAGTACGCGCGCGCCAATCCGGGCAAGCTGACCTTTGGTTACTACAGCTCTTCCTCGCAGGTGCCGCCGGAGCTGCTCAAGGCGCGCACCAACATCGAGATGACCGGAGCGCCCTACAAGAACATCACCCAGATCGTCACCGACCTGGGCGGCGGGGTTGTGGAGTTTGCCTTCCTGGACATGCTCTCGGCCGCGCCGGCGCTGCAAAGCGGACGCATGACGCCGATCGCGGTGACCGCACCGACCCGCCTGGCGTCCCTGCCCAATGTTCCGGCAGTTGCCGAGACCATCCCGGGCTATGAGGTGGAAGGCTGGATCGGACTGACCGCGCCGGCCGGCACGCCACGCGCGGTGATCGAGCGCATGAACGCGCTGATTGCCGGCGCCCTCGCCGACCCGGCAATCAAGGGTGCCCTGGAAAAGCAGGGCATGAACCCGCGCGTCATGCGCGCCGACGAACTCAAGACCTTCATTGCCGCCGACCAGAAGCGCTGGGCGGAGTGGGTGCGGCTGGCCAAGATTCCTCCCCAATAAGGACAGTCATGCCGGCCGACACCGGCACGGAAGTCGACCTGGCGCGCCAGGACTTCGCGAGCTTCGATTTTCCGTTTGTCGATTCCCTGCCGCGCCGGCGCGCGGGTGCCGGCGAACTGCGCACCGGCCTTGCCGAATCCAGCGCCGGACCCGGTCCGGCGCTGCTGTTTTTACCCGGTGGTTACCACGGCGCCTGGTGCTACGCCGGTTGGCTGCGGCATTGTCGCGACACCGGCACCGCATGCGCGGCACTCGACTATCGCGGACACGGCGCCCTTGCCGGCGAAGGTCTTGCGGTCGACAGCACAATCGAGGACTTTTCTGAAGACACCGTGCAGGCTGCGCGCAGCTTTGCCCGTCCGCCCATCCTAGTCGGCCACAGCCTGGGCGGACTCGTGGCCATGCTCGCTGCTACCCGGATGCGCGTGGCGGGACTGGCGCTGGTGGCGCCCTCACCACCCGGGAATCTGCCCGGCGCTCTTGCGATCCCCGCTCTGGACGAGAGCCGGCTGCGTCCGCCGCCAGGTCACGCCGAGATCGTCGCCCGTTTTCTCGGCGGCCATGACGGCCCCCATGTCGCCGCATGTCAGGCGCGCCTGTGTCCGGAAAGCGCACGCGCACTCAACCAACGCTACCTGCTGTCTGTACCCATCGATCCTGCAAGGATTGCCGCGCCAAGCCTTGTCATCGAAGCAGGCCTGGACCGCAGCGACCGCCATCCGGAGGGGCAAGACGCCAGTCTGGCCCGGTTTCTTGGTGGTGAATTCGCCTGCATCGACAATGCGCCGCATTGCATGATGCTGGGCCCCGTCAGCCGGGTGGCGCTGGAGCTGCTGCTGGCATGGCGACGAGGGCTCAGCTGAAGCATTCGGGCGTCCCCCATCATCACTTCCTGAAGACCCACCGCATGCCTCATTCCGTCACTGTCATTTCCCATCCGTTGGTGCAGCACAAGCTCACCCTGATGCGCCGTCGCGAAACCTCCACTGGGGAATTTCGCACCCTGTTGCGTGAACTTGCGCCGCTGATGCTCTACGAAGCCACGCGCGACCTGCCGCTGACCACGCGCCGCATCGCCACGCCACTCGAGGAAATGGACGCACCGGTGCTGGCCGGCAAGAAATTCTGCTTCGTGCCCATCCTGCGCGCCGGACTGGGCATGCTGGACGGCATGCAGGACCTGGTACCGGCCGCGCGTGTAGGCCACATCGGCCTCTACCGCGACCCGGCCACGCTGGCGGCGGTGGAGTATTACTGCAAGCTGCCCGCCGACATCGGCGAGCGCCTGGCCATCGTGCTCGACCCGATGCTTGCGACCGGACACTCCGCCAGTGCCGCACTGACCCGCCTGAAAGAACACGGTGCGCGCGACATGCGCTTCATCTGCCTCCTGGCCACGCAGGCCGGCATCGACGTGCTGGCCGCCGCCCACCCCGAGGTGCGCATCTACACCGCTTCGATCGAGCGCGAACTCAACGAGCATGCCTACATCCTGCCGGGGCTGGGGGATGCGGGGGATCGGTTGTTTGGTACCAAGTGAGTGCGGCTGTGT
>JBJXGS010000321.1:0-51020 GCA_046160545.1 Burkholderiales bacterium
CCTTGGCACCCTGCTCACCGTTCTCGGTTTCGGCCGACCTGATGCGCGAGTCGGCGCGGCTGGCACGTACCCATGCCCACGTGCACCTGCACACCCACCTGGCCGAGACCCTCGACGAGGAGCGTTATTGCGTCGAGCGTTTCGGAATGCGTCCGGTGGCCTATGCCGAAAGCCTGGGCTGGCTGGGGCCGGATGTCTGGTTCGCGCACATGGTGCACCCGGCGCCGGATGAAATTGCGCTTCTCGGCAGCACGCGCACCGGCGTGTGTCATTGCCCGCACAGCAACATGATCCTCGCCTCCGGCATCGCCCCGGTGCCGCAGATGCAGGCCGCGGGGGTGCGCGTCGGCATTGGCGTGGACGGGTCTGCCAGTGGCGATGGCAATCACCTGCTCGGCGAGGCGCGCCAGGCCATGCTGCTGGCGCGGGTCGGCTGGCCGGGCTTCGAATCGCGCGTCGATCGCTACTCCGCGCGTGCCGCGCTCGAACTGGCCACGCGTGGCGGCGCCGCCGTGCTGGGACGCGACGACATTGGCGTCCTCGCGCCTGGCATGGCGGCCGACGTGGTCGCGTATCGCCTGGACGATCTGGCGCACGCCGGCGCGCTGGGTGATCCGGTGGCCGCGCTCATCACCTGCGCACCGCAGAATGTCTGGTTCTCGGTCATCGACGGCCGGCTGCGCGTCGAGAGTGGCCGACTGGTCGACCAACCGGATCTGGCGCCGCTGATCGCGCGGCACAACCGAATCAGCGCAGCGATGCTGACGCGGGCCGGCTGGCGCAACAGGTAGCGCACGCGGAGCGCGCGACCGGCACTGGTCGCAGAGCGACCGATTGCGCACGGATGACAAAGGAGATGCAATGCAGGCTTTGCTGATCATCGCCAATCCCAACCCCACCAGCTTTGCGCACGCCATGGCAGCCGCGGCGACCGCGGCCTTGCAGCGCCCGGGCATGGAGGTCGTAACGCACGACCTTTACGCGGAAGGCTTCAATCCGGTGCAACCGACGGGTGAGTTCGGCAACACCGGTTCCGCCGACCCGCTCGTCGAGACGCACTGCGCGCACCTGGCCGGCGCCGACCTGATCCTGGTGTTTCATCCCAACTGGTGGAGCCAGCCGCCAGCGATCATGAAGGGCTGGATAGACCGGGTGGTGCGCTTGGGCACCGCTTATCGCTATCCGGATGGGGTGGGTGCGGCCGGCGCGCCGCAAGGATTGCTCAAGGCGCGCGCGGCTTTGGTCTTCAATACCTCCAACACGCCGCCGGAGCGCGAGGCCGCGCTGTTCGGCGACCCGCTGGAAGGCATCTGGAAAAAGAGTGTGTTCGCGCTCTGCGGCGTGGCCCGTGTCGAACGCCGCATGTACGGGCCGATCGCTTCGAGCACGGTGGAGCAAAGGCAGGCGTGGCTGGACGAAGTCGAGCGCATTGCCACCGGCGCGCTGGCTTGAAAGCCATGGCCGCTGGGCACGTTTTCTCCTGAACGCGAAAGCCACGAATGATCCGCGTCGAGTTCGCTCCCGCTTTGCAGCGGCATGTCAACTGCCCCGTGCAACAGGTCGAGGCAACGACGCTTCGCGAAGCGCTCGACACGGCTATCGCCGCTGCTCCGGCCCTCGCCCACTACGTGTTCGATGACCAGGGTGCCGTCCGCAAGCACGTTGCCGTGTTCGTCAACGACGAGTTGGTGCGCGAACGCGTGCGGCTAGACCGACGCTTGGCCGGTGGTGACCGGGTAATGGTCATCCAGGCCTTGAGTGGCGGGTAGGATCGCGGCATTGCCTCGGGGTCGATCCGGTATTTGGCACGGCCAATTGAAAGGAAGTCACCATGCACACCATTGTTCTGGGTACGCGCAAAGGCCTGTTCGTCGTCACCGGCGAGGCGGCAGACTGGCGCATCGCTGCGCACCATTTCGCCGGTGACCCGGTCTCGCAGGTGCTCATCGACCCACGCGACGGCGCCTGGTATGCGGCCATGGCGTTGGGGCATTTCGGCGTCAAGCTGCGCAGGAGCATCGACAGCGGCGCAACCTGGACCGAGGTTGGCGCACCTGCGTTCCCGCCCAAGCCGGAGTCTGGTCCGTTGGCGGATGACCCGACCCCGTGGAATGTCGAACTCATCTGGTCGCTTGCCGCCGGAGGCGTTGAGGAGTCGGGCACTTTATGGGCGGGCTGTCTGCCGGCGGGGTTGTTCAGGTCGACCGATTCTGGCGCGACCTGGTCGCTATGCAGGTCGCTCTGGGAGCATCCGAAGCGGCGCGAATGGATGGGCGGTGGCTACGATCATGCCGGCATACATAGCCTGCTGGTGGATCCACGCGATGCACGTCACCTGACATTGGCCATCTCCTCGGGCGGCATCTGGCAGACGCGCGATTCCGGCGCAAGCTGGGAGCTCACTGGTCGCGGCCTCAAGGCCAATTACATGCCGCCTGAACTTGTCGATGACCCCAACGTCCAGGACCCGCATTGCGTGGTCCAGTGTGCCGCCGATCCGGACATGCTGTGGATGCAACACCACGGCGGCATCTATCGTTCAGTCGATTCCGGTCAGTCGTGGACTGCGATCGATCAGGCCGGGCCCAGTACTTTCGGGTTCTCAGTCGCCGTCGATCCGCGCAATCCGCAGCGTGCGTGGTTTGTCCCGGCCCAAGCAGACGCCTGTCGCATTCCGGTCGACGCACGAATGGTGGTCACGCGTACTGACGACGGCGGGCGCAGCTTCAAGGTGTTTGGCGCCGGACTGCCGTCAGCGAAAGCCTATCACCTTGTGTATCGCCACGCGCTTGCGGTTGCCGCTAACGGCTGCACCCTCGCCATGGCTTCGACCACAGGCGGACTATGGATCAGCGAGGATGCCGCCGAGAACTGGCAGTGTGTGTCCCGCGATCTGCCGCCGGTGGCGGCGGTTCGCTTTGCAGCATGAGCACGACCGCCGGATAGAATGTCGCTGGTTGGCAGGAGAGCGCCACGTCACGGGTAACCCGGACGCGGCCACCGAAGGCGCAAACTCCCATACACGCTCAGGTTCCGAACTGCACAACACCATCGCCGTCTGGAGAGTCGCTCGACCGTTCACCGGTTGAGCGCACCGAAGGAGCAAGGCCGACGCGAGATCGCGTCGGTTGAATCTCTCAGGTACCGAGGACAGGGGGAGCGGCAAGCGCGAAATTGCGCGAACCACTCATGGAGGTGTATTCATGAAAGTCATCGTTCTGGGCGCCGGCCTGCTCGGCGTCACCTCGGCGTATTTCCTGCGCCAGCTCGGCCATGATGTCACCGTTGTCGATCGCCAGGCCAGCCCTGCTGCGGAAACCAGTTTCGCCAACGGCGGGCAGATTTCGGTCAGTCACGCCGAGCCCTGGGCCAACCCGAGCGCGCCACTGAAGGTGCTCAAGTGGCTGGGCAAGGAGGATGCCCCGCTGCTGTTTCGCCTGCGCTCCGACGCGCGACAGTGGCGCTGGGGCCTGCTTTTCTTGCGCGAGTGCACCCCGGGACGTACGCGACGCAATATCCACGAAATCGTTCGCCTGGGCACCTACAGCCGCGACATGCTGCAGCAGTTGCGGCGCGACATCGGCATCGCCTACGACCAGCGCACCCAGGGTATCCTGCACTTCTACACGAGCGAAAAGGAATTCGCCGGCGCCGAGGCGCCGGCTGCGCAGATGCGCGAACTCGGCTGCGACCGTCGCGTCATCTCCGCCGATGAGGCGGTGAAAATCGAACCGGCGTTGCGCCACATCCGCCCACGGCTGGCCGGTGCCACCTATACCGCCGAAGATGAATCGGGCGACGCCAATCGCTTTGCGCGCGAACTGGTCAAGCATTGCGAGGCCGATGGCGTGCAGTTCCTGATGAGTCATACCGTCACGGCGCTGCGCGAAGCCGGTGGGGCGATCGATCACGTTGAAGCCACCGATGGAGAAGGTCGCTTCCAGCGCCTGCGCGCCGACGCCTATGTGCTGGCCATGGGTAGCCTCTCGCCGCTCTACGTCAAGCCGCTCGGCATCGAACTGCCGATCTACCCGGCCAAGGGTTACTCGGTGACCATGCCGGTCAGGGACGCGGCCATGGCACACCAGGTTTCGCTCACCGACGACGAGTACAAACTCGTGTTTTCGCGCCTGGGGGACCGACTGCGCATCGCCGGCACCGCCGAATTGAACGGTTACGACCGCGACCTCAACCGCGTGCGCTGCGAAGCCATCGTGCGTCGGGTGGAAGAACTCTTCCCCGGCGCGGGCGATTCCGAGCGCGCACAGTTCTGGACCGGCCTGCGCCCCGCCACGCCTTCCAATGTGCCGATCATCGGCCGCTCGAAGCTGTCCAACCTGTACTTCAACACCGGGCATGGCACGCTCGGCTGGACGCACTCCTGCGGTTCGGGCAAGAGCATCGCGCGCATCATCAGCGGGCTGAAGCCCGAGGTCGAATTCGCATTCACCCGCTTGTAGCACTCACCCGGGGACGGTGTCCGGGAGACTGACAGAACTACACCTTGCGGTAGATCTTCTCGCGCTGCTTCACCGTATCGAGCAGCGACCAGTCTCCCTCGGCCACTTCATTGCCCTTGGGCCACAGGGGGCGTGCTTCCAGGCCCAGGAGGGGCATGACCCTCGGGTGCGCTACATAACGTCCCACTGTCTGCGCCATGAAAGCACCCATGAAGGCAGAACCTTCGCGGCGCAGTGCGTCCACCATGGCTTTTGCCTCGGATAGGCTCAAGCGGGCGAACGCCATGCCATGCGCCGCGTGCGCGCGCCGGTCGAGATCGGCAAGCCCACGGTCGAACAAGGCGCGATCGCCGGCACGCAGTCCGACGGCACTGTCATACAAACTCAGCGCGCGGGCGGCAGGCATGCGACCATCGGGCGAGGCGGGGATCAGCAGATCCATCAACACGTCGAGCGTGGCGCGCTCATCGGCGCTGAACGCGGCGCGGGCATGCAGGGTAATCGAGTGGGCCGTCATGGCTTGCGCTCAGTCGAAAAGGTTTGCCAGGCGCTGCTTCATCGCGTCGGCAATGTAAAGAGCGAGCGCCTGGATGGTGCTGGTGGGGTTGACCCCGGCGGAAGTGGTGAAGATGCTGCCGTCGATGATGAAGAGATTCTTCACCTCGTGGGCGCGGCCCCATTCGTTTACCACCGAGGTCGCGGGGTCCCGCCCCATGCGCGCGGTGCCCATGTTGTGCCAGCCGGCTATCTTCCACGGCGCCTCGTGCTGCACGCTGGTGGCGCCCGCGGCCTTGAGTACGGCAGTCGCCTTTTCGACGGAGTGGTCAAGCATGCGGCGGCTGTTTTCGGAGAGCGTGTAGTCGATCTTCGGCGCGGCAATACCGTTGGAATCGGTGAGCGCCTCATCGAGGGTCACGCGGTTGTGGGCCTCGGGCAGGTCCTCGCAGATATTGACCATTCCCGTGCTGTGTGCGAACAGCTTCCCGAAGGCGTCGTGGAAACCCTCCCCCCACGGGATCTGCCCGCTGTTGAGCCCAATCATCGCGGTCACCAGGGGGCCGCGGCCACGCACGATCTCCATGGTGTAGCCGCGCACAAACCCGCGACTGCGGTCCGTCTCGTAGAACTCCTGGCTCCAGATGCAGCAGCCCGAGGCGCCGAACTGGCCGTCCAGCCGCTGCGCAAAGGTGCCGCTGACCCACGAATACGGGTGCAGCATCAGATTGCGGCCGACTACGTCGTTGTTGTTCGCCAATCCGCGCGGGAAGAGTTTCGACTTCGAGTTCAGCAGCAGCCGTGGTGTGCCGATGCCATTGGCGGCCACCACGACAACTTCGGCAGGCTGGAAGAGTTCGCGGCCGTCGGCGTCGTAGTAGACGACGCCGTTGGCCATGCCATCGTCTCCCACGGTGATTTCACGCACGCGGCAGCGCGTGCGCAGTCGCACGCCGCGGCGGATCGCCTCCGGCCAGTAGGTCACATCCGTGCTGCCCTTGGCTCCTTGCGCGCATCCGCTGGTGCAAGGCCCCAGGTTCAGGCAGCGGTCGCGGCCCTCGTAGGGACGGCTGGCAACCGCGCTGTCCGAAGGCCACCAGTGCCAGCCCAGTTGGTTGAACCCGCGTGCCAAGGTCTCACCGGAGACGCCGAGTGGCAGGGGCGGTAGTGGCAGGTCGTGCTCGGGGTACGCGGGGTCGCCGGTCAGCCCTGCTACACCCATCATGCGGTCGTTCTGGGCAAAGAACGGTTCGAGAGTCTCGTAGTCGATCGGCCAGTCGTCGGCAACGCCGTCGCAGCTTTTGACGCGAAAGTCGCTCGGATGGAAGCGCGGGAAGTGGGCCGCGTACAGCACCGTGCTGCCGCCCACGCCGTTGAAATTGGCGATCTGGATCGGCGAGGCTGCGTTGTTGACCGGGTAGTCGGTCGCAAGACCGCGCACGTTCGGATTGGAACTGAATTCGCCGATCTGGCGCAACTCTCCATCAAGCCCCGTGCTTGGATACGTTGCCGGATTCATCCAGTCGCCTTGTTCCAGACACAGGATGCGCATGCGCGTATCGGCCATGCTCCAGGCGAAGGCGGCGCCGGATGCACCGGCACCGATGATGAGGATGTCAACAGCAGGTTCGTTGATCATTCGGCGTCGCAGGGCGGGCGTTGGGTCGGCGCAGAGGGTCGCCTTGCCTCTTGCGGCTGCGATTCTAGGCGGAGCCGCTGCGTGCGGCCGGGATCGCGGCACCCAGGCGCCGCCGCGCGCAACCCAGGTTGACTCAGGGTGCCGCCGCTTCCTTCTCGCGCAGCCGGAAGCGCTGGATCTTGCCGGTGGCCGTTTTCGGCAACTCGGTGACGAACTCGATCGAGCGGGGGTACTTGTAGGGGGCGAGCCGATCCTTGACGAAGGCCTTGAGCGCGGCCTCGTCTGTTGCTTCGCCCGGCTTGAGCACCACGAAGGCCTTGGTCTTGGTGAGGCCCTCGGCATCGGTCACGCCGATCACCGCCGCTTCGAGGACTGCCGCGTGCTGCGCCAGTGTGGACTCGACCTCGAAAGGCGAGACATAGATGCCGCTCACCTTGAGCATGTCGTCGCTGCGGCCGGAATAGGTGTAGCTGCCGTCCTGGTTGCGCACGTACTTGTCGCCGCTCCTGGTCCACGCGCCCTGAAAGGTGTCGCGCGATTTTTCGCGATTCCCCCAGTACATCAGCGCAGCACTCGGTCCGTTGATGTAGAGGTCGCCGATCTCGCCGTCGGGCACCGGCAGGCCGTCCTCGCCGCGCAGTTCGATCTCGTAGCCCGGCACCGGCCAGCCGGTGGTGCCGTAACGCACCCGACCAGGCTGATTGGACAAGAATATGTGCAGCATCTCGGTCGAGCCGATGCCGTCGATGACCTCGACGCCGAAGTGGCGTGTGAATCGCTCACCCAGTTCAGCCGGGAGGGCTTCGCCGGCGGAGGACGCAAGGCGCAGCGACACCGCCGACTTGGCCGGGAGATTGGGCGAGGCAAGCATGCCGGCAAAGCCGGTCGGTGCGCCGAAGAAAACCGTTGGACGCTTCTCGACCCAGCGCTTGAAGGTGGCGTCTGGAGTGGGGCGCTCTGGCATCAGCACGGTGGTCGCTCCCACGCTGAGTGGGAACGAGAGCGCGTTGCCCAATCCGTAGGCAAAGAAAAGCTTGGCGGCAGAGAAGCACACGTCGTTTTCGGTCAGGCCCAGCACGCGCACACCGTAGAGCTCGGCCGTCCAGTACAGGTTGCCGTGGGTATGCACGGTTCCCTTGGGTCGCCCGGTGGAGCCGGAAGAGTAAAGCCAGAAACCGGGCGCGTCCGGCCCCACCGCTGCCGGCGTGGCAAGCGGCACACTCGCGCGGACGAATTCGGCCATGTCCTTGGCGCCTGCCGGCAGCGCGCCATCCGGACGCGAGACGATCACCGTCTTCACTTCGGCGCGCGTTTCGGCACTCGCTCGTGCAAGCGCCTGCTGCAATACCGGCAGCAGGGCGCCGGAGACCAGCACCGCCTGGGCGCGGCAGTGTTCCAGCATGTAGGCGTAATCATCCGCGGTCAGGAGCGTGTTGAGCGCTACCGGTACCACGCCGGCGTAGAGGGCGCCGAGAAAAGCCGACGGCCAGTCGTTGCAGTCGTGCATCAGGAGAAGCACGCGTTCCTCGCGCCGCACACCGGCTGCCAGGAGGCCACCGGCGATGCGGCGAACATGCGTTGCCAGTTCGCCGTAGGTCAGGCTGCCCGTGTCATCGACATAGGCCGGCTTTTGCGCGCGGCCGGCGTTGCGCTCCAGCAGATGCTGCGCGAAATTGAACTGTGCCGGCGGCGCTGCAATGGCGGGCAAGGACATGACGGAGTCTCCGGGATGGTTTGGGTCGCGCAAGGCAGTGGCGTGACCTCACGCGATTGGCGCGGCCTCTGTCCATGCAGTATTCTGCAAAAGTCCGGTGAGTCCGCCGAGTTGGTCGTGATAGTATTGCACTAAATTGCATACGTCAAGCAATATAATGCATAAATCGGCGTCTGGACGCTTGGCCCGCGAGGCCTCGGATCGTGCCATAGCTGCGGCGAGGCTTCCCGTATCGCGAGGGCGTCGCACGTCGCCGCCAAAAGCCGCGCCGGCGCTGGTCGTGGCGGTACCGGCCCGCACTGCCGGCGCCGCAGGTGGCAAGCACCCGTTTCTTGTTGCCCTGGGCGAGCGGGTGCGCGACCTGCGTGCACGTCGCGGAATGACGCGCAAGGCGGCGGCACAAACCGCTGGCATCTCCGAGCGTCACTGGGCCAATCTGGAATATGGCATCGGCAATGCGTCGATCATCGTGCTCGTGCAGGTGGCCGAAGCGCTGCATTGTTCGCTCGCGGAACTCACCGGCGACGTCACGACCTCCTCGCCTGAATGGCTCATGCTGCGCGAATTGCTTGAACGCAGGGACGAGGCCGCACTGCGGCGCGCGCGCATCGCCATCGGCGAACTGTTCGGCACCGGCGGCGGCAACCTGGCGAAGAGTCCGCGCATCGCCCTGGTCGGCCTGCGCGGTGCGGGCAAGTCCACCCTCGGGCAGATGCTCGCTGACGACTTGGGCTTTCCCTTCGTTGAGCTGTCCCGTGAGATCGAGAAGTTCGCTGGCTGTTCGGTGGCCGAGATCCAGGCGCTGTACGGCCAGAATGCGTATCGACGCTACGAGCGGCGCGCACTCGAAGAGGCGATCCAGTTGCATAGCGAGGCGGTGCTGGCGATACCGGGCGGCCTAGTTTCGGATGCCGCTACCTTCAATCTCCTCCTCGCGCATTGCACCACCATCTGGCTTAAGGCCGCGCCGGAAGACCACATGCAGCGCGTTGCCGCGCAAGGCGACCTGCGCCCGATGGCCGCCAGCGCGGAGGCAATGGAGGACTTGAAGCGCATCCTGGCCGGCCGCGCGGCTTTTTATTCCAAAGCGGAATTCACCGTCGATACGAGCGCCCAGCCGTTGGCGGAGTCTTTCGGCATCCTGCGTGTCGTTGCACGCGGCGCGCTCAAGCTGCCGGAATGACGCCAACGATTGACCCTATCGAGAACTGCGACGAAGTCGCCCGCATAGCATGGAGAGCAGGCACCCCGGCAGACATGCAATAAAATGCTTGACAGTGAAATTGACAGGCAATATTATGCATGAATTGTCGGAAAACCCGCCAGGAGATCCCCCTTGAACGTCCCGCAGACCGTTGACTACCGCACCGACCCCTCGCGCTACAAGCACTGGAAGCTTTCCTTCGATGGTGTCATTGCCACTCTCGCGGCCGATTTTGACGAGAACGGCGGCCTGGCGCCCGGCTACAAGCTCAAGCTCAACAGCTATGACCTGGGTGTCGACATCGAACTCAACGACGCGCTCAACCGCATTCGCTTCGAGCACCCGGAAGTGCGCACCGTCATCGTCACCAGCGCCAAGGAAAAGGTTTTCTGTTCGGGCGCGAACATCTACATGCTCGGCACCTCCAGCCATGGATGGAAGGTGAACTTCTGCAAGTTCACCAACGAGACGCGCAACGGATTCGAAGACTCATCCAGGTACAGCGGCCTCAAGTTCCTGGCGGCCGTGAATGGCGCGTGCGCCGGCGGCGGCTACGAACTGGCACTGGCCTGCGACGAGATCATTCTGGTCGATGACCGCTCCTCAGCCGTCAGCCTGCCCGAGGTGCCATTGCTTGGTGTGCTGCCCGGCACCGGCGGCCTCACGCGCGTCACTGACAAGCGCCACGTGCGCCACGACCTGGCCGACATCTTTTGCACGACCACCGAAGGCGTGCGCGGCAAGAAAGCCAAGGACTGGCGCCTGGTCGACGAGATCGCCAAGCCTGCCGTGTTCGCCCAGACCGTCAGGAACCGCGCGCTGGAACTGGCCGAAAAGAGCGATCGTCCGGCCAATGCCAAGGGCGTGGCCCTGACCCCGCTTGCGCGCACGGAAGAACCGGACGGGCTCGGATACACCAATGTGCGGGTCGACATCGATCGCAGCAGGCGCATCGCGACCTTTACCGTCAAGGCGCCGGGATCTCCGGTGCAGTGCGACATCGCCGCTATCGAAGCTGTTGGCGCCGCGTGGTATCCGCTCGCCTTGGCGCGCGAGCTGGAGGACGCAATCCTCTCCATGCGTACCAACGAACTCGACATCGGCACCTGGATACTGCGCACCGAAGGTGATGCGGCTGCCGTGCTCGCGATGGACGCCGCACTTGTCGCGCACCAGAAACACTGGCTGGTGCGCGAAACCATCGGCTGGCTGCGCCGTACCTTCAGTCGCCTGGACGTCTCCTCGCGCAGCCTCTTCGCACTGATAGATGAAGGTTCCTGTTTTGCCGGTACCTTCCTCGAGCTCTCGCTGGCCTGCGACCGCAGCTATCACCTGGCCCTCCCCGACTCCGCCGAAAGAGCGCCCAAGATCACCGTCTCGGATGCCAACTTCGGTTTCTATCCGATGGTCACCGGACAGTCGCGCCTGGGGCGCCGCTTTTACGACGAGGCGCCCGCACTCGACGCCGTGCGCGCCAAGGCCGGCCAGTCCCTCGACGCCGACGCCGCGTTCGAGCTTGGCCTGATCACTTCCAACCCCGACGACATCGACTGGGCCGACGAGATCCGCATCGCGCTCGAAGAGCGTTCCGCGATGTCGCCCGACGCGTTGACCGGCATGGAGGCGAATCTTCGCTTCAACGGTCCCGAGAACATGTTCACTCGCGTCTTCGGCCGCCTCACCGCGTGGCAGAACTGGATCTTCCAGCGCCCCAACGCCGTGGGCGAAAAAGGCGCACTCAAGGTCTTTGGCAAGGGCGATCGTGCCCAGTTCGACTGGAACCGCGTCTAGACGCGCATGACCTTCCTGCAGCATTTCGTACAAGGAGCAGCAACATGAGCAGCATCAACTACAGCGAGAAGATTCCCAACAATGTCAACCTGTCCGAAGACCGCGCGCTGCAGCGCGCGCTCGAGCAATGGCAGCCAAATTTCCTGAGCTGGTGGGACGACATGGGGCCGGACGGCTCCAACAACTTCGACGTGTACCTGCGCACCGCGGTCAGTGTCGACCCGCAGGGTTGGGCCCAGTTCGGCCACGTCAAGATGCCGGACTACCGCTGGGGCATCTTCCTGAATCCCGGCGACGCGGAGCGCAAGATCCACTTCGGCGACCACCTGGGCGAAAAGGCCTGGCAGGATGTGCCGGGAGAGTACCGGTCCAATCTGCGCCGCATCATCGTCACGCAGGGCGACACCGAGCCGGCTTCGGTCGAGCAGCAGCGCCACCTGGGGCTCACCTGTCCCAGCCAGTATGACCTGCGCAACCTGTTTCAGGTCAATGTCGAGGAAGGCCGTCATCTGTGGGCGATGGTCTACCTTCTGCACAAGCACTTCGGCCGCGACGGTCGCGAGGAGGCCGAGGCACTTCTCGAGCGCCGCAGCGGCCAGGAGGACAACCCGCGCATCTTGCAGGCCTTCAATGAGAGGACTCCGGACTGGCTGTCGTTTTTCATGTTCACCTACTTCACCGACCGCGACGGCAAGTTCCAGCTGTGCGCGCTGGCCGAGTCCGCCTTCGATCCGCTCGCGCGCACGACCAAGTTCATGCTCACCGAGGAGGCGCATCACATGTTCGTCGGCGAGGCGGGCGTGTCGCGCGTGATCCAGCGCACCTGCCAGGTGATGAACGATCTCAAGACCGACGACGCGGGCAAGCTGCGCGCCGCCGGCGTCATCGACCTGCCGACGCTGCAACGCTACCTCAACTTCCACTTCTCGGTGACCGTGGACCTTTTCGGCGCCGACGAATCCAGCAACGCCGCGACCTTCTACTCGACCGGGCTCAAGGGGCGTTACGAGGAAGGCAAGCGCGGCGACGACCACCAGCTGCGTGGCCAGACGTACAAGGTCTTGCAGGTCCAGAACGGCGCCCTGGCCGAGAGGGATGTGCCGATGCTCAATGGCTTGAACGAAGTGCTGCGTGACGACTACATCAAGGATTCTGTCGCCGGGATCGAGCGCTGGAACAAGGTGATAGACAAGGCCGGCATCCCGTTCCGCCTGAAGGTTCCGCACAAGGCGTTTCATCGCAACATCGGTTCCCTGGCCGGGGTCAAGGTGTCACCCGACGGTCGCGTCATTTCAGATGCGGAGTGGGCCGCAAAGGTAGGAGAATGGCTGCCCACGGCCGAAGATCGTGCCTATGTGCAATCGCTGATGGGCCGCGTGGTCGAGCCGGGCAAATTTGCCAACTGGATCGCCCCGCCGGTGATGGGCATCAATCGCCAGCCGGTCGATTTCGAGTACGTGCGTTTCAACTGATCGGCGGCGCCGCCGAGCCGCCGCCGGCGGCGCGAGTGGGTCACACAACAGGAGTCAGGACAAGAGCATGAACGCCCCCGCCGAAGGCGCGCTGATCAGGCAGCACCTGATCGATCCCGAAATCTGCATTCGCTGCAACACCTGTGAATCGATCTGCCCGGTGCAGGCGATCACGCACGACTCGCGTAATTACGTCGTCGACGCCACCAAGTGCAACCTGTGCATGGCCTGCATTTCGCCCTGCCCGACCGGTTCGATCGACAACTGGCGCACCATGCCGCGGGTGCAGGCCTACACCCTGGAAGCGCAGCTGGGATGGGATGAATTGCCCGCCGAGCTGCCCCCGACACAGCTGGCCGAGTTCGGCGCTGGCGACGCGGTCGTAGCCGAAGCGCCTGCCACCGATGCTGCTTCGGCGGCAGCCGCCGCTCCGGCCATTGCGTCCGCCGGCAGCGCTGTGGGTTCGATTCAATCCGCCTCCTTCGGCGCAACGCTGCCGCCCTGGTCGGCAGCACACGCGTACACCAACCTGTATGGCCCCAAGGCGGCAAGCAAGACCATCATCGCCACCGTCGCCGGCAACGTGCGTGTTACCGAAGTCGGGCGCGAATACGACACGCATCACATCGTGCTCGACTTCGGCACCATGCCGTTTCCGGTGCTTGAAGGCCAGTCCATCGGCATCGTGCCGCCGGGAACGGATGCGAATGGCCGGCCGCACCACCCGCGCCAGTATTCGATCGCCAGCCCGCGCAACGGCGAGCGGCCCGGCTACAACAATGTCTCGCTGACCATCAAGCGCGTTCTCGAGGACCACTCCGGCCAGCCGGTGCGGGGCGTCGCCTCCAACTACATGTGCGACCTGGCGATAGGCGCAAAGGTCGAGGTCATCGGACCCTTCGGCGCGTCGTTCCTGATGCCGAATCACCCGAAGTCGAACATCGTCATGATCTGCACCGGCACCGGCAGCGCGCCCATGCGCGCCATGACCGAGTGGCGCCGGCGCCTGCGCGCCTCCGGCAAGTTCGAAGGTGGCAAGCTGATGCTGTTCTTCGGTGCGCGCACCAAGGAGGAACTGCCCTACTTCGGCCCGCTGCAGAACCTGCCGCGCGACTTCATCGACATCCACTTCGCGTTCTCACGCACCCCCGGAGCGCCCAAGCGCTACGTGCAGGACGCGCTGCGCGAACGCGCCGCCGACTTGGGGCCGCTCCTGGCCGACCCCAACACCTACTTCTACGTCTGCGGGCTGAAGGCCATGGAAGAAGGTGTGGTGCTTGCGCTGCGCGACGTGGCGCGTGAGTCCGGCCTTGATTGGGAGCAAGTCGGCGCCGAGTTGAAGGCGCACGGACGGCTGCACCTGGAGACCTACTAAGCGGTGCGTGCGGCGAATTTAGCCGCACGCCGCCCGAACGACCGCGTTTGACTTCTCGTTGAGGCGACGATACCATCTGCGGCCCTCGGGGGCCTTGTTCGATGGTCTGAGTTTTCTCCGCGCCGTTTAGTAGTCGGTCAAGAAAGAAGGGTTTCGATGCACGTATCGCGTTCAGTACGTTGGGGTTCGCTCACCGGGATGCGCAAGGTCGAGACCCACGAGCAAATGACGCCGGAGTACCGCTCGACCCTGCTCAAGATCGTGTATGCGCTGGCCTCCACCGAGTTCGCATCGGTCGAACAGCACCAGGTATGGATCAACAAGGGGCCCACCGCGGAAGACCGTTTCATCCAGGCGCAAATCGCCGCGGACGAGGCGCACCAGGGTTTCATCGACTGCCGCCTTCTGCGCCAGTTCGGTAGCGAAGGCGAGGAGATGGCGGACAAGCTCCTGACCCTGCGCATGGGGCAGCACCCTATCGCCGCGTTCAACGTGCCCATGGACAGCTGGGTCGACGTGGTCGGTTTTTGTTTCTGCATGGACCTGGTCGCCTGGTACCACCTGCACGCGATGGAAGACTGCAGCTACGCGCCTCTTGCACGCGAGATGACCACCATGGTCGGCGAGGAGAAGTTTCACGCCTCGTTCGGTGCGCGGCGCATCAAGGACCTGGTGAATGATGCGCGCTACCAGGACTTGGCCGGAGCCGGTGCGGCCGACGCGCAGCGCACCATCGACAAGTGGTATCCGCATGCGCTCGACACGTTCGGCGGGGCGACCTCAAAGTTCAGCGAACTCGCGATCGCGCATGGCATACGACGCTGGGGCAATGAAGAGCTGCGCCAGATGTGGCGCAAGGACCTCGACCCGCAGATCGAGAAGCTGGGCTTGAAGGTGCCCGATGCGCAAGCCGGCCGTCTGATTCATTAGTCGAGGAGGAGTCGCAGTGGCGTCAGTTCAAATGTCGGCGATGGGCCAGAAGGCGCGCGCCAGCCGCTTCTGGAACGAGGCTATCGAAACCATGCCGCGCGAGCGGCTTGATCAGCTGCACCTGCACCGCCTGCGCGCGCTGGTGCGCTATGCCTATGACCATAGTCCGTTCTATCGTGCGAAATTCGACGCGGCCCGGGTCGAGCCGGAGGATATTCGCTCGCTGGACGACTATCGGACCATGGTGCCGCTGACCGACAAGAGCGAATTCATCCATCTTCAGCAGCAGCAGCCACCCTACGGCCCGACACTCGCGCTGCCCGAGGAATTCATCGCCCACCATAGCGAGACCTCAGGGACGACCGGGCTGCCGTTGGGAATTCCGTTTTCGATGCTCGATACCGTGCGCTATGGCGAGTCCTGGGTGTACGGATTCTGGGGTCTGGGAATCCGTCCCAGTGACAGCTTCTACTTTGCCTTTGGCTGGGGAAACTTCGCCGGATTCTGGAGCGCGTACTGGGGCGCGCGTCGCCTGGGCTGCCGCGTGATCTCCGGCGGCGGGCTCGACACCAAGGGCCACATCCAGGCGATCCTGCGGCTCAAACCGACCGTGCTGATTTCAACGCCCACCTTTGCGATGCGCATGGCATCGGTTGCCGCCGAGATGGGCGTTGACCTCGCTTCATCGTCGATCAAGTTCACCTACCACGCGGGCGAGCCGGGGCCAACGGCATTGCCCGCGATGCGCAAGTCGATCGAGGAGTCCTGGGGCGCGAAGGCCGGTGAGTTGCTCGGCATTGCGGAGCTCGGCGCATTCGCTCCTGGTTGCCCGAACGGTGATGGTGTTCACGTCGACGAGATGAATGTCTACGCCTGGCAGCGTGACCCGGCAACCGGCAAGGAGGCTGCTGAAGGGGGGATCGGCGAGAACATCCTCACCAGCTATTCCAATACCACGCAACCGCTGCTCAACTACCGCACCCACGACCTGGTGCGTTGTCGCATGTCCTGTTCGTGCGGCCGGACCTGGGCAAAACTGGAAGGTGCGGTGCTCGGCAGGACCGATTTCATGGTCACCGTGCGCGGCACGAACGTCTATCAGACCGCGGTGGAAAATCTGCTCGGGGAAATCCCCGGGGTCAGCATGCACTACGAGCTGGTGTTGACGCGCGAAGGTGATAACGACGTGATGACGGTGCGTTTTGAACCGGACAAGTCCATCGCGGCCGATCGTGAGCAATGGCAAAAGGTTGCGCGGGACGCGGCAGGGCGCATCCACCAGGCGCTGCACGTGCGGCTCGAAGTCGAGCCGGTTGCGCCCGAAAGCCTGCCTCGTTTCGAACTCAAGACCAAGCGCATCATCGATCAGCGGCCGAAGGAGTTTCGCCGGTCCCTGGACCGCTGAGGAGGCCGATCATGCAAACCGAAGAGCGTATCGCCCGTATCCGCCAGGCCCGCGAACTGGTCATCGCCGCGATCAAGGGCTGTGATTCGCCGCAGATCGAGACCATGCTGCGCAACGCCGACATGGAGTTGCACTGGGCACTTTGGAACCTTGGAGAGGCGGTTTCGATGCGGCCCGAGCTCGACTATGTCAGTGGGGAATGAGCATATCGGGTATATCCGTCCTTGACTTGCTGCAGTCGCTCTGCTTAAAGTGCAGCGCTTGAACGCAGATCAATGACCCGTAATCGGGACAATCGCATCAATCGGAGGAGGACGTGAAATGAGCAAGAACCGGCTGTTCTGGATGAGTCTCGTGTTGGGCGGCGCGCTGGTGCAGTCGGGCGCAGCGCTGGCGCAGGGGACCATCAAATTCGGTTTCATGTCGTCGTTGAGCGGTCCGTTCACGCCCTGGGGAGTCGAGGTGCGCGACGGCATGAAGATGGCGATCGACGAGCTCAACGCAAAAGGCGGCGCGATGGGCCGGAAGCTCGAGCTCGTCGAGCGTGACGACAAGAACAATCCCAACGAGGGGATCACCTCGTTCAAGTACATGGTCGAGCGTGAGGGCATCGTCGCGGCCGGCGGCATGATCTCCAGCGACGTCGGCCTCGCCGTTTCGCGGCAGGCGGAGGATCTGAAGGTCCCCTTCTTCCTGACGATGTCGGGCTCGCACGAGATCCTGAAGAAGAGTAGCCGTTACACCTTCCGCACCTGCCTGGTGGCGGCGCCGCAGAACATGGACGCGATCGCCTCGATGATCAAGGAAAAGAAGATCACACGGGTGGGTGTGGTGATCGCCGACTATGCCTGGGGGCATTCGCTGCGCGAAGCCGTCGAGACCCTGATCAAACCCTTGCCGGGCGTGCAGTTGCAAATCGAGGTGGCGCCTGTCCCCGAAAAGGACTTCACGCCTTACCTGAGGAAACTCCAGGCGATGAACCCCGAGTTGATCATCGCCACCGGACATCCGCCCGGCACGCCGACGATCACCCGGCAGGTGATCGAACTAGGCATGAAGGCGCAGATCATCGGACCCTGGATGCCCGGGACGCTCATGGTGCAGCGGGCCGGCGAATTGATCTTCAACCGCTACGTGGACTACAGCTGCGCCGACTTCGAAAGTCCAGCCTACAAACAGTTGGCCGAGAGGTACAACGCGACCACCAAGCGCCTGTTCGACAACAACGCGTTTTCCGGCTACGTAATGGTCAAGATGGTCGCTGACGCGATCGAGCGTTCCAAATCGGTGGACCCGAAAGTGATCGCTGACACGATACGCAAAGGCAGCTTCAACCAGCCGGGCTATGCGTGGCCGCTTGCGTACACCGAATGGGGCGAAATGAAAGGCGCCAAGCCGATCATGTACACCTGGGAGAAGGGAGATCCCGGGAAGGTCAACGCGGGAGCGACCTCGCGCCAGGCGCTGATCTTCCGCACGCCCGCATCCGAACCCTATGTCCCAAAGGACTGAGTTGGTTCTCGAAGGAAAAGGGCTCACAAGATATTTCGGAGGATTGCCCGCGCTCAAGAACGTCGACTTCAGCGTGGCTCGAGGAGAAATCCTCGGGCTGATCGGCCCCAATGGGGCTGGCAAGTCGACGCTCTTGAACCTCGTCAACGGCGTATTCAGTCCCAGCGAAGGCAAAGTGCTGTTCCAGGGGCGGGATCTGTCCGGGCTTAGGCCCCATCAGATCGCGCAACTGGGGGTCGCGCGGGTGCTGCAGACCCCGCGTTCGTTTGCCAGCATGACCGTGCGGGAAAACGTCGCCGTGGGCGCCTCATTCGGGGGGCGCGGGCGCGCGTCCTCGGAGCCGGATCGCATCGCGTATTTCCTTGAACTGACCGGATTGGCCGACAAGGAGGACTCGCGGGTGGACGGCCTCACCCTGCAGGAAAAGCGCATGCTGGAACTCGCCCGTGCCCTGGCCATGAGGCCCGAACTCCTGTTGCTCGATGAGGCGATGAGCGGACTCAACCCGACCGAGATGGAGCGGGCGATGCAGCTCATCCGGCGCATCCGCGACGAGCTCGGCCTGACCATCATCTGGGTAGAGCACGTCATGAAGGCAATCATGGGAGTGGCCGAGCGCATATTGGTGCTCAATTTCGGCCAGGTGATTGCAGTCGGGACCCCCGCCGAAGTGGCCCGGGATCAGGGGGTCATCGATGCGTACCTGGGTCGCGCCGCATGAGCCTTGCGATCGGAGTGGAGGGAATCGAGGTCGGCTACGGGGACATGCCCGTGATCAGGGGGGTGAGCCTCGAAGTGCAGCAGGGCGAGGCGGTGGCGGTCATCGGCCCCAACGGTGCAGGCAAGACCACGCTCTTCAAGGCGATCGCCGGATTGCTATCCCTGCGCGGAGGAAGAGTCCTGCATGAGGGTGAAAGCCTGCATGGCCTGCGCCATTATGCCTTCGTCAAGCGCGGCGTGGTCTATGTGCCTGCGGAGCGCGAGCTCTTCCCGCAGATGTCGGTGATGGAGAATCTTGAACTCGGTGCGTACACCCACTACAAGTCGCGCGCCGAGCGCCTCAAGTTCGTCTTCGGCCTGTTCCCGCGGCTGGAAGAACGCAAGGTGCAGATGGCAGGCACCTTGAGCGGCGGCGAGCAGCAGATGCTGGCAATCGGCCGCGGGCTGATGGCGCGACCCAAGGTCCTGCTTCTCGATGAGCCCTCGACCGGCGTTGCGCCGCTATTCGTCGCCGAGATGTACCGTCAGCTCGCCCGCCTCAAGGGCGAAGGGCTGACCATTCTCCTGGCCGAGCAGCAGGTTCCCCATGCCCTCGCATTCACCGAACGTGCCTATGTGCTGGAAAACGGCGCGATACGCCTGTCCGGGAAATCCGGCGATCTCCTCGGCAACCCGGAGATTCAAAAGGCCTACCTGGGAATGACCTGAATCGTGATCGCCATTCTCATCGACGGAATCGTCCAGGGGCTGCAACTCTCGCTCATGGCGGTGGGCATTACCCTGATCTTCGGGCTCGGCGGCGTGCTGAACCTGGCGCACGGCCAATTCGCCGTACTGGGCGGAATCGCAACAGCACTGTTGATTGAAACCGGCATGAATCCGCTGGTGGCTTGCGCGCTCGGCATTCTTAGTGCGGGCGTTTTTGGCCTGGTGGTGGATCGTACCCTGCTCGTGCCGGCCTACCGTCGTCACGGCGAAGAGCGGCTGTTGCTCGGTTTGTTGATCACGCTCGGGCTGTCATTTGTCGTCAACGGATTCCTCGATTACAAATACCCGAGCACGGCTCTCACACTCAGGCTGGCCACGCCGTCGTTCGAAGTCGCCGGAATCACCATCCGCACCGCGAGCGCCTGGGCGGCTGCGATCGTGATCGCCACCTTCATCATTCTGTTCGTCTTCCTCAAGGCGACCCTGATGGGCAAAGTCATCCGCTCGATCATCCAGAACGAGGTGGGCGCCGGACTTTGCGGGATCAACCCCGGCAGGATTCGCACCCTGATCGTGATCCTGAGCGCCATGATGGCCGGGCTGGGAGGTGTCGTCCAGGGCCTGTTTTCTTCGCTCGGAACCGAAATGGGCAACGAATTGACCAGTTTCGCGCTGATCGTCGCCGTGGTCGGAGGCGTGCGCAGCATCAATGGCACGTTGGCAGCCGGAGTGTTGCTCGGCATCGTCAACGCCTTCGCAAGTTTCTACGTCGGCGCCTACCTGACGCTCATCATTCTGCTCGCGACCGCAGCGTTCACCATCCTGCTGCGGCCGCAAGGCCTGTTCGCATCCCGTACATGAACACGAACCGTTACCTCTCGGATTACGTGACGCTTGTCGTCGTGGCGGTGGCGCTGGCCCTGATTCCGCTGGCGCTGGGAGGCAGCGCCCACTACATGCGGCTCGCTACGCTGATGTTGATCTACATGGCCTATGCAGTCGCCTTCAACATCATCTTCGGGCATACGCGCCAACTGTTCCTGTGCGTCGGCGCGCTGGCCGGAACCGCGGGCTACGTTTCAGTCGTGATGATCACGAAACTGGGCTGGCCCGCATGGGCAACCATCCCGGTCGGAATCGCGTCTGCCGCCCTCCTGGGCGGCGTGTTCAGCTACGTTTCCGTGCGCCGCGGCCTGGGCGTGATCTTCGTCGGTATCGTGACTCTGGTATTCACGATGATCTTTCACAACCTCGTCCTCGGGTTGCGCAAATTGACCAACGGCGAAACCGGCATCGACACCAAGGGCCTGGGCCCGCGCGTGCTGGAGGCCGGCCTTTCGAGTTACTACATCATTCTCGGTGTGCTCATGGTTGCGCTGGTTCTGTACCACCTGCTGATGCGCTCGCGGGCCGGGACCGCGTTTCGAGCGATTGCCGATGATGAATACGCGGCTGAGCTGGCCGGCATCGACGTGACCAAGTACAAGGTCTTGGCCGCCACGATCGGCTCGGCGATCATCGGCGCGGTCGGTGCTGTCTACGCCTTCTACGGCGGATTCATCAATCCCACGGTCTATTCGTTGGTCAGCATCGACATCGCCGTCATGGTCACCTTGCTCCTCGGGGGAATGGGCAGCCTGCTGGGCCCCGTCTTGGGCGGGGTGCTATTCACCATCCTCGACGAGATCGTACGGCCGCTCGGACAATTGAACGTGCTGGTGTATGGCGTACTGATCATCGTGCTGGTGGTGACGTTCCGCGACGGCGTGATCGCGGTGCTGCGCAAGGTCATCAAGGTGCGCATTCCTTAACGAGCAGGCCCGCTCGCCCCGGTCACGCCCGTCGTGCTCGGGCGCAGTCCCCGCAGCGCTGCCATGACGCGGGCGCGCGGCTCGCAGCGCCTCGGAAAGAGCGGCGATTTCCAGGGGAAAGGCCCTACGCGTACGACCTGACCGCTACGCGGATTCCTGCCCCCTCGGCGCGGGCGGACAGTCGCATCTTGACAAAGTACCAACCGCGCCGGGATAATCCGCGTTCCGATTTAGACACTTGTGTCAAATTTCTTGTCTACGAGCCAGGGAGATCTCATGTCCGCGACGGTAGCCGAACCCCAAGAGAAAATCTGGAACCAAGGCGATCCTGAACTGCCGCAGGAGTTTCGCGACCTGCTGGTGAGAATGCTGAGCAGTCATCTCGAGAACAGCACCAACCCGCATTACGCGAAACTGATGACGACCCTTTGGGACCGTTGCATCACCTTGCCGACCGAGGAGCGCTTGAAGGGCCCGCTGGTCAAGTTGATGGAGCAGGAAGTCGAACACGGCATCATCAACGCCGAGATCCTGAAGGGCCTCGGCGTGGACAAGGTCGATCGCCCGATCGAACAGTACTTGTTCCGGATTCCGATCGAGACCTTCTGCGACCTGGCCTATTTCCACTGTCTGGGCGACAGGGTCGGCTGCTACATTGGTGAAACCTGGGAAGGCGTGCCCTACAAACCGCTGCTCGACGTCGCACCGCGCCTGCACAAGGACGAACTTTTTCACGCAACGCTCGGACTACGCAACCTGACCCGCATCTGCGAGACGCCCGAAGGATTGGATGAAGCCAACGAGCTGATCAAGAAATGGTGGCCCGCGGCGCTCGACATGTTCGGCCGTTCGGATTCCGCATTCGGCGCGGAGTATGTTCGCTGGGGGCTGCGCAAGAAGAACAACGCCGATCTGCGCCGCCAGTACATTGCCGAGACCCGGCCGCTGCTCGAGAAGGTCGGCATCAATGTGCCCGATAACCGCCTGAACCGCCGCTTTCTTTGATGGGACAGGGCGGCGCCGGCTCGCTGGTCATCGACGTCATCCGGCCGGCGCCGGGGGTGGCGTTGATTCACACGGCGACGCCTTCGCACGACGAGTATTTCTTTGTCGTCATGGGTGAGCACACACTCACGATCACGGTGCGGGATACGGGGGCGAAATCGCTGCCGGAACCGCGTGTACACGTGCTGCACAAGCCCTACGATTGGAATATGACGCCATCCTCGGATCCTCCGAGCGCCGACGACGACCATGACCTGCTGATGAAAGTCTGGCAGCTCATCGGCGCGGGTTGAACGCGGCAGTCGTTATTTGTAAACGGAGAGCCCTCCTACATCATGAACCTGAATGCAATCGGTACCGTGCTCGTGGACACCGAAGTGGTGGTGGATCCCGCGCGCCTTGCGCTTCTGGCAAAAGCCCTGGGAACTGACAGCGCGGCGGAAACTGCGCTTCATGTCCCGTTCTTCGGCCCCACCGCGGCCGGGCAGGATTCGGTTGTGGGACCGCTCGGCATGGACCTGCGGCGCGCCCTGCAAGGGGGGCAGTCGTACGAATGGCACCGCGCTTTCGTGCCCGGTGAGACCATTCGCCTGACCGTGCGCGTCGAGGACATCATCGACAAGGGCACGATGCACCTGGCGACGGTGCTGTCGGAGTATCGCGGGACCGACGGCAAGCTCGTCCAGTGCCAGCGCACGGTGTTTGTCGAGCGCCGCGGGGCCGAGCCGGGAGCGAGCCAATGACACGACTGCAAATCAAGCCTTCCGGCTGCGGCCCCATCACGCGCGACTCGGTGGCCGCCTACGGCGATGCGGTGGGGGACCACAATCCGGTGCATTTCGACCCCGCATTCGCCAAGGCCATGGGCATGCCGGACACCGTCGTTCACGGCCCGTTCACGACCGCGATCATCCTGGACCGGCTGATCGCGCAGTTCGGCGCCAACAACATCCTCAACCTCGATGTGCGCCTGCGCGGCCCGGTCTTCCCGGGAGACAGCCTCAAATTCACGCCGATCGACTATGGCGAATTTGATCGCGGCGTCGAAGTTCACAACCAGCGTGGCGAGCGCATCGCCACAGTGACTACAATCCTCAAGGGAGACGCAGACGGATGAACACCAAGTATCTGCTGGTGGAGGACCAGGACGGGATTCGCGTGGTGACGCTGAATCGCCCGGACCGGCTGAATTCCTGGAACGCCGCGATGCGCGCCGAGATGCGCGATGTCATCGAAGACACCGCTGCCGCGACCGGCATACGTGCGGTGATCCTGACGGGTGCGGGGCGCGGTTTTTCCGCAGGCGAGGACGTCTCCGAGATGGGCGACCTTACCAAGATGGGCACACGCGGGTTTCGTGCCGTGGCCCGCGGCATCCACTCGGTATTCGATCTGATCGAGGCGCTGGAAGTCCCGGTCATCGCCGCGGTCAACGGCGTGGCGGCAGGCGGCGGCTTTGAACTCGCGCTGTCGTGCGACTTTCGCGTGATTGCGCAGAACGCCCGTTTCGTGATGCCGGAAGCCAAGGTGGGACTGATCCCGGGCAGCGGCGGCTGCTCGCGCCTGGTTCACTATGTCGGCCTCGGGCGCGCCAAGGAAATGGTGATGCTCTCGCGGAGTATCAGCCCCGAGGAGGCAAAGTCGCTTGGTCTGGTCACCGAGATCACGCCCGAAGGCGGCGCCGTGGACGGGGCCAAGCGACTGGCTGCGGAGTTGTCGACCTTCGCGCCGCTCGCGCTCGGCATGGCGAAGTTCGTGCTCAATACCTGTACCGACGTCGATCACGAGACCGGTCGCCGGCTGGAGAGGCTGGGCCAGAGCGTGCTCAAGACAACGCAAGACCATGCGGAAGGCGCACGTGCCTTTCTTGAGCGGCGCAAGCCTGACTGGCAGGCGCGCTAAAAAGCGCACTCGTCGCTGATAAGGGAGAGTCGCGAATCATGATGACCGCAATCGATCTTTTGTGGCAATCGGCGAAGCGATTTCCCGACCATCTTGCGTTGGTCGATGAAACTGGTGAACGCCAGCTCACCTATGGTGCGTTGATCAAGGAGATCGAGGCGCGCGCGGCGGGCCTGTCGGCTGCCGGCATCAAGGCGGGTGATCGATTCGCCACCGTGATGCCCGGCAATCTCGACATGATCGTGACGCTCTTCGCCGTGTCGCGTATCGGCGCAGTTCCCGCGTTGATCAACCCGCGATTGAAGAGTGACGAGATCGGCAAGCTCATCGCGCAAGGCGGGATGAAGGGGGTTTTGCTGGCGCCGAGCATGGCCGTGATCGACGCCATGGCGCAAGCCATGCCTGCCGGTTCCGTCCTGCTGACCCTCGGCGATGGCATGGGCGCGGCGCGCGGTCTGGCAGGCTGTGTCGGTGACCCGCAGACGCTTGGGCCCCTGCCGCAACCAGCTGCGGAAGACTCCGCCTATATCTTCTATACCTCCGGGACAACCGGCCTGCCCAAGGCGGTATTGATTCCGCACCGCGCGACGCTGGCCCGGGTTGCCAATACCGCGGCGATCACCGATCTGCGCTTCGGCACGCACAATCGCTTTCTCGGTTTCATGCCGCTCAACCACGCGATCGGCTTTTTCGGCGTGCTCCTGCCGTGTCTGGCCTACAACGGCACCTTCTTTGCGCAGTCGGCCTTCACCCCGGACGGCGCGCTCGCGGGCATCGAACGGCACCGGATTACCTATCTGTTCGCGACGCCGACCCACTATCACCTGATGCTCGAATCGCCGTCCTTCGAGGCGCGCGACGTTTCCAGCCTCGACATGATCTGCTACGGCGCCGCGCCGGCACCTTTCGAGCTCGTGCGGCGCATGGCGAACGAGTTCAAGAGCGGCGTATGCCATGTCTACGGCACCACCGAAACCATGTGCTCGCTGTACCAGCCCTTCCCGCTCGAACACCCGGACAAGCTGGTGCCGAGTTTTCTTTCGGGCATACGCGTGGTCCGCTACGGCGGCAGCACCGGCGATGCGGTAGTTCCTGGCGAAGAGGGCGAGTTGCTGATGGATGCCACCATCGACACGGTCTTTGCCGAGTATCTCGACCGGCCGGACGTGACGGCAGAGAAACTGGTCGACGGCTGGTACCGCACTGGCGATATCGTCCGCTTGAACGAGGATGGCAGCGTGACATTTCAGGGCCGCGGCGACGACGTCATCCGCACAGCTGCGGAGAACGTGCATCCGATCGAGGTCGAGGCCGAACTTTCCACACATCCCGGGGTGGCGGACGTCGCGGTCATCGGCATACCGGATGTGCGCTGGGGTGAGCTGGTGGTTGCCTGCGTGGTTCAGCGACAGCCCGCACCTGGCTCGCAGGAGCTCGATGCACATTTGCGCCGGACCACGCTGGCGGGCTACAAGCGCCCGCGCGCATACCTGAGCGTCGATGCCCTGCCGCGCAACGCCGCCAACAAGGTGCTGCGGCGCGAACTCAAGGCGCTTACGGTGGCCGCACGCGACAGCGGCGACAGACGTTATTCGACTGATCTGCAAACGGCTGCCGGGATCACCCAGTGAGCGACCTCGCGGCAAGCCAGGCGATTGCCGACAACGCCGGCGATCGCGGCGATGGCGCGCGCCATCTGGCCGCGGCCGTCGCAGGCGCATCATGAACCTCGACGATCTCCTGCGGGTCGCCCGGCAGCGCGGCGTCGACCGGCTGGCCGTCGCGTCGATTGTCGATGTGGATCCGCAACTGCCGGAGAACCTGCGTCTGTCGCTGATTTCGGCGCAGATGACGCGAGTGGTCGTGCTGGCGCGCCACATGCCCAACGGCGTGATGTGGGCCGCGCACCCGGGCACCAAGCAATACGCGGCGGCGCGATCGCTGAAAATGCTCGGCGAAGCCGCGGTCCATCTCGCCGCGACAATTGAAGAGTCCGGTGCGACGGCGATGGCACTGGCGCCCACGGCCATCGATTTCGAGTCACGCGGCGCCGGCGAACTCGCGCCGGCCGGGCAGGGGCCGCTGGCCGCGCGCGTCGCTGCCGTGCAATCAGGCATGGGGACTTTTGGCCTCAACACCATGGTGCTCACGCCAGACTACGGGCCGCGCGTGCACTTTGCAGCCTTGCTTACCGATCTTGCCCTGCCGCCGGGCCTGCCACTGGCGAGCGAGCTTTGCCTCGGGCTTGAAGCCTGCGGCCGCTGTGCCGCAATCTGTCCGCAGCAGGCGATTCCCTTGCAGGCGCCGCAAGGCGCGCCACTCGCTGCCACCCGCGGCCTTGACGCCGCCGCCTGTTGCCGAGGCGCGCAACCGTTCGGCCCCGACGCGTTCGCGAGCTACCTCTCGACAATGTTCGAGTCGCCCGACCGCGATGCGGTCCAGAAAATGGTCCGGGATCGCACCACCGGCGAGCTGTGGCAGGAGGCTGCGTTTCTCAAGGAAGGGGCATACACTGCCTGCATGCGCTGCGAGGACGTATGTCCGGTCGGAAAAGACTATGCGGTCATTTCGCGCTCGCCGCATCGGCAGGCGGACCTGCCGGATGGAGTCAAGCACAGGATCGCCGACGGTGTCGTCACGATCTTTCCTGCGCAAGCCAAGGCATGAGTCAGATGAATGCTTTGAGTACGGTGAAATTCCCGGCGCAAGTCCGTCACACAAGAGGTGCCAACCATGGTTGACCCACAAGCCGCGCAGTTGAAAGCCGACCTCATGGCCTTCGCGCGCGAACGCGGCGCCGACGGAGTGGGCGTCGTCTCGACCGCGACCTTGGAAGCCAAGGTGCCGAACCGGCAAAAGCCGTCGAGCACCGGTTTGGGCTACCGCAGCATCGTCGCCTTCTACCGCCACATGATGACGGGATCCTTTGTCAGCCGGCATGTGCCCATGCAGGCGCACAACGGCCACCAGACCATGGACGACATCGAGCGCTTGCAGATGGAACTGGTCGATTGGCTCGAACTCCGCGGCCACCTGGGCGTTGCGCCGCCGCCGGAGGCCGCCTTTCTCGATCTCGACCCGAAAAAGCCGATGGGCACCCTGGACCTGAAATGGGTCTGCGAGGAGGCCGGGATCGGCACGGTGGGCCTCAACCTAAATTTCCTGTCACCCAACTACGCATCGCGGGTCTACCTCGGCTGCATCATGACCGACGCCCTACTCGAACCCGACCCGCCGATGACGCGCGACCTGTGTCCGGGCATATCCTGTGGCCGCTGCGGCGTGGTCTGCCCGCCGGACGCGATACCGCGCGAGGTGGCGCGCGGGCAAGGCCTGCGCGAGTACCGCACGCTGGACAAGCGCAAGTGCTCGCTGGGCGCCGAGCGCATCGGCATCCGCTCGATTCATCTCAACCTGGAGAGCGTGCTCAAATCCGATCGACCCTTCAACGCCGATGCGGTTCTGGAGAGCCCCTACACGCGCGACTGGTGGCAGTCGGTCAACTCCAAGGTCGGTGCCTTCGCATCCTGCTTCGAGTGCATGTACGTATGTCCGATGGGCGACGACTACAAGCCGATGTACAAGACCCCCGAACGGATTGGCGACCTGCCCAAACCGGGCGTGAAGCATGACAAGCGCGACGAGCGCCACCGCATCAACTGGATCGGCCCGCCTGCAGAACGACTCAAGCACTTCAATCGTGACAGCGAGCTCGGCCGGGCGCTGGAGACATGAACGCAGCGGCTCTCACCAAGGATGCGATCCGGGAGCATGCGCGCGCATGCGGGTTCGACCTGGTCGGATTCGCCAGCAGCGACCGGCTCGATGGAAAGCTGCCGCCGGAAGAACAGCCTGGCGAGATATCGAACACGCTCAAGACGCTGGTTGTTCTCGGCAAGCACATCGCCAACGGCGTCAGCGGGGCGCGCGATCAGCGGCAAAAACAGTTCTCCTGCGGCCAGCTCGCGCAGGTCATCGAGACCGCGGGCCGCGAACTGGGCTACTGGCTGGAGCAGCAGGGCGCGATGGCGATGGCCCTGCCGGCGCTGTTCATCGATTTCACCGTCGAGAAGAGCGCCGCCGGCAATACGCCCGCGGGGCAGGGCTCGCTGCTCTTGCGCGCGGCGGCGGTCGATGCGGGTCTCGGCACCTGGGGATTGAACCAGGCGGTGCTCACGCCGCAGTTCGGGCCGCGGGTGCTTTTCGGCGGGCTACTGACCAATTTGGCCCTTGCGTACGACGCCCCCTTGACGCAGGAACTTTGCCTGGGCCTGGAGGCCTGTGGCCGGTGCGCGGCGATCTGTCCCGAGAAGGCGATTCCGCTGCGCGCACCCGTTGGCGCAGAGCTCGCCGCCACGCGCGGGCTCGACGCCGCTGCCTGCCTGAAGAGTGCTCATCCGTACGGACCCGATGCGTTTGTCGGACATTTCAAGGCCACCTTCGCCGCCAGTGGCGATGAACGCCGCGCGCTCATCGACAGCGCCGCGACCCGGGAGCTGTGGCAGGGCTTGTCAGTGCTGCGCCAGGGAGCGTTCACGGGCTGCATGGAATGCCTGCAGGTGTGCCCGGTGGGAGATGATGTCGCAGCGGTACAGGCTTCACCGCATCGGCTCGATGACCTGCCAGGTGGCGTCAGGTACTTGCGCGAACCCGGTTTCATCGCCGTCGAGCCGGTCGGTCCGCAGTGGCGGCGCCACGGCAATCCGAACGGGACGGGCTGACGCCGCGGGTTCGAAACGGTATTCAGGTGGCAGCGCGCCGCCTCGCCCACGCGCCCGCCGCCTGCTTGGTTAGGAACAGGCGCATTCCCGGGCGGGGGTTCAGGCGTCTGCGACCGCCAGCGCTTCCGGCCTGCCTGCCTTCGCCTCGCGTATCGCCTTCCAGACGCGCATACGGCTTGCCGGCATGTCGAAACGCGCCACGCCGGCCAAGCGCAGCGCGTCCAGCACGGCGTTCATGAGGCAGGGCATGGACCCGGTGACGCCTGCCTCGCCGACTCCCTTTGCGCCGAGCGGGTTGGTCGCCGTCGGCACTGGATGTTCCAGCAATTTCAGTCCGCCGACCAGCCCCGGACGCGGCATCGCGTAATCCATGAAGCTGCCGGTGAGCAGCTGGCCGTGCTCGTCGTAAATCGCCTGCTCCTGAAAGATGTGGCCGGCGCCCTGGGTGAGGCCGCCGTGCATCTGTCCCTCGACGATCTGGTGGTTGATGATATTGCCGGCATCGTCGCAGGCGATGTAGGAGACGATCGCGGTTGCACCGGTCTCGGGGTCGATCTCGACCTCGGCAATGTGGCAGCCGTTCGGATAGGTCGACGGCACCTTTGCACGGTCGCGGTAATCCAGGTCCAGCTTGCCGGGGAATTTCCGCGCCAGTTCCGTGATCGCGATCGATCGGTCCGTGCCGATGATGCGGTACTGTCCGGTCTCGAACGCTACGTCGGCAGGCGCGCATTCCAGTGCATCGGCAGCCAGCGCAATGCCATTGCGCACGACTTCCTGCGCTGCCGAAAACATCGCGCTGCCCAGCCCGTGCAGCGTGCGCGAGCCGCCGGTCGGGTTGGCGGTCATCTGGAACCCGGGTTCGGAGGTGCGCAGGCGGATCTTCTCCATCGGGATGCCCAATACCCCGGCGACAATCTGCGCGAACGTGGTCGCGTGACCTTGCCCGTGATTGTGTGACGCGGTGCGCAGGGTTACAGACCCGTCCTTTTCCCAGGTCAAATGCGCCTGGTCGAACGCGGCGAAGCCGCCGGAGGCGGTGGCTTCGATATAGGTGGCGATTCCGCGTCCACGCAGCTTGCCGTTGGCCGCAGACTTGCCGCGCCGTTCGGGAAAACCGGCCCAGTCGGCGGCGGCGAGCGCCTTATCGAGCACGCCTTCGAAGTCGCCGCTGTCGTACTCGAATCCGGTAACGATCTTGTAGGGGAATTTCGACTTGGGCACCAGGTTGCGACGACGGAATTCGGCCGGATCCATGCCGATCTCGTGCGCCGCCTGGTCGATCAGGCGTTCAAGCGCGCAGCTTGCCACCGGTCGCCCCGCACCGCGATAGGCTGCCGTGGGCACGGTATTGGTCAGGGCGAGCTTTGCCTGCACGTGCACTGCCTGCACGTCGTAGACCCCGCTCGCAACGTTGATGAGGCTGACAGTGTTGACGACTGCCCCCGTAAAGGCGACGTAGGCACCGACATTGGCGACATACTCGAAGCGCATGCCCAAGATGCGACCCTGTGCATCCAGCGCGATCTGTCCCTTGTGAAAGACGTCGCGCGCCTGTTCGTCGGCGACGAATACTTCGGAGCGCGAACTCACCCATCTCACCGGGCGTCCGAGCTTTTTCGCGGCCAGCAGCAGTGCGCCGTATTCGGGGTAGCCATTGAAGCGCACGCCGAACCCGCCGCCCACCTCCTCGGCGACGATGCTGACCTTCTCGGGGGCCACGCCGAGCATGGCGGCAACCTGGCTGCGCATCGGCCCGGCGCCCTGCGTGGTGGCGTGCAGCAGGTAGCTGTCGTCGGCGGGATCGTAGGTGCCTGTGGCGGCGCGTGGCTCCATCGGGTTGCCGACTACGCGCGTGTGATAGCCGCAGAGTGTCACGACCTTCGCCGCTCGCGCAAACGCCGCCTGCGTGGCGGCCTCGTCGCCGCCCTCGAAGTCGAGCACAAGGTTGCCGGGTGTCGTGGCATGCAGCTGCGGCGCGCCTGCGGCCAGCGCTGCCCTTGCATCGACCACCGCCGGCAGTTCCCGGTAGTCGATCTGCAGCGCATCGGCGGCATCCTGCGCCTGCGCCGCGGTCGCGGCGACCACCAGTGCCACAGGTTCGCCCACGTGACGCACGCGGTCGGCTGTCAGCGAGAAGCGCGGCGAGGTGCGCTGGTCGCTGCCGTCGCGGTTCTTCATCGGTGCTGCTGCAGGCATCGGCCCCTGTCCGGCCGCCTGGACGTCGGCGCCCGTGAACACCGCGATCACGCCGGGCATCGCCAGCGCCGCAGCAGTATCGATGGCCGCGATATCTGCATGCGGGCGGTCCGAACGCAGGAAGTAGCCGTAGGCCTGGTTGGCGAAATTCCAGTCGGAGACATAACGCCCCCGACCGGTGATCATGCGACCGTCCTCGAGCCTGCCCCTGGTGCTGCCGAATGAAATAGTCATGCTGAGAAGTTCATGTGGTCATGCACGCCGCGTTGAGAATGCCGGCCGCGAGCGACATCGCCCCCAGAAAGATTCCCGATGCTTCCTTGCCCGCCGGGATGTCGGCGGCGATGTTGGGCAGCGCCAGGCGCGCCAGCGCGTAGACGACCAGCTGCACCGCCAGCGCGATGAAACCCCAGATCGCCATGTCGATCGGGTTCACGCTGTGCTCGACCGCGCTCGACAGCGGAATCACCATGCCCAGCACAGTACCGGACAGGCTGTAGGCTGCTGCGCGATTGCCATCGCGGATGAGCGCGAACTCGCGGTACGGCGTGATGCGCACGTAGATCGCGATGAAGACCGCGAACAGAACTGCGGCGATGAGCAGGTAGCCCAGGAAATCGTCGAAGCCCGCGAAGGAATGCAACCACTGCGACTTGTTCATGGTGGCCCTATTCGAAGTAGTGCGGAAGAAAGCGGCTGGTGTTCTTTGTGATCGGCGACTCGTCTTCGCGCAGTCCGATGCCGGCGGGTGAATCGCCGACCACCCAGGACCCGATCACCATGTGGCTTTGCCCGTCGCCGGCCAGGTCGGGCAGGCGTTGGTAACCCTGGTAGATGAAACCCTCGGCGCCGTAGTCGCCTCCGGTGGAGGTACGCACGCCGACGCCGTCGATGGTGACGTTGGCACCTTCGCGCGACAAGAGGGGTTTCTTGACAACGTCGCCGGACAGGCGCCAGCGGTCGAAATAGGCAGGCAGAAGGTTCGGGTGCCCGGGATTCAATTCCCACAGGAGCGGCAGGAGCGCCTTGTTGGAGAGGATCATCTTCCACGCCGGTTCGACGAACATCGTGTCGCACTTCGAGAGCGCGCTGCCGAACTCCTCCCGTACCATCCACTCCCAGGGGTAGAGCTTGAAAAGCGCGTCAATGGCGGCGTTGCGTTCGTCGACGAAGCATTCGCGCCCGGCGTCCCACCCGATGTGGCGAATGTCGATGAACTGTACGGCAAGTCCGGCCTGCGTTGCGACATCGGCCATGTAGTCTAGATTGCCGACGTCTTCCTCGCTGCCGCCGTCGCAGGCCAGATGCAGCGTCGCGATGCCGGTGGCCTGCGCGATTTCCTGCCAGCGTGCGATGAGTTTCTCGTGCAGGCTGTTGAACTGGTCGGACCCGGGTCGCACTTCGGCCAGCCAATGCCATTGCGCGACGCTCGCCTCTATCAGCGAGGTCGGCGTGTCGGCGTTGTATTCCAGGAGCTTTGGAGGCCCTTCGCCATCCCAGGCAATGTCGAATCGCCCGAATAGAGTCGGCGCCCCGGAACGCCAGGAGGCTTCGATGACATCGATGGCCAGTTCAGGGATCGCAAATTCCGCATAGCGCCGCTTCTCGATGACGTGGGCGCAGGCCGCCATGCACAGGGCGTGCAATTCGGCGGTGGCATCGTCGAGGATGTCGACCTCGGCTGCGCTGAACCGGTAGCAGGCGCGCTCGTCCCAATAGATGCCGTCGATACTGTGAAAGCCGAATCCGACAGCCTCCATCTTCTGCGGCCAGTCCGGCCTCGGGGTCAGCAATTCGCGATGCACGGCGGTCCTACCCGCCACTGCTGCTGCTGGCGTGCCCGGTAGAGCCGAACCCGCTGCGCGTCACGCTGGTCGTGCCGACGGCGCGCTGAGAAGCGGCGCCGCGGCTTGTTTCATTCGCCGAATACTGCGGGCCGTGATACCAGGTGCCGGTGCGGCCGCTGCGGGTGGTCCCGCTCACCGGTGACGGCTCGCAGGCGTCAGGGCGCGGACCCCAGTCTGCCTCGCAATCGGCGCGGCTGGCGTAGAGGTCCCGCTGCATCGGGCTTTCCCCGCACCCGGCCAGCGACATGGCCGCGGCTGCACCGATGAGTACCAGCGTTACATTGCGGCTACTGCGCCGCCGCGCTGTGGTCATGGCACGCCCTCCCAAGAATGGTTGCGACGTATGTTATCCGACCTCGCGGCGCACCCAGGGCGGCAAGACGCAGGCCGCGGCGATCGCCTGGCCGGAGGCCCAGGCGATGTCGGGCAGGTTGCACCCGATGCGGCGCACATCGAATTCTGCAGCGCCGACGCTGGAGAGGTCGATGGTGTCGGAGCCATGTGCAAAGCCCCACAGGGCACCGTACATCGGAATATGGATGAAGTAGGCGGTGACATGCCGGAACACCTCGCGCAGGTCGGTCACGGCCTGACGAATCCGCGCCGGGTGCGAAAACGGCGAGCCGATGTGCGTGACCAGCGCGCCGCCGGGCGCAAGTGTCCCTTTGCAGCGACGCAAGCCATCGGCCGTGTAGAGCGCGGCCGCGGGACCGACCGGGTCGGTAAGGTCGAGGAATACCAGGTCGTAGGCGGCATCGGCCTTGGCCAGCAAGTCCCTCGCATCGCCGATGCAAAGCCGCAGTCGCGGATCGTCAAAGACGCCGTGATGTACCGCGACCAGGTGCTTGCGCGCGACAGCCACCACCTCGGCGTCGATTTCGCACAGCGTACACGCCGTGATGCCCGGATGCTTGAGGAGCTCCTCGGCAGCGCCGCCATCACCGCCGCCGACAATCAGCGCGCGTTTTGGTGCCGGGTGCGCCAGGGCCGCCGGGTGGATCAGCGCCTCGTGATACAGGAATTCATCGCGCTCACTCACCATGTTGCAGCCGTCCAGGCGCAGCAACAGTCCAAGGTCGGGCGTGTCGTAGACCTCGATCAGCTGCAAGGCCGAGCGCTTCGACGCGACCAGCGAGTCGGCGTCGAAATAGACCCCGTGCGCGGGACCCAGGGTCTCATCCAGCCGCATCGAGGGGCTCCGCTGCTGGAGATTGCAGCGGAACGTCCGTTCCGCGCGCGCCGCCGCGCCAGATCCGCCGTGCCTTCAGGTCGGCCGGAGCCAGGGCATCGCGCAACATGGCAAAGGCCGCTTCGGCCTTGGCGCTGTTGTCGACCGAGTGATTGCACACATAGATATCGAGCGTTGCGCCGCAGTGCTCGGGCCAGGTGTGGATGGCCAGGTGGGACTCGGCCAGCACGAGCGCGCCAGTGACTCCCCCCGCGCCGCCCTGCGCGGAAGCGAACTGATGAAAATGCGTCCCCAGGATTGAAAGTCCCGCGCGCGCGCAGGCATCGCGGCACAGCGACTCCAGGCGCGTCGCGCTGGTGAGCAGGACCGAGGGCGGGCAGTCCGCGAGGTCGGCGATGATGTGCAGGCCCTGCATCGGTTCGTTGACCTGCTCGTTGCCGTGGCGGGTGACTACTGCCTGGCAGGCGGCTTCTGCGTTACCGCACCACCAGCAAGAAGCCTGGCGATGCGCGCCTCGTCAAAGCCGTTTTCACGCAGGATCTCCTCGCTGTGCTCACCCAGTTGTGGCGCGTGCCGGCGCAAGGAGAGGTCGGCGTCGCTCCAGCGCGCAGCCACCCGCATCGAGCGCATGCGGCCCTCGCTCGGGTGCTCGACCGTCTCGAAGAAACCCGTTTCTGCCAGGTGCGCATCGGCCATCAGGCTGTGCGGGTCATTGAGCGGCATGCAGGGGATGTCGTGGCCCTGCAGGAGCTCAACCCACTCGGCGCTCGAGCGCTCGCGCAGGATGCCGGCCAGGAGCGCGTAGCTGAAGTCGTAATTCTGTGCGCGCATCGCCGCAGTGTTGAGGCGCGCATCCTCGGTGAAAATCTCCGGTGTGCCGATGGCCTCGAAAAAGCGCTGCCACTGGCCGTCGGTGTAGACCAGCAACGCGACATGGCCGTCGCGGGTCTTGAACGGGCGTCGGTCGCGCGCGAGCAGGCGGGCGTAGCCGGTCGGACCGACCGGGGGGTCGAAGGTTTCGCCGCCCATGTGGTCACCGAGCACGATGCTGGCGGCGGTCTCGAACATCGGCAGTTCGATGTACTGTCCGCGCCCGGTCTTTTCGCGCATGTACAGCGCCGCCAGCGCGGCTTGCGCAAGATTGACGGCGCACAGGCGGTCGACGATGACCATCGGCGCGTAGGCCGGTTCGCCGCCGGTCTGCTGGGCGACCAGACTGGCCATGCCGCTCATGCCCTGGATGGCGTCGTCGACAGCGGGCAGCGGCGCGTAGGGGCCGCGCTGGTCGAAGCCGACTACCGCCACGCCGATCAGGCGCGCGTTGACCGCGGCCAGGTCGGTGTAGTCGAGGCCCAGGCGTGACATCGCCGCAGGCCGCACGTTGTGCACGAAGAGGTCAGCGCCGCGCACGAGGTCAAGCAACACGCCACGGCCTTCGGGGTGCTTGAGGTTGACGACGATGGAGCGCTTGTTGCGGTTGGCATGGAGGAACACCGGTCCCATGCCCGGGTGCTTCATGTGCCCGGCGTGGCGCATGATGTCGCCGTCGGGCGCCTCCACCTTGATGACATCGGCGCCGTAGTCGGCGAGGATCTGCGTTCCCGCCGGCCCGGCCACGATGCTGGTGAGGTCGACGACGCGGACCCCGTCGAGAGGGCGAGGTTGCGCCATGGCGGGCCTACTTGCCGTGTGCGGGACTGCCGGTCACCATGCGCAGCGGCTTGTAGGTCAGCACGACTTCGTCGCGGTGGTTGACCACGTGGTTGAGCGAGCGCACCAGGCCCCGGTTGCCCTTGGAAGTGGGCCGTACCTCGGTGATTTCAACCTCGACATGGATCGTGTCGCCGACCACCGTCGGCCCGGTGTGGTTGAGCTCGTTGTGCAGGAAGGCCATTCCCGTGAAATTGAAACTCGGCACCACCAGGCCCTCGGCGAAGGCGTAGACCAGCATGCCGGGCACAAAGCGGCCCTGGATGGCATGCGGCGCTTCCGGGCGCGTGTTGACAAAGCCTTCCTCGAGCATCCAGGTGACGTTGCAGAATGCCGCGAGGTCCGCTTCAAAGATTGTCCGACCCATGGAGCGAAAGCGCATGCCGGGGGAGAGTTGGTCGTAGAAGTAGCCGTGACCGAGCATCTTGCCCGCGTCGCGCTTTCCCAGCTTGGGTACTTCAGCCATGATGGGCTTTCCTTTCGGGGTTTGGAACTTCGCGCGACCCGCCCTGCGCGGTCGTCGCTGTCATGTGTCGGCGCTGCCCACCTTGCAACGGCGCGGACCGCACCCCTTGCGTGGACCGATCCATTATATTGAGTGCTGGTCGGACCATTGGCGATTCACCCGGAGGCGGTCATGCGAATCTCGGTCATCATTGTTTTCGTCACGGCACTGTTTGGCGCTCCGTTGGCGGCGGCGCAGTCCTATCCGTCCAAGCCGATCCGCTTTGTCATCGGCTTTCCGGCGGGCAGTACCGTGGACGTCGTCCCGCGCATGGTTCTGGAGGAGATACGCAAGAACACCGGCGCGACCATACTGGTCGACAACCGGCCCGGTGCGCTCGGCACCATCGGCATGGATCTGGTGACCAAGGCAGAACCCGACGGCTACATGCTGCTCGCGAGCGCCAGCGCCACGCATTCCTCCGGCCCGCAGCTGACGAAAAAGCCGCCGGCGGTCGACCCGATCAAGGGTTTCACGCACATCGGCGGCATCTTCCGCTTTGACGTCGGAGTGGTGGTCAACCCCGCGCAGGGTTACCGCAACGCGTCGGATTTGATCGAGGCGGCGAAGAAGAATCCGGACAAACTCACCTTCGGCTACGGCAGCGCCACCGGCCAGGTCGCCGCGCAAGCCTTCCTGGCTGCCGCGGGCATCCGCGCGACCGGGGTGTCCTACAAGGGCCAGCCGCCGGCGCTGGTAGACCTTTTGGGCGGCCAGATCAATTTTGTCGCTGCCGACATTGGCGTTTTGGTGCCGCACATCAGGTCGGGCAAGCTGGTCGGCGTGGGCATCGCCTCCAACCGCCGCTCGCCGATCATCCCCAACGTACCGACCTTCGCCGAGGCCGGTGTGAAAGACCTGGAACTTTCCGGCTGGGTCGGCGTATCGGGTCCCGCCGGGCTTTCACCGGGTGTGGTCGACTGGTGGTCAAAGGCGCTGACACAGGCTTTTTCCAACAAGGCGCTGGTCGAGCAGATCCTCGGCACCGGGCTAGAACCCGAGACGGCCACGGGCGAGGCCATGCAGCGACTGGTGCGCGAGCAATTCGATGCATGGGGCAAGCACATCCGCGCCGCGAAAATAGAGCTGCAGTAGCGCGCCGCAGCAGGGTGGCGAGCATCAACGCGGTCGGCTCGATCGATACCATTCGACCCCGTTGAAGGTCTTGCTGCGCGGCAGGGCGTTGAGCAGGTGGCGGGTGCGTTTGCTGGTTGCTGTCTCCATGTGGGCCATGGTTGCACGGCGTGACGATCGCCTGGTGCTGCACGCCGTTCCTTGGTAGATCCATCGTGATGAAGGTCTGGAAGCTCCCGTTGACCGGGAGTCGCGCGATTGTTAGTATTTGCATGCAAAATTTCATGCAGGGTGAACGGCATGTGCCGCAGCCCGCCACGGAGTATCGGAACCGCCATGAACCGCGCCCTCCTTTCGGTCAATTCCCGGCGCCGCCGGCTGCTCGGCGCCCTGGTCCTGCCCATGGCTGCGACCCGGTCCTCGATTGCCCTGGCGCAGGCCGCAGCGAGCGGGCCGTTTCCCGGCAGGCCCGTCAAGGTCATCATTCCCGGTGGTGCCGGTAGCGGGCCCGATACTCTGGCGCGCCTGCTTACTGCCAAGCTTGCCGACTTGTGGGGTCAACCGGTGATCGCGGAGAACATTGTCGGCGCGGGCGGAAACATCGGACATGAGCGAGGCGCCAAGTCGCCGCCCGATGGCCATACCCTGCTACTGGGCATGGTTGGCCCCATGTCCATCAACCCCAGTCTGCAGGAAGGCAAGCTCGGCTTTGATCCGGTCAAGGATTTCGTGCCCATCACCATGGTGTCCCGCTATCCGAATTTGCTGGTCGTGCATCCGAGCGTGTCCGCGAAGAGCCTGCAAGACCTGATTGGCCTGGCCAAGGCCAGTCCGGGCAAGCTGCGCTACGGCACGCCCGGCACTGGCACCACGCCGCACCTGTCCGCTGTGATGTTCTCCGGCATGGCCGGTATCCGCATGCTGGAGGTGCCTTACAAGTCCAGTGCCCAGATGACCACCGACGTCATCGCCGGGCATATTGACTTGATGTTCCTGAACCCCGGCGCGGTGTTGCAGCATGTGAAGTCCGGTGCGTTGCGGGCCCTGGCCATTACCAGCCCGGCGCGCCAGCCGTATGCACCCGATGTGCCGACGGTCATCGAGTCCGGACTGCCGGGTTACGAGGTGTCGTCCTGGTTCGGCATGTTCGCGCCCGCAGGCACGCCGCCAGCGCTGGTCGCGCGCCTGAACACCGACCTGCTCAAGGTGATGGCGCTGCCCGAGGTGCGCGAGCAGTTTGCCGCGCGCGGCGACGAGGCCTTCGGCGGCACGCCCGAGCAGGCCGGCAGCTACCTGCGCGCGGAGATCTCCAAATGGCAGCGCGTGATCCGGCAGGCCAACATCAGGGCGGATTGAGCCATCCAAGGTTCATCTGGCAAGTTCGGCGAGGTGGCTGACCAGGCGCCGGCGCGCGCCCTGGATGTGCTGCGCGAGCAGGCGTTCGGCGGCAGCGCCGTCCTCGCTGCGCAGCGCCTTCATCATCTGCTCGTGTTCAAGGAGTGCCTCTGTACCGCGAACCGTGCGGTAACCGTCGGTGCGGATTTTCATGATCAAGCGTTCGAACACAGCTGCCAGCGAGCGCAGCAGTGCGCGATTGTCCGCGAGCGAGGCAAGCGCCATATGCCAGTCGCGATCGACCGACATGCGTTCACGCGTGGCACCGTCGCGCACCAGGGCCTTGTAGTCCCGGGTAAAGCCGTCAAGGCGGCGTAGGTCGGCCGCCCGGATACCACGCGCCAGACTGCGCCGCAGGGCATAGGTCTCCAGCGCCTCGCGCAGTTCGTAGAGTTCACGCGCCTCGTCCTCGTCGATTTCCGCGACATAGAAGCCGCGCCGCGGAATCCGGGTGACCAGGCCTTCCTGGAACAGGCGCTCGAGCGCCTCGCGGACCGGAGTGCGCGAGACCTGCAGGCGCTCTGCCAGATCCTGATGGATGAGTTTCACCCCGGGGCGTAGCTGGCCCTGGGTGATCATTTCCTTGAGCGCATCGTAGGCCGTCGCGTTGACCGACCGGGCGGCGGAGGGCGTCCCGCCAGGGGTGGCGCGCACCGCCTGCGCGCTATCGTTGCGGCGCGCCGCCTTGGCCTTGGTCATGACCGGCCGCCGCGCGCGCCGCCGAGCGCACCGAGAACGCCGTCCGACACCAATGCCTCGATTTCGTCGACGTCGAAGCCGGCCTCACGCAGCACCTCTGCGCCATGCTCCCCCAGGCCGGGCGCCGGTCGCATGGCTTCCGGCGCAATCCCGGGCCAGACTACAGGCGCGCGCAGGGTGCGGATCGTTCCCTCGGTAGGGTGCTCCACCTTGCGGACCAAGCCCACCGCCGCCAGGTGTGGGTCATCAAGCAGCGAATCGAGCGTGTGCATTGGTCCGGCAGGGATGTCAGCGGTCTGCAACGCATCGATCCACGCCGCGGTTGTGCGGGTTCGCAGCGCCTCGCCGACCATGTCGTAGAGTGCGTCGATATGCGCGTTGCGCGTGCGCATGCTCGCGTAGCGCGGATCAGCCGCCAGGTCCGGCCGGCCGATCAGCTCGAAAAAGGACTGCCACTGCCGGTCGTTGTAGATGAGCACGCACAACCAGCCATCCGCGGTCCGGTACGGGTGGCGCGATGGCGAAAGTACGCGGTTGTAGCCGGCCTCACCCAGCGGCGGCTCAAACGTCCGTCCATACATGTGGTCGGCTAGCACGACGTGCGCGACCGATTCGAACATCGGCACCTCCACCGCCTGCCCTGCACCGGTGCGCTCGCGCTGCAGCAGCGCAGCGGTGATCGCGATGACCGCGTTCAGGCCTGCGACACGGTCCGCGATCGGCGTGGGCACGTAGCGCGGTTCTCCGCCGCAGCGCGCATACAGCGCGGGCAAACCCGCCAATCCCTGGATCAGGTCGTCGTACGCGGGCTGGCCGCTGTACGGGCCGCCACTGCCGAAACCGGCGAGCGCGCAGTAGACGATGCGGCCATTGACGGCGGCGACATCGGCATAGGCGATGCCCAGGCGCGCCGCGGCCTGCGGTCGAATGTTGTGCACCAGCACATCAGCGCCGGCGATGAGCCGCTCGAGTACGTGACGGCTGCGTGGATTCTTGAGATCCAGCGCGACGCTGCGCTTGCCACGATTCATGTTGAGAAAGTTCGACCCCATGCTGTCGGAACGGCCCGGGCCGATGCGCCGCGTGGTGTCGCCGGTCAGTGGCTCGATCTTGATGACGTCGGCACCCATGTCGGCGAGCGCCTGGGTGGCTGACGGCCCCATGAGCACCGAACTCAGGTCGATGACGCGATAGCCGTGCAATGGACCGTGCATGAAAGTTGTCGCGAGGCGGGTTCGATTGACTTGGATGGGCCGAGACCATAGTATCTGGATGCAGAATAGCATGCAAAAAGTGCGGGACAACGCGGCGGCGCTGGCTACCGCTCGTTACGGAAAAGGAATCCAAACGATGGAAATCATCCGCAGCTGGTTGATCGCGCCGGCCAACCGCCCCGAATACGTCGGCAAGTTCCCACGCCTTGGTGCCGACTGTTCAGTCGTGGATCTTGAAGACGGCACGCCGGAACAGCACAAGCAGGCCGCGCGCGATGCGCTGCCGGCAATGGTCAGGCGTCTGCGCGAAGCAGGCCTCGAGCGCGGCCTGCATCTGCGCACCAACCATCCTCGCAGCGAACATTTCGTGCGCGACCTGCAGGCAGCGGCCGCCGCCGGCGTTGACGGCGTATCGATTCCCAAACTCGGCACGGTGGCCGAGTTGCGCGCGGCCGTCGAAGTACTCGCTCCCGCCGAAGCGGCGCTGGGCCGGCAGTTCAAGATCATCGGTGGCATCGAGTCCGCCATGGGCGTCATCAACGTGACGGACATCGCCTTCGCCGACCCGCGCCTGATCGGCCTGTATTTCGGAGCCGAGGATTTCGCCACTGACCTGCTCGGCGCGCGCCGCACCAAGGAGGGGCACGAGGTGCTGTACGCGAGGTCGCGGGTGGTATTGGCTGCCAAGGCCGCGCGCCTGTGCGCGATCGACCAGGGCGTGCTCGAGATCCATGACGACGCGTGTTTTCGCTACGACTCGGAACAGGCCCGCAACCTCGGCTATGACGGCAAGGTCTGCCTTAATCCGCGCCAGGTGGCGCTGGCCAACGAGTTGTTCCGCCCCAGCCCGGCAGAGATCGACTTCGCGCGCCGGCTGGTCGATGCCTCGCGCGCTGCCGAGGCGAGCGGAATCGGCACCATTGATTTCGAGGGCCGCATGATCGATGGTCCGCTGCTCAAGCGCTGCGAGCGCATCCTAAGCTTCGCCCGCTGATTCCGGAGACAAGCACCATGTCTGACAAGACCATCAAGGCCGAGGTCGCTCGCGCCAAGGCCCACTACCTCGAGGTTCTGGGTGTGCTCCCCGAACCGATCCGCGCCATGGCGGAATACGCGCCGCAGGCGCTGGTCGCCTACCAGCAGTTCAAGGATTACCTGTACCAGCCGCCGGGGCGCGCCGCGCTCGACCTCAAGACCAAGGAGCTCATTTACGTGGTGCTCGACACGGCCACCGGTAATCTGGCAGGGGCCAACAACCACCTGCGCGCCGCCGTCGACCAGGGCCTGACCGTTCCGGAACTCGCCGAAGCGCTGATCCAGGTCATGAACGTATGCGGCATCACCACCTGGGGGCAGACCGGCTACAAGGTTCTCGACGAGGCCAGGCGTCTGTCGAAGCAGCGCGCTTCCGGGGGCAAGCGCGGCGCCGCGCGCGCCGCACCGCCGCGGTCGAAAAGGACCGCACGGAGGCCGGTATGAGCGCGCGCGCGTTGGCCATCGGCCTCGCGCTGGCCAGCCTCGTCGCCGGCTCCCTGGCCATTGCCCAGTCAGGCCCTGGCGGCTATCCGACGCGGCAGATCCGCCTGGTGGTTACCGGCACGCCGGGGCAGGGTACCGACGTGTTGTCCCGCCTGATCGCCCAGCGGCTGACTGACCGCATTAAGCAGAACGTGTTCGTGGACAACAAACCAGGAGCCGGCGGCAACATCGGCGCGGACACCGCCGCCAAGGCGCCCGCCGACGGCTATACGCTGCTGATGGCCACCAACGCCACACATGCCGCGAATCCTGCGATGTACGCCCGCATGCCCTTCGACCCGCTCAAGGACTTCGCGTCGGTCGCCATGGTGGGCTCGCTGCCCATGATGCTGTCGGCGGCAGCGAATCAGCCGGTGGCCAGCGTGCGCGACCTGGTCGATGCCGCGCGCGCCAAGCCCGGTTCGATCAATGTCGCCATTCCGAGCACTTCGGCGCGGGTGATGCTGCAACTCTTCAACCAGCTGGCGCGAGTGGAACTGTTCCCGGTCAATTACAAGGGCAGCGGCCCGGCGTTCATCGATCTGTTCGGGGAACGCGTGCAGCTCACCATCGACACCGTCAGCGCTTCGTTGCCACATGCTGCGGCGGGCAAGCTCAAGCCGCTGGCGGTAACCACAGGAAGGCGCTTTGAGGCAGTGCCCAATGTACCCACCATGGCCGAGTCCGGCGTGCCAGGTTTCGATCTGGCCCCGTGGAACGCGCTGGTGGCGCCGCGCGGTACCCCCAGGGAATTCATCGTCTACCTCAACGCCCATGTTGTCGCGGTCCTGGCCGAACCGGAATTGCGCAAGCGAATGGTCGACTTGGGCATACAGCCGGCAAGCGGCACGCCGGAGCAGCTCGACGCCTTCGTCCTGAGCGAGCACCAGAAATGGGGCGAACTGGTCAGGCAGGCCAAGATTGTTGCAGAGTAGGCCTTAAGCGTCGACCGTGCTTTCCCGACTGGGGAGCGAACCATAGGCAAGCGGTGCGCTGGGCGCAGGTTCAGGAGGATGCTCGGGGGCGTAGCCGCAAAAAAGGCATGAAACCCGCGTCCACCTGCCTGCCCAGGTTTGCTGCCGTGCGCTCGCGCTCCGGCGCCTGCCCAGCCTCTCAGCCTGCCGCCTTTCGATACACGGCTTCGAGGACCTCTTCCTGCCAGGCGGTCACTCCGAGCGATGTGGCCGTGTGCGACATGTAGCTCTTGCCGCTCGCGCCATGCCAGTGGCGCTCGTTGGCGCCGATCCATACGACGTCGCCGGTGCGGATGGCCTGCGGCAGGCCGCCCTCGACGCACACGAATCCGCTGCCCGAAGTCACCTGCAGGATCTGGCCTTGCCCGTGCGTATGCCAGAAAGTGCGTGCGCCGGGCGTGAAGAACACGTGGAGCACGCTGACCTTCTCGACGGTCGGCATTATCGGATCGGCCCAGACCACGCCGCTGAATGTGGCGCCGCGCTGTTCGGACACCGCGTCTTTTGCCCTGCCGTGAAATACTTTCATGATCTTTTCCCTTGCGCGAAATTCGCAATGTACTTCAGGCCGGCAAGCTGATCCGGCATGCCTCGACCACTTCAGCCCGGGATGCGCACCGGCAACTCCGAGTAGCCGCGCACGAAGTTGTTGCGTACCCGTACCGGTTCGCCCACCACTTCGATCACGGGGAAGCGCTTGAGGATTTCTTCCCACAGTATCTTCAGCTGCAGCTCGGCCAGCCGATTGCCCACGCAGCGGTGGATGCCAAAGCCGAACGCGATATGCTGGCGTGGCCGCGGCCGGTCGATGATGAAGCGTTCGGGCTGATCGATGACGCTCTCGTCGCGGTTGCCGGACAGATACCACATGACAACCTTGTCGCCCTTCTTGATCTTCTTGCCGCCCAGTTCGGTATCGGCGAGCGCGGTGCGGCGCATGTGCGCCAGCGGGGTCTGCCAGCGGATGATCTCCGGCACCATGCTGTCGACCAAGGCCGGGTTGGCACGCAGCTTGACCCACTCTTCGGGATAGCGGCTCATCGCCAAGAGGCTGCCGCTCATCGAGTTGCGCGTGGTGTCGTTGCCACCCACGATCAGCAACACGCAATTGCCCATGAATTCGACCGGCCCCATGTTGCGCGTCGCCGGGTTGTGTGCCAGCATCGAGATCAGGTCGGTCCTGGGCGGGGCATTGACGCGCTCGTTCCACAGCCGCGTCATGTACTCGGCCATCTTGCCCATTTCCTGAAGTCGTTTCTTGGCAGCCAGCTCCGGGTCGGCCACGCCGACCAGTACTTCAGGCACGGCGGTGGCCACGTCCGACCAGTAGGTCAGGAGGCGCCGGTCCTCGAGCGGAAAGTCGAACAGGGTGGCGAGCATCAGCGTGGTCAACTCGACGGACACCTTTTCGACCCAGTTGAAGGTCTCGTTGCGGGGCAGGCTGTCGAGCACATGGCAGGTGCGCTCGCGGATCAGCGTCTCCATGTTGGCAAGATTGCCTGGCCCCACGATCGGGCTGACCGCCTTGCGCTGCACGTCGTGCTTGGGCGGGTCCATCGCGATGAACATCTGGAAGCGTTCGTTGACCGGCCGGTCGCCGATGGTGATGCCGCCCTGCGACCAATCCGAGGAAAACACCTGGTGGTTGGTGTCCACCGCCATGATGTCGTTGTACTTGGTGACCGACCAGAAGTCGCCGAATATCGGATTGGGACTGTGCGAGCGGTGTACCGGGTCTTCGCGGCGCATGCGCTCAAAATAATGGCCGATGCTGTCGTCGACGAAGAGCGCCGGATCGCTGGGATCGAGGGATTCGAGCGGCAGCGAATACGCGCGTTGACGCGCGTCCGTCGAGGTCTGGGTGGCAGTGGTCATGGGACTGTCTCCTGGGTTTCAATGTTGGCCGTCGGGCATCGAAACCGTCAGCCCGTCCAGCGCATCGGTGATCGGAATCTGGCAGGCCAGCCGCGAGTTGTCCCTGCGCTCGGCGGTGAAATTGAGCATCTCCTCCTCGTTGGCCGCGATGGGCGGCATTTGCGCCAACCAGGGCGATTCGATGAAGACATGGCAGGTTGCGCAGGCGCATTGACCGCCGCAGTCGGCATCGATGCCGGCCACCTGGTTGAGGACGGCGGCGAGCATCAGCGACTCGCCGCTCTTGGCCTCGACTTCGCTGCGCTTGCCGTCGTGGGAAATGAAGGTTACCTTGGGCATGTTCCGAATTCTCCGGTTGTCATTGCAATATCGGCGGCGACTTCTCGAGCCGCGCGGTTCTTACTGGTTGAAAACGATGACGTTGCGGGCGATGCCGCCAGTCTTCAATGCTGCGAAACCTTGGTTGATCTGATCGAGCTTGAGGCGGCCCGAGACCATCTCTTTCAGGTGCAGTCGACCCTGCATGTAGAACTCGATCAGGCGCGGCATGTCAGTGCGGAAGCGGTTCGACCCCATCAGGCTGCCCTGGATGCGGCGCTCGCGCAGGAAGTCCACGCCGTGCAACTCGATCTTGGTGCCAACCGGGATCATGCCGATGATGGTGGCCGCACCGCCCGAGCGCAGGCAGGCAAAGGACTGCTCGGCGGTGATCTTCAAGCCGATGCATTCGAACGAATAATGGACACCGCCGGAAGTCAGCGCGATGATCTGCTTGACCACGTCGGGCGTGCTCGCATCGATGAAGTCGGTGGCGCCGAAGAGTTTGGACATCGCCTCCTTGGACGGGTCCTTGTCGATGACGATGATGCGGCCCGCGCCCGCAATATGCGCCGCGTTGATGGTCGACAGGCCGATGCCGCCCGCGCCGAAAACCGCCACCGAGGAGCCCGGCTCCACCTTCGCGGTGTGCGCCACGGCACCGAAGCCGGTGATCACACCGCAGCCGATCAGCGCTGCCAGGTCCATCGGCATGTCCGAGCGGACCTTCACCAGCGCGTGTTCATGCACCAGCATCTGTTCCGCGAATGCCGACAGGTTGTACATCTGGTTCAAGTGCTGGCCCTTCCATTTGAGTCGCTTGGCCGCGCCCGGGGGCATCTTGACCTCGGGCGTCTGGCAGATCGATGGGTGGCCGCTGGTGCAGAACTCACAGTGGCCGCAGAACACCGACAGGCAACTGATCACGTGGTCCCCCGGCTTCAGGTAACTGACGTTTTCACCGACTGCCTCCACGATCCCCGCAGCCTCGTGCCCCAGCACCACGGGCATCGGCACCGGGTAGGCCCCTTCGATGAAGTGCAGGTCGCTGTGGCACAGGCCTGCCACGGCGGTGCGCACCAGCACCTCGCTGCCGCGCGGCTTGTCGATAGTGACATCCTCGATGGTCATCGGCTGATTGGTGGCATGCAGGACGGCTGCTTTCATGGTGTTTCCTATAAATGTGGCCGGACTGTTGTGGAGCGAGGGATCGTGGGCAGGCGCTTCAAGCCGCCTGTTGCGCGCTGCGCGCCGGGGCAGTAGGCACGCCCTTGACCGACAGCGCGTGCATCATCATCTCGCGGATCCAGAAGCGGTAGTCGGGGCTTTCTGGGTTGAGTACCGGCGGCTTGTTCATCAAACCGATCTGCATCACTGAAAAAGCAACCTGGAACCCGACCTCGATGTTGCGGGCGAACTCCGGGTTGTCGTGCTCGCCGTACTTGGCCTGGATCAGCGCACCCAGGTACTTGACCAGGCGCAGGGCGATGCGCTGCAGCGGCAGGATCGAAGCCTTGTTGATCATGCCCTTGTACTGGACCGTGCGCACCATGCCCTGATAGTCCTCCATCAGGTCGATCAGCACATCGACGCAGGTCTCGACGGTGCGCGCCGCGGAGAGTCGGGCGACCGAGACTTCGTTGACGCGCTGCTGCACGCGGGCCGCGACCTCCTCTTCAACTGCCGCCAGCACCGCCAGGTAGAACGCCTCCTTGTCCTGAAAGCGGAAGTAGAACGAGCCTACCGAGCAGCCCGACTGGCGCGCCAGATCGGCGATGGTCGTCTCCTCGAACACGCCCTTGTCCAGCAGCAGGCGTCCGGTGGCCAGCAGGCGGTCGCGCGTCTGGCGGCTGCGCGCCTGCTTGGCCGGAAGGACCAGCGGCCTGGCGGATGCTGAAACGGGAGTGGTGCGGGGCATGGCGAAACTGGAATATCCATTCAGATTATCGAAAAAACCGGCCGGATGTCAAGGCGGAATTCCTGGTGTTCGCTCGGGTCTTCTCTGGGGCGGATTCACCATTGGTCGTAACAGGCCTGGTCTAGAGTCCGGACAGAACGGAATTAACCTGAATATCAGTTCGGGTTTAAGTCGGGCGGCCGCCGCGCCGCAGCCAGTCAGGCGCGCCTGCTGCGCAGGATTCTGTCCGACAACCGCTCGCGTGACCAGACTATTCGAACACCTTGCTGGCGCTGATCAGCAACTCCTGCGGAATGGTCAGGCCCAGGGCATTCGCGGTCCTGCCGTTGATCATCAGCTCGAACGTGGTTGGTTGCTCTACCGGCAGGTCCGCAGGTTTTGCGCCCTTGAAAATCCTGTCGACAAAGATAGCCGCGCGCCGCGCGGTGTCCAGCGGGTCCATGCCGTAACTGAGCAGGCAGCCGGCTTCCGCAAAAGCGGCATAGGGCGCCGACACCGGCAAGCGGTGTTGCAGAGCCAGTTGTGCGATCTGGTTGCGTTGTTGCACCAGAAACGGATGCGGCACCACCATCAGCGCAGTGGCCTTCTGCTCGCGCATGGAAGCGAACGCCTGCTCGATCGCCTCGGGGGTGAGCGCATAGAGCGGCACGAAGCTGACACCCAGGCGGGCGCTGGCCTCTTGCAGGAACCCCATCTGCCTGCGCATCACCGGATTGTCGGAAGGCCCCAGGACCGCCACGCGCGAAACTTTGGGCGCCTTGGACGCCGTCATGGCAAGCAGCATCTCGATGCGCTTGGGTGCCAGTTCAAATGAAATGTCGGCAAGCCCGGTGATGTTGCCCCCGGGCCGCCCCAGGCTCGCGATGTAGCCGTTGCCGACCGGGTCGTTGGTGATGGGCATGACGATCGGGATCGAGGTGGTCGCTTCCTTGGCGGCGCTGGTGGCCTGATTTCCCACCGCGACGATAAGATTGACCTTCAGTTGCACCAGCTCTGCCGCCAGGGCGGTGAGGCGCGGCACGTCACCGTCTGCGGAGCGTACCTCGACGACCAGATTGCTGCCCTCTGCATACCCCAACTCGCGCAGGCGTTGCACAAAGGCTGCGTAATAGGCCGCGCCGACCGCGCGGCTCGGTAGCGTCAGAAAGCCGATGCGCCAGACTCTTGACGCGGTTGCTGCCGCCGTTCTGCCTTGCGGCTGTGCAAGAGAGCCGAACGGTTGCGCGAGCGGGGCAGCGCCGAGTGTGAAAACCAGTTTGCGGCGATCGGTCATTGCCCCCCCTTGCGATCCGCTCAGTATGCGCGCTTGAGCCAAGTCACGCAGGGGGCGATCGATCCTCGCCTGTTCGTCGGATGATCTCCTGATGGGATGAAGAATCCTTGTTGGCAGGTGTAGAGGATCAATCGTCGGGTTGCAACGCTACGGTACTGGGCGCCAATTGGCCGCAGCCGGCTACCTTGCTTTTGACTTGCGTCTCCTGCAGATGTCGGTGGCCGACCCGAGGCGGTAATTCGGAGTTAATCTAAGTGCCCCAACACGTCTTGCGCACTCCGTAACCGCAGAATCCATGGTTCGCGCTGCGCCTGATCGACCGGCGGGAATCGCATTGATAGGCGTGACGCGATAATGGCACCCCTCGCGCCAGGCGCAGCGCCGCGAGCCGCCGAGGCGGAAGCCAGCGGCCGGAACCGGCTTGAAGTGCAACTGAAAGCGGGGCATAGCGCATTCACGGGAACGTTTCCGCATGCGGAGGAAGCGAGTATGGCAGCAGGCGTAGACGATTTGTCTGTGGTGCAGCGTGTGCTCGAGCACGTCGCAGCCGGAACCACCGATACGGGTGACACCGTGTGGCGCGAACCGGTGGCGAACTACACCTCGCCGGAGCGTCTGGCCGCGGAACTTGCGCTGATGCGTTCGACCGCGGTACCCTTCTGCCCCTCTGCTGCCATCCTCAATCCCGGCGACTATCTGGCGCGCACCACGGCCGGTGTCCCGCTCCTGGTCGTGCGCGGCAATGACGGCGTCGTGCGGGCGTTTCGCAATGCCTGCCGCCACCGCGGCATGCAGGTTGCGCAAGGCGCGGGTTCTGCGCGGTCCTTCGTATGCCCGTACCATGCCTGGACCTATGCACTCGACGGCACGCTTCGCCACATCCCGCACGATAAGGGATTTCCCGGCCTGAACCGTGAGCAGCATGGCCTGGTGCCCGTGCACGCCGAGGAAAAATACGGGCTCATCTTTGTCACGCAGGTCGGCGCCGCGCCCGGCGCGATCGACGAATACCCGCAAATGCTCAAGCCCGGCGCGCAGCTGTTCGATTATGTCGAGCGCGAGATCGAGGGCAACTGGAAGGTGTTGCTGGAAGCCTCGCTGGAGGGTTATCACATCCGCTACGCGCATGCGGAGACCTTCTATCCCTACGGTTACGACAACCTGAACCTGATTGATTTCTTCGGCCGGGGCAGCAGGGTCACCTTTCCGTTCCGCCGTATCGAGAAACTGGCGGATCGCCCTGCCGAGGCGCGTCAGGTCGAAGGGCGCGTGACCTATGTCTGGCACCTGTTTCCGAATGCCCACCTCACGCAACTCTCGAGCCACACCAACCTCACCGTGCAGGAGCCGACCGGTGTGGGCACGACGCGCCAGATGGTCTGGTCCATGAGTCACGGCGCTGGAGAAGAAGCGCTGGCGGCGGCGAAGCACGATCGAGCGTTCGTCTCCGAAACCGGCCTCATCGAGGACCGCAATCTCGTCGCCGGCATTCAGCGCAGCATCGGATCCGGCGCGAATGACGCGTTCACTTTTGGTCACTATGAAAGCGCCATCGTGCACTTGCACCGCGGGCTTCGGGACGCGCTGGAGGGGCGGCCTTGAGTCCGCTGAATCAAGCGGTGGGCGATCGCAGTCGCCACGGCGTCAGGATCGACTAACCTTAAGCGTCCGCTGTCTCACCGATTCATATTTGCGCCCCGGAAACATCCATGCGAAGACGACATCTCCTTGCGGCCGGCTTCTTTGCCGGCCTGCCCCTTTGCAACGTGGGCGCGCAGGCTTTTCCTTCCAGGCCACTGCGCATGGTGGTCCCGTTTCCCGCCGGCGGTCCGACTGATGTCTTTGCGCGCGTCTACGCCGACGCGCTCGGCAAGCAGTTAGGCCAGCCCGTGGTCGTCGAGAACAAGGCCGGTGCTTCCGGCGCCATCGGTTCGCTCGACGTGATGCGTAGCGCCGCCGACGGCCACTCACTGCTGTTCGGCACGGCGTCGACACACGCGCTGTACAACCTCGTGCAAAGCAGGCCGCAGTACGACGCCCTCGCCGATTTCAGTTTCATCGCCACGCTCGGTGGCGCGCCAATCGTCTTTGCGGTGTCACCGCAGATGCCGCGCACGTTGAAGACCGTGGTCATCGCGTCGAAGATCAATCCGGGCAAGTACAACTACGGCTCTCCCGGGACTGGCACGCTGATGCACGTCGCCGCCGAACGCCTGAAGCAGATGACGGGCGCCGCCATCACACATGTGCCCTACAAGGGCGCTGTTCCGGCGCGGCAGGACCTGATCGGTGGCCAGATCGAGATGACCGCGGACACCCTGGGCAGCTCGCTGCCGCACCACCAGAGCGGGCGCCTGCGCATCGTCGGCGTGGCGTCGGCCAAGCGCCTGGCGGCGGCACCCGATATTCCCACCGTGGCCGAGTCGGCCGATCTGGGCAAGCCCTTCG